>DBFAWQ010000127.1:0-19141 GCA_048242115.1 Eggerthellaceae bacterium
CAGTACACCTCGTTGACGGGAAGGGTGCTGTAGCAGATGCTCGTGGCAGACATCTGCACGAAGCTGAACAGCACGGCGGTCATCGTGACGTTGAAGAGCATCTTGCGGCTGCGCATCGAACCCTGCTGCGCGCCCGTCTTCCCGTCCGGCCCCGCGGCGTCGGCCCGCTCGCCAGCCTGCGCGCCCGCGCCGTCGTTGCGGGAGGAGAAGTACAGAGCGCCCATGCAGACGATGAGCGCGAGCGACTCCACGAGCAGCAGGCTCTCGGGCAGCAGCGCCGAGGAGACGATGCCGATGACGGCCGCCAGCAGGAAGGCCAGCAGCAGGTTGCAGTAGACAAGCTTGTCGGAGTAGGGGAGGAACCGCTCGCTCCAGCGCACCTCGAAGTACCCTGCGCACAGGCCGACGGCCAGGAAACCGACGTTGAGATAGGCGGCGCCGTCCAGGAGGTTCCCGAAGAACGTGAAGCAGGTTCCCAGCGCCCCGCATCCGAGGAAGAGCACGTCGAACAGGGGCTCGTGGTCCTTGTAGACGGCCTGCCGGCGAAGCCAGATGACCGCGAGGGCGCTTGCGGCGACGGAGATCAGCAGCACGAGCGGATACCAGAAGCGCTCCACGGAGACCTGGCGCGAGAACAGCAGGTACAGCACGATCCACGCCCGCAGGAAGCCGTAGCCGAGAAGGCCCGCGCGGAGAGATTCTCTGAGCTGAACGGTGGTCAACCTGTCGTCCCTTCGGTGCCGTCGTGGTGGTGGATGCGCCTTGGCGCGCCGTGTTTCGCCGTATTATAGAGTAAAGCTCGCGGCAACCGGCGAAGCCGGCGGGAATTAAACCTTCGCGCGCAAGGGGGCGAGCGGCGCCCCTCAGCCGCCGGCGCGATGCGGCCGCCTTTCTGGCATGATTGTTGCACGGATGCAGGGAGCTCGCGATCGAAGAGGAGGCTCCCATGGCGAAAACGTCCGATATCCCCCAGTTCGGCCTGCTGTCCGGCTACCGGGTGGTGCTCATAGGCCTTTCCGTCGCGGCCCCCTTCGCCGCGGAGCTCTACGCCGAAAACGGCGCCGACGTCGTCTGGATCGAGCATCCGACGGTGGTGGACATGGGCCGCACGTCGGGCCACGGGGGCAGCTGGCAGCAGGACCGCCGCAACATGCGCTCGCTGGCCATGGACTACCTGCACGGGGAAGGCCGCGAGGCGTTCCTCAAGCTCATCGAGACCGCCGACGTGCTCATCGAAGCCTCGGTGGGCGGCCGCTTTACGCGCAACGGCCTGGGCGACGAGGTGCTCTGGGAGCGCAACCCCGGCCTGGTCATCGCCCACGTCTCCGGCTTCGGGCAGACCGGAGACCCGGCCTACGTGAAGCGCGCCAGCTACGACCCCATCGCCCAGGCGTTCAGCGGCACCATGCGCATGAACGGGTTCCCCGGCATGCCGTCGCTTCCGGCCATGGTGTTCCCGGGCGACTACTCCGCCTCCTTCTACGCCTTCGGCATGACGCTGGCGGCCCTGCTCAAACGCACTCAGACGGGGAAGGGGGAGTCCTTCGACATCGCCCAGTTCGAAACGCTTCTGCGCACCCAGTCGCAGTACCCCACCGACTACTGGCACTACGGCGAGGACTACGTGCGCGAGGGGAGCCACAGCCTCATCTGCGCCCTGTACGGCACCTACGAGTGCGCCGACGGGGAAGAGGTGTACGTGCTGTTCCTGGGCCCCGGCGTGCTCAAAGTGGGACTGCCGCTCATCGGGCTGGAATACGGAAGCGACCTGTTCCCCGAGGGCGAGGGCATCATCCCCTACGGAAGCCCGGCGGCCGACGTGGCCGAAGCCGCCTTCGCCGAGTTCCTCTCGAAGCACACGGCCGCCGAGGTGGAGGACATCCTGGCGAACAACGGCGTGCCCTGCTCGCGCATCATGGACTACGAGGCCATCCGCAACCATCCCCACTGCCAGGCGCGCGGCGTCATCGCCGAATGGGCCTCGAGCGACGGCTCCGACACCATCCCCGGCGTGAAGGTGGTGCCCGACGCGGCGAACTTCCCGGGCCGGGTGTGGCGCGGCGCTCCGTCGGTCGGTCAGGACAACGAGGACATCCTCGCGGAGCTCGGGCTCGACGAAGCCGCGATCGCCCGCATGTACGACGAGCGCCTGCTGGGCAAGAAGCCCTACTTCCAACCGGGAATCGCCTAGCTGCTTGGCCGCCGCCGAAAGCCTCACGGGTGGAGGCGCGGAGGGGAGGCCCCGTGCTCAAACAGTCCTGAGCTCGCACGGAACGTCCACTGGACGTTCCGGCTCGTGCGGAACTGCGCGCGAGACCTCCCCTCCGCACCTCCCTTCGGGGGGACTTGCGGCGGCGACGACCCGCCTCCCCTCCGCCCCTCCTTCCAGAGGACCTGCGACGACGGCCGGAGCGATCTGGGTCGCCTTTGGGCCGGCGATGCCGGCGGCCGGAGCGCCGAAGCGGCCCTTCCGTTTCCCGTCAAACCGTTCCCCGCGGAAAAGGCGCCCTTCGCTCCTCGAAAAGCTACCGCTTGCCCCGATATTTGGCACGGAACTTGCTTGAACGAAAGGGTGTCGGGCACGTGCGTGAAACGCCTTGCGGTACGTGCGCCCTTTCGGAGCGCGCGTCCGCCTGCGTTGGCACGATTGTTGCTTGTACGGTTGAGGGCGCCACGGGTTCCGTGGCGGGGAGAGGGGATACCGGCAAGGCATCCCGTCATGTCATCAAGGAGGTAGCCTATGAAATCAGCCGATCGTCCTCAGTTCGGCAACCTGCAGAGCCTGAAGGTTCTCAACGCCGGCGCCGTCATCGCCGCGCCGTTCGTGTGCGAGCTCTTCGCCGAGCAGGGCGCCGACGTCATCGAGCTGGAAAGCGTGATGGCTCCCGACATGTACCGTATGTACGGCGACGCGTGGTCGGTCGACCGCCGCAACCAGCGCATGATGACGCTGAACATCCCCTCGCCTGAGGGCAAGGAGATCCTGCTCCAGATGGTGAAGTGGGCCGACGTGCTGGTGGAGTCCTCCAAGGGCGGCACCTGGGCCAAGTGGGGCCTCACCGACGAGGTTCTGTGGGAGGCCAACCCCGCGCTCGTCATCCTGCACATCTCCGGCTTCGGCAACTGGGGCGACCCGAACTACGTGCGCAAGGCGTCGTTCGACCCCATCGGCCAGGCCTTCAGCGGCTACGCGAACCTCAACGGCTTCCCGGGCTGCCCGCCGAACGTGACCAAGCCCTTCCTCGGCGACTTCTGCACCGCGCTCATGGGCGCCTGGTCGGTCCTGGCCGCCGTCATCCGCGCCCGCGAGACCGGCGAGGGCGAGTCCATCGACTGCACGCAGTTCGAATCGCTCGTGCGCCTGCAGGGCGCCACGCTCTCCGACGGCATCAACCACGGCATCCAGCCTCCGCGCATCGGCAACGAGGACCTCGTGGGCGCCTGCGCCGGCGCGCAGAAGTGCCTCGACGGCTATGTGCAGGTGGCCGTGGGCGGCGCGGGCCCGGTCCGCAAGCTCGTGGAGTTCTTCGGCTTCGCCGACGACCCCGACTTCCAGCCGCTCGGCACCTACGCCTCCATCACCCGCGCGCCGGGCTGCAAGAGCCTCGACGAGCCCCTGCCGGCCCGCGCGGCGAAGTTCCGCAAGGCGCTCGACGAGTGGTGCGAAGCCCATACCGTCGACGAGGTCAATACCACGTTCTCCCAGATGGGCGTGCCCGTTTCCCCGCATATGACCTACGCCATGATGCTGGAGGACCCGCACTACCAGGCCCGCGAGGTGTTCATCGACGTGCACGACGAGATCACCGACAAGGATGTCAAGCAGGTCAACATGATGCCGAAGTTCACGAAGCATCCCGGCCAGGTGGTCCGCGGCGGCGCGAAGTACAACGCCGACACCGAGGACATCTTGGAGGAGTTCGGCTACTCGCCCGAGGAAATCGAGCTGCTCTACGAGAAGGGCGTCATCAAGAAGGGCGAATAGCCCTGTCGGGCGGCGCTCGCATCCAGCGGGCGGCCGCCACCGGATCGGCCTTACGGCGCGGCTCGGCAACGGGCAGCGCTTGAGAGGGTAATGAGCAGAAACGGTAGCCGGGTTCGTCGTTGCAGAGGCGGGAGCGGCACGGTTTTTGCTCGTCATACAGCGCGCCTGCGGGGTGCGGGCGCGCAAGAGACAAGGAGAAAGAATGGGATCTTCACAAGCTAAGGGCAGCAATTACGCCTGGGCGATCGCGATTTCCTGCATCGCGTTCTACGCAGTGCCTCTGGGATTTGCCGCCAACCACGCGGGCCTGTTCCTGACGCCCGTCATCAACGAGTTCGGTTGGTCTCAGACCGAAGCCTCGCTGTTCATGTCCATCCAGCCCTGGGTCGCCGCCATCTGCACGCCGTTCGCCGGCAAGCTGATCGCGAAGTACAACCCGCGCTGGATCCTCGGCACCGCGGTGCTCGTGTTCGGCCTGGCGAACCTCGCCTGCGCTTGGTTCACCGCCCCGTGGCAGTGGAACGTCTACGGCGTGCTCTACGGCGCGTCCGCCGCGTTCTGGATGTACATCGCCACCCCGACGATGGTCAACCGCTGGTTCGCCAAGAACAACGGTACGGTCATCGGTGCCATCGGCGTGTTCGTGTCGCTGTTCGGCGCCATCATGAGCCCCATCATCGGCGGCTGGATCGCCACCATGGGCTGGCAGCAGGCTCGTATCATCTGCTCCGTCATCGTGCTTATCGCCGGCGCCGGCGTCACCTTCGCGCTGCTCCGCGAGTCCCCCGAGAAGATGGGCGTGAAGCCCTGGGGCTACGACGCCGCCGAGGCTGACCGCGCCAAGAGCGCCGAGGCCAAGATCACCGAGGTCAAGGAGACGCAGGGTCTGACCCGCGCCGAGGCTCTCAAGCAGCCCGCGCTGTGGCTCCTCATCCTCATGGCCGGCATGTTCGTCATCTCCGCCTCCTTCGTGCAGCAGCTCGCCCGCTACGCCTCCACCAACACGCTGTTCGCCGACGGCGCCGCCGTGGGCGCCCTGGCCGTGTCCGTGGCCATGGTGACCTCCATGATCGGCAAGTTCGGCCTGGGCTGGATCTCCGACCACTTCGGAGCCAAGGCTTCCGGCGTCGTGGCCGGCGCCCTGGGCGCCGCCGGCGCTGCCGTGGCCCTCGTGTCCGGCGGTTCCGAGATGATGTTCTACGTCGGCGTCGGCCTGTTCGGCATCGGCTACTCCGCGCTGAACGTCGTGCCCCCGCTGACCTGCCAGCAGGCCTTCGGTGACAAGGACTACGCCAGCGTGTTCTCCATCGTCGCCACCGGCCTGAACGTGTTCTCCGGCTTCTCGGCCCTCATCTACGCCCAGATCTTCGACATCACGGGTTCGTATGCGGGCGCCTTCTGGATGAACATCATCTTCTACGTGCTCATCGTGGTTCTGGCTCTGGTCATCGTGCCCATGGGCCGTCGCGCTTGGGCGAAGTAGCTCTCGCGTAACGGCGCCTCCTTCGGGAAGCGCGCCGGCCGGGGCTGCAAACCCGGTTGCAAGGACCCCCGCTTCGACGGGGGTCCTTCTCGTTTCGGGGCGGGTCTTCGGGCGCAGTAGCCGAACCTCGCTGCGACGGCGGGTTAGTCCTGTGCGCGGCGCCCTGCACGGTACGCCGCGCACGCCTCCACGAAGGCGAGGGCCAGGGCGTCGGAGGGCGCATCGTCGGCGAGGAATTCCGGATGCCACTGGACGGCTAGGAAGAAAGGCGACCGCGGGTCGAAGATTCCCTCGACGAGGCCGTCATCGGCCCATGCCGCCGCCTCCAGGCTCTCAGCGAGCCGATCGATGCCCTGGCGGTGCATGCTGTTGACGGAAAGGGGGCCGTGGGGGTTGCCGAGCGCGCGGAAGAGGGGCGTTCCTTCAGCCACGCGCACGCCGTGGCTCGGCTCCGAGAACGGCTCGCCCTGCCAGTGAGCGACCGGGCGGTCCGTCACGCGCTGCGCGAGCGTCCCGCCGCAGGCGACGTTTACCGCCTGCAGCCCGCGGCATAGCCCAAGCACCGGCATGCTGCGTCGTCGCGCCTCTTTGATCAGGGCCATCTCCGCATCGTCGCGCTCCCGGCCCGCCAGCGGCAAGTCGCCGCGCAAAGGTTCGCCGTAAAGCTCGGGATCCACGTTGTCGCCGCCGGGCACGAGCAGCCCGTCGAAGCCGTCGAGCAGTTCGCCCGCGTCGCCTTCAGGAAAGCCGGGCGGCACCACGACGACCAGGGCTCCCGCCCGGCGCAGGTAGTCGACGTAGCGCCGCTTGATGCCGTAGGCGTCGGCCGCGACCTCCGTTTGCCCTGCTATGCCGACGATCGGCTTGTCCATGGCGCCTTCCTTGCCCGGGTTCGATGGTGGCGTCATTATAGGATAGAATAGCGGCGCGGCGAAAGCGAAGGGCCGCAGCGGCGCCCTTTCGGAACCGCGCCGTCACGTTCGGAGGAGGAAACGGTGGTTGAAACGAAGCTCGGGCAGGACCTATCGGGCCGCATCAGGGACGACGAGACGCGCCGGCGCGTCGAGGAGCTCGCGTGCCTGTTGGCCTCGGAGGACGCCGGTGCCCCGCCGGTGGAGGACGTGAACGACCAGGCCTTCGAGCGCGTCATCCGCGAGGCCTTCGCCATGGGAGCGAACCCCCTCACGAAGGCTCAGGCCGACGAGATGCAGAGCCTGCTGTGCTCCTACGCCTCCAGCGGCAACGCCGACGCCGCCACCGAGCTCGTGCTCTTCTACGCCTGCTTCGAATGGACGAACCGCCAGGTGAAGGACAAGCCGGAGCGGCTGGCGCGCTGGGACGGATTGTTTGCCGCCGTGGGGGACGACCTGGACCGTTTCTCTCTGTACCGCTATGCCAAGAGCCGCTACCTTCTGGCCCAGGACGACGTCCAAGGGGCTCAGGACCAGGCGCGCGAGGCCGTGCGGATCGCCCGCAACCACGGCGGGTTCCTCAACAACTACGGCGAGATCCTGCTGTCCCAAGTGGAATCGGAGCGCCTGGCCGGAGCCGAGCCGGCCGCCCGGGAAGGCGGCGCGGTCGACGAGGAGCTGGTGGAGCTGGTGGAGCGCATCGAGGCGTTCTCCTCGCTGAAGGGCAAGAAGATCTACCCCTCCTTCCTCGTCACCGAAGGACGCCTTCTGGCCTGCGCCGGGAAGTACGAGCAGGCGGCCCGTTGCTTCGACGACGCCCGGGAGCTCATCGAGTCCATGCGCCGCAGGGGGGACAGCCGCTTCGCCCGCGAGGAGGACTACCTCGCCGAGGTGGCCACGGTCATCAACGCCCAGTCCACGGCGTCGGCCCTGCGCTCGTCGGCGGCGGTATGGCAGTCGCTGCGCGAGGCGCAGGACGCCATGGAGGCCCGGGCCGAGGAGCTTTCGCGAAAGACCGACGAAATCGAGCAGAAGCTGGCCGACGAGCACGTGCACATGCTGGAGTTCCTCGGGTTCTTCAGCGGCATCATCTCCTTCATCATCGCATCCATCCAGGTGGGAAGCGAGATGGACTTCCCGGCGCGGGCCGCGCTCATCGTCATCATGCTGGGGTCGCTGCTCGTCGGGTTCGGAGCGCTCGGCTGGCTCATCGACGGCATGCGCGTCACGGCGCCGACGAAGCGCGCGAACCCGCTCATCGTCGTGGGCGCGGCGGTGATCGTCCTCGGCTGCGTCGGCTACTTCGCGCTCAAGCTGGTAGCGTAACCGCCCCTCCGAAACGCCGAAGGGCCCCGGTCGAAGCAGGCGCGTCGTCCGCTTCGACCGGGGCCCTTTTTCCAAGGGGCCGCTCCGCGCTACTTCTTGTCGTACCAGGCCATCACGGCGTCGTAGACGGGCTTGTGGGACTCGTAGATGGCGTCGAAGGCCTCGCGCGCGGCGTTGAGCTCGGCCATGGTCTCGGCGGTGGCCTCGGGCGGCATCACGTTGAGGGCCTTCTCCAACCGGCGGCGCGCCTGCTTGTATTCGCGGGTCTGCAGCGGGTTGAGCTTCTTCTTCGCCACGGCGTAGCGCTCGTAGGCGGCGTCCATGAGCGAGTAGCCAACGAGCATCTCGTCGATGCACTTGTCCACCCATTCGTCGTGCTCGCGCGCGGCCTGGGCCTGCTCCTCGGCCGAGCGCACCTGCTCGGCGCTCACGCGGTCGGTCGCCAGCCATGCCAGCATCTCGGTGCGCTTCTTGTCCAGGTTGTCGGCGCCGATGGTCAGCGTGCCGTCCTTGGCCACGTTGAAGCTCACCTCGAGCTTCGGCTTGCCGGCGCCGGCCCATTTCACGTCGCGGATGCGCACGCGTCCCAGCTCGATGTTGTCCTTGACCAGCGGACGGGAGCCCGCCACCAGGTGGAACTCGGCGGCCAGCTGGTAGGGGTCCACCGTCGAGAACAGCTGCGTGGTCTTGTAGGGCAGCTTCACGCCGGCGGGGATGACCTCGTGGGCGCGGCCGCCCGGGATCTCGATGCACACGGGCAGGGCCAGCGCGCCGTTCCTCGGCTCGATGACCACGGAAACCTCGTCGCATTTCGCCATGTCCGGCGCCTTGGCGGAGCCCTTGAAGAAACCCATGCTCGAAACCACCTTTCCGCAACGGGGCGAACGCACGCCCCCTTCGCTTGCAGTGTAGCAAATCGCGTCGGCGGGCGCTGCGGCGGTCCCCTCCGAACCGCCGTCGCCCACGGTGTTTCCATGCAAAAGCGATGCCAACGTGGCACGTCTTTTGCTTGAATGCTGCATAGGTTCCCGAATCAACAAGGAGGAAGCGCATGAAAACGCAAGACTGTCCCAAGTTCGGTCCGCTGCAGGGCGTGCGGGTGGTGAACCTCACGATGGCCATCGCCGGCCCCTTCGCCTGCGGCCTTCTGGCCGACCTGGGCGCCGACGTCATCGGCGTGGAGAGCCCGCTCGGACGCGACACGTCTCGTCCCACCAACGAGAAGCTGCAGGGCTGGGGCACCCAGATGGAGCGCCGCAACACGCGCAGCCTCTGCATGAACGTGAAGGAGGGCGAGGGCCGCGAGTACTTCTTCAAGCTGCTCAAGGACGCCGACATCCTCATGGACGGCTTCCGCGGCGGCCAGATGGCCAAGTGGGGTATGACCGACGAGGTGCTGTGGGAGGTCAACCCGAAGCTCGTCATCGTTCACATCTCCGGCTTCGGCCAGACGGGCGACCCGGCCTACATCGGCCGCGCCTCCTTCGACGCCATCGGCCAGGCCTACGGTTGCTTCCTCGACATGAACGGATTCCCGGATCGTCTGCCCGTTCCGGCGTTCCCGCAGGTCAGCGATTACTATGCCGGCTTCATGGCCGACGTGGGAGCTCTGGCCGGCTACATCAACGCCCAGAAGACGGGCAAGGGCGAGAGCGTCGACGTGGCCCAGTACGAGGCCATGCTTCGCTGCGAGGGCTTCTACGCGGTGAACTACCTCAACACCGGCGCGCTGCCGGTGCGCGAAGGCAACCACTCCACCTCCTCGGCCGGCTACGGCACCTACATCTGCAAGGACGGCGTGCCCATCTACGTGCTCATCCTCGGCCCCGGCGTGGTGAAGAAGGCCATCCCCGCCTTCGGCCTTGAGTACGGCAGCGACCTGTTCCCCGTGGGCACCCCCGTGGTGGCCTTCGGCACCGAGGCGGGAGACGCCTTGGAGGCGGCCATGGAGAAGTTCTTCGCCGAGCACGACTCCGACGAGGCCGAGAAGATCCTGCTCGAGTGCGGCGTTCCCTGCAGCCGCATCTACAACTTCGCCATCGCCGAGAAGGACCCGCACTACCTGGCCCGCGAGAGCTTCACGGAGTGGAAGAACTCCTACGACGACGGCACCATCCGCGGCGTGAACATCGTGCCGAAGCTCACGCAGAACCCCGGCCAGATCTGGCGCGGCATGCCGCTCGTGGGCGCCGACAACGAGGATATCCTGGAGGAGCTTGGCGCCACGGCCGACGAGGTGGCGGCCATGTACGCCAGCGGCCTGCTCAAGAAGGAGGACGGCCCCTTCGGCTAAGCCGACGGAAGGCCATCGGCGCAGGCGGGGGACGAAAGCGCCCTTCCTGCGCCGAACCATTCGGGCGTGCCCGGCCGAAAGTGGCCCGGCGCGAGCCCTGCACACGAGAACCCGGCACAGGGCGAACCGCTGCCGGGTTCTTGCCGAGCGGGGGCGGATAGCGCAACGGATCGGCTCGCGGCGGGCGCGGTCGAGGGAAGGGAAGCGTGCCTCATGGCTGGACGGAAGATACACTATGCCTGGATCGTCCTCGTGGCGTGCATCGCGTTCTACGCGGTGCCCGTCGGCGTCATCGGGAACTGCCAGGGCGTGTACGTCCAGCCCATCATGGACGAGTTCGGCTGGTCGCGCACGCAGACCACGGTCTACCTCATCGTCCAGCAGCTCGTCGCGGCCCTGGTGGCCCCTTTCGCGGGCCGGGTGCTCGCGCGCTTCAACCCCCGCTGGGTGCTCACGGCCACATCGGCGGTGTTCAGCGTGAACGCTCTGGCCTGCGCGTTCTACACGCAGCCGTGGCAGTGGGTGGTCTACGGCGTGTTTTACGGGGCGTGCGCGGGCTTCATCCTGTTTCTGGCGCTGCCCACCATCGTCAACATCTGGTTCAGGAAGCGAAACGGCCTGGCCATCGGCGTCACGAGCGCCTTCATCGGCGTCTTCGCCGCGGTGTGCAGCCCCATCACCCAGTCGATCATCGACGCCACCAGCTGGCAGACGGCGCGCATCGTAATGAGCATGGTGTGCCTCGTGCTCTCCGTGGTGCCCACCGCGCTGCTGCTGCGGCGCAGCCCCGAGTCCATGGGCATCGTGCCCTACGGCGCGAACCCCGAGCGGGCGGCGCGCCCGAAGGCCGAGGGAGCGCGCGCCCAGGAGGAGCCGCGGGTCCGCGTCCAGGTCGTCGAGCAGGGGGCCACGGCCGCCCAGGCGCGCAAGTCGGTGGCGCTGTACCTGCTTATCCTCGTGGCCGGCAGCTTCGGCTTTTGCGCGAGCCTCGTGCAGTACCTCTCGGCCTACTGCGCCACCACCGAGCTCGGCGCCATGGTGGGCGCCTACGCCGTGTCCATCGCCATGGTCGGCTCCATCGTGGGCAAGCCCGGCTTCGGCTGGCTCGCCGACCGGGTGGGGGCCGTGCGCGCCGGCGTCACCTCGAGCGCCTTCGGCGCGCTCGGCGTGGCCGTCATCCTGCTGGCCGGCCCCAACGCGCCGCTCTTCTTCCTGGGCACCGGCCTGTACGGCCTAGGCTATTCGGCGCTCTCCATCGTGAGCCCCCTGCTCGGCAGCCAGGGCTTCGGCTCGGCCCACTTCTCCGAGATCTACTCGTGGGTGTCCTCGGGCATTTCGCTGCTCTCGGCCCTGGCCGGTTTCGTCCTGTCGTTCCTCTGCGACGTGACCGGCTCCTTCACCGCCGACTTCGTCCTGGTCATCGCCTTGTACTGCCTCTGCGCCATCCTGTGCCCCATCGTGGTGCGCACGGCGCGGAAGCTGTGGGTCTAGCCTCGCGCGCCGCCCCCGATCAGCCCTGCCGTTCGCGGACCGTTTCCTACCGATAATTGGCACGGAATTTGCTCATTTTCCCATCAAGGATTCCGCCCCAAAAGGCGGCGGGAAAGAACGAGGCGGCAGCTGCGGCTGCGAGGCGCCGAGGAGAAACAAAGGGGGATTCATGAGCTCTTCCAAGAAGGGAACGGTATGGGCATGGCTCGTTGTGCTGGGGTGCATCGGGTTCTACTCCATCCCGACCGGCGTCATCGCCAACACGTCGGGCATCTTCGTCGCGCCGGTCATGGATCAGTTCGGCTGGAGCCAGACCGACACCACCATGTACCGTACCATCCAGCCCATCGTGTCCGCCATCGTGGCCCTCTTCGCCGGCCGTATGCTCGCCAAGGGCAACCCGCGTTGGATCCTCGCCATCGTCTCCGCGGCCTTCGGCATCGCGTCGTGGGCGAGCGCCTACGCCACGGAGCTGTGGCAGTGGAACCTCTACGGCGTGGTGTTCGGCATCACCGCGGGCTTCTTCATGTACCTGGCGGCTCCCGTGCTCGTGAACGCGTGGTTCAAGAAGAACGCCGGCATCGCCATCTCCATCACGGCGGCGGTGCTCTCGCTCATCGGCGCGTTCGCCAGCCCCATCGGGCAGCAGCTCATCTCCACCTACGACTGGCAGACCGCCCGTTCCATGATGTCCATCTTCACCACCGTGGTCTCCGTCATCCTGACGGTGCTCTTCGTGCGCAAGAGCCCCGAGGTCATGGGCCTTCTGCCCTTCGGCGCCGATGAGAAGATCGGCGAGACGGCGGCCGAGGTGAAGAAGGAGACCGAGCAGTACGAGGAGGAGGGCGCCACCATGGATCAGGCCATGAAGTCGCCCGGCCTGTACATGCTGGTCCTGGTCGCGGGCATCTTCGTCATGTGCGCCGCCTTCTTCCAGCAGATCCCGGCGGTGTGCGCCCGCGGCGAGCTGGGCGCGGCGGCAGGCGCCATGGCCGTGTCCATCATGATGGTGGGCGGCATCGTATTCAAGCTGGTCCTTGGCGCCCTCAACGACAAGATCGGCGTCCGCTGGACCGGCATGATCTCGGCTGCGGCCGGCGCCATCGGCATCTTCTTGGCCTACATCGCCGGCGGCAACATCGCCATCTTCTACGCCGGCATGGTCATCTTCGGCGGCGGTTACGCGGGGCTCACGGTCATCGCCCCCATGCTGGCCCGCACCGCCTTCGGTTCGCTGAGCTACTCGCAGGTCTACTCCTGGGTGTCCACCGGCATCTTCGTGTTCACCGCCATCTCCTTCGTGGTGTACGGCATGATCTACGACACCACGGGCAGCTACGACCTGTGCTTCATCGTGGTCATCGCCATGTACCTGCTGGCCGTGGTCCTGGTGCCGCTGACCATCAAGGTCTCGCAGAAGGCGTGGAAGAAGTAGCGTGTCTCCCCAGGGCCGGCGGCGCCGTGCAGCATGGGCGCCGTCGGCCTCGGTTTGCATAGGTATGTAGGGAAAGGAAAGGTCAGTCGTATGAGCAAAGAGTATCCCATCCTCGGTTCGCCGCTCAAGGTCAACGGGGTGACCCTGAAGAACCGCATGATCACCACCTCCATGTCGCCCGGTTTCGGCTACGTGGACCAGGGCAACCATCCCACCCAGATGCTCGCCAACTATCTGGAGGAGCGCGCCGAGGGCGGCACGGGCATGATCATCCAGACCATCTGCCCCTGGAAGCGCACGAACATCGAGGGGCTCCACCCGCTGCCCTGCGCCTACGACGACAGCTGCGTCGACGAGCTCAAGGAGTTCATGGTCGACCCGGTCCACAAGCACGACGGCCTCATCTGCGCCCAGATCTACTGCGTGCACGACCTGAAGTTCGAGGGCGAGGAGAAGGAGAGCGCCTACGGTCCCTCCGACATTGCCGTCATCCCCATGATGGGCGGCTTCAAGGCCATGACGCTCGAGCAGATCGCCGAGTTCAAGAAGATGTTCGTGAACTCGGTGCTCGTGTGCAAGAAGGCCGGCTTCGACGCGGTCGAGGTCATGGCGGGCGTCGGCGGCGTCATGAGCCGCTTCATGTCCCAGGCCACCAACAACCGCACCGACCAGTACGGCGGCAGCCTCGAGAACCGCGCCCGCCTGACGCTCGAGGTCATCCGCGAGACCCGCGAGGCCGTGGGCCCCGACTACCCCATCGTGGTGCGCTGGTCCCCCGTCGACTTCATCAAGACCGCCAACGGGTCCGGCCTTTCCATGGAGGAATCGCTGCAGATCGCCCAGTGGATGGAAGAGGCCGGCCTCGACCTGCACGACCTTTCCGTGGGCTGGCACGAGACCAGCGTCCCGCTGACCACCAAGGGCATCGAGGACGGCCACTGGATGTACATCTCCGAGCAGATCAAGACCGTGGCGAAGAAGCCGGTGGGCCAGGGCTACCGCAACACCGACCCCACCGTCATGGAGCAGAACCTGCGCGACGGCAAGTGCGACGTCATCGCCGGCCTTCGCTACTCCATCGCCGATCCGGCGCTGCCGCGCAAGGTCATGGAGGACCGCACCGCCGAGATGCGCAAGTGCATCGTGTGCTGCCGCTGCATCGACGACGTGGTCTCCCGCGGCAAGGACCTAGTGTACTGCGGCGTGAACCCGCACCTGGGCGCCGAGCTGCTGCATCCCATGTATCCCAAGACCGAGCATCCCAAGAAGGTCATGGTCATCGGGTCGGGCCCGGCGGGTCTGAACGCGGCGCTCACCGCCGCCCAGTGCGGCCACACGGTGGATCTGTACGAGGAGGGTCCGCGCATCGGCGGCTGCGTGAAGATGAGCGCCATCTTCAGCCCCTACCATGAGCGCTACCTCGACTACCTCAAGCACCAGATGTCCGAGCATCCGGAGATCACCGTGCACCTGAAGACGAAGGTCACGCCGGAGCTCGTGGCCCAGGTGAAGCCCGACGCCGCCATCGTCGCCGTGGGCGGCAACCCCATCGGCATCGACGTGCCCGGCGCTGACGGCAAGAACGTCGTCATGTCCCACGACTTCCTGGAGATGCTCAACGGCCATGCGCCCAAGGGCAAGAAGGGCCTGTTCAACAAGATCATGTGGACCGGCGGCTCGTGGTTCCTCAAGGCCCACTACACCCCGTCGTTCGCCCGCGAGATGACCGCGAAGATGACCTGGCCCATCTCCCGCGAGGTGGCCATCATCGGCGGCGGCCTGCCCGGTTGCGAGCTGGGTCACCTGTGCATGGAGACCGGGCGCACCACCGGCATCATCGAGAAGAGCAAGAAGATCGGCTACGACGTGAGCCCCTCCGAGCGCTTCGGCCTGACGAGCCAGTTCAAGAAGGCCGAGAACGTGAGCCTGTACCCGCTCACCCGCGTGGTCGAAATCACCGAGCAGGGCGTGAAGTGCATCCAGAGTGTGCCCGAGAAGGATGCGAACGGCAAGCCGCTCAAGGACGAGAACGGCAAGCCCGTCACCCACGACGAAGAGGTGTTCGTGCCCGGCAAGACCGTGGCCGTCACCCTCGGCCTGGACCAGAACCACGAGCTGTACGAGGAGCTGCTGCGCCAGGGCGTCGAGGTGTACATGGCCGGCGACTGCAACGAGCCTGGTCGCATCGCCGATGCCACCAAGGCCGGCTACGTGGCCGCCTGCGCGCTGTAACGACCGGGGCGACCCGCCTCTGGCGGCACGGGAGGGCTTCGGAACCTTCGGCCCTCCCGCATTCGCCGAAGGCGCCCCTTCGCTCTCGAGCCCGGCGCTCGCTTTCCGCGGGCGCCGGGCTTTTTCTTCGCGTGAAGTTGCGAGCTTGGCATGAAATATGCAGAAGGGGAGATTGCGAGATATTTTCGAACGGGAGGATCGATCCATGACGGAGAAGGACGTGGTGTACGCCGACGCGCCTGCCGACGGCGTGCAGGTAATCTATCTGAACCAGCCTGCGAAGAAGAACGCCATCTCGGCGCCGATGATGATCAAGCTCGACGCGCTTCTGGCCGCGGCCGACGCCGACGACGACGTGCGTGCCGTCGTGCTGCGCGGCGAGGGCGACGTGTTCTCGAGCGGCGGCGACCTCAGCCAGTCCGACCACAAGCCCACTCCCGAGGAGGCCCGGGCCACGTTCCTCAACTACGTGCGCCTCATCCAGCGCATGCGCACCATGGCCAAGCCCATCGTGGCCATGGTCGACCGCTACGCCGTGGGCGGCGCCTTCGCCATGGCGCTGGCGTCCGACCTGGTGGTGGCCTCCGAGCGCACCTCGTTCGTGCCGGCGTTCTGCCAGATCGGCATCATCCCCGAGATGGGCATGATGGAGATGCTGCCCAAGCTGGTGGGCATGCAGCGCGCCAAGGAGATCCTCTACATCGGCGGCAAGATCCCGGCCGCCAAGATGCACGAGTGGGGCCTCGTGAACCGCCTCGTGCCCGCCGAGGAGCTGGAGAGCTGCGCCATGGAGCTCGCGAAGACGGTTGCCGCCATGCCGGCGCCCTCCATCCAGATCACCAAGGGCATCCTGAACTCCCTTGCCGACGGCAACCTGAACGCCTGCATGCAAGCCGAGTCCACCGCTTCCCCCTTCTGCACGACCACGGCGGCCTACGCCAAGACCATGGAGCGTTTCCAGAAGTAATTGCCGGATTCTCGGAAGGCGGGCGTTCCGGCGCGGATGCGGGGCGCTCGCTTGCCTGACGCGGTTCAGCGCATGGGCGCCCCGCTTTCGAAAGGCGGTTTTCTGATATGGATACCGACCGTTTCTCCAACGCCGTCGAGCCGCTCAAGGCCGCGGCGGAGCGCTTCCCCGAGCGCACGGCCGTGGTCTTCGACGGCAGGGAGCTCACCTACGCCCAGTTCGACGAGGCCGTGAACCGCATGGCGAACGTGCTGACCGAGCGCTGCGGGGTGCGTGCGGGGGACCGCGTGGCCTACCTGCTTCCCAACTGCATCGAGATCCTCCAGACCTTCTACGCGGTGCAGCAGGTGGGGGCGGCGGCGGTTCCGATCAACTTCAAGCACATCGCCCGCGAGCTCGCCTACCTGCTGCAGTCCTCCGGCGCCTCGGTGCTGGTGTTCGCCGCAGACTTCGCCGACAAGGTGGCCGAGGCCCTTTCGCTCATGGAGACCCCCGTGAGGCTCGTGTGCACCCGGGCCGGCAACCGCCGAGCCGCGATGCCCGAGCGCGTGGGCGGAGCGGAGGCGCTGAGCCTCGAGGAGGCCTGCGCCGCGGCCAGCCCCGTCGCTCCCGCCCCCGTCTACGACGCGGACGCCTTCTCGCGCATCCAGTTCACGGGCGGTTCCACCGGCCTGCCGAAGGGGGCGTGCCGCACGCACCGCGCCGATTTGGTGGAGCTCGCCGGTGTGCTCGACTCCAACGGCATCGAGGCCTGCGAGCACCCCGTGGTGCTCATCCAGTGCCCGCTCGAGCACCACGGCGGCCACAGCTGGTTCACCATGGCCTTCGCCGCCGGCGCCACGGTGGTCGTCTGCGCGGCGTTTTCCGCCGAGGGCATCCTCGCCGAGATCGAGCGGCGCCGCGTCACCCACATGATCCTGCTGCCGCCCATCACCTACCTGCGGCTGCTCCATTGCCCCACCATCGATTCCTTCGACCTGTCCAGCGTGCTCCTGGTGCAAAGCGCCGCGGGCGCCACCAGCCTGCGCATGATCGAGGCCATCTACAAGCGTTTCCCGAACGCCGTCCTCAACTACGGATGGGGCCAGTCGGAAAGCGGCCTGGGGACCTCGCTCGTCATCAGCCGCGAGATGCTGGAGGACCGCTCGCCGCTGCTCAAGAGCGTCGGGCGCCCCATGAAAGGGCTCGAGCTGCGCGTCGTCGACGACGACGGTGCCGAAGTGGGGCCCGGAGTGGCCGGCGAGGCCCAGGTGCGCTCCGGGGCCGTCATGACCGGCTACTGGATGCAGCCCGAACTCACCGAGCGCGCCTTCACCGAGGACGGCTGGCTGCGCACGGGCGACATCATGGTGCGCGACGAGGAGGGCTACTGCACGCTCGTCTCCCGCAAGCGCGACATCATCAAGTCGGGCGGCGAGAACGTGTTCATCGGCGAGGTGGAGCGGGTCATCTCCGAGCATCCGGGCGTGGCCGACGTGGTGGTGCTCGGCACGAGCGACCCGGTCATGGGCGAGGCGGTGGCCGCCGTGGTGCAGCCCGAACCGGGGGCGCACCTTACGAAGGACGACATCCGCGACTGGTGCAAGCGCACCCTCGCCAGCTACAAGAAGCCGCGCTACGTGCTGTTCGTCGACGACATCGGCCGCGACGACGCGGGCAAGGTGCGCCGCGACGAGGTGTCGAAGCTCTTCGAGTCGCGCAAGCACGAGGTGGCGCCGCGCTCGTTTACGAAGGTCTCCGACGAGCCGCCCGTCTACTGCATTTCCGTCCCCACGTCGCTGAAGGGCCACGACCCCACGAACGCCTACCTCGTCGACTGCGGCGAGCGCGCGCTCATCGTGGACACCGGCGTGTGCGAGGAGCGATCCCTCGAGGCCATCACCCTGGCCCGCCGCCAGCTCGGGTTCGGCGGCGACGACGTGGACGTTTTCGTCACCCACAGCCATTTCGACCACCGCGGGCTCGCCTTCGCCGTGGCGGGGGATTCCGGGCGCGTGTTCATGAGCGCCGTGGACGCCGAAGCCGTGCGCTACCAGCAGACGCCGGCGTTTCCCGCCAAGGTCCGCGAGATCATGCTGCGCATGGGCGTGACGGGCGCCGAATACGAGGAGCTCGACCGCTACGAGCAGGCCGTGCGCCAGGAGGGGGGCGCCTTCGACTTCGACCGGCTGACGCTGGTGGGGGAGGGGGACCGCGTCTCCGTGGGCGACCGGGATTTCCAAGTGATCATGGTGCCCGGCCATACCCCAGGTCACGCCGCCCTCGTCCATCCCGCCAGCGGGTCGGTCTTCTTCGGCGACGCCGTGCTCATGCACATCAACCCCTGCGTCATGCCCCCGCTCGACGGGCGCGACCAGGACATGGTCCAGGCCCAGCTCGACACCATGGAGCGCATCGGATCCATGGACCTGGCTGCGGGCTTCCTCGGACACGGGCCGGCCGACTTCGTCGCCACCGGCCAACAGGTGCGCGATCGGGCCCGCGCCATCGAGAAGCGGGTGCGCGACCGCATCGAGGACGTGCGCGCCGCGGTGGCAGCGAACCCGGGGATGGTTGGCACGGATGTTGCTAAATCCATTCCATGGAGCGTCCGCACCGACCAATGGTCGGCCATTCCGTTCATGAAGCGGTTCATCATGTACGCCGAAGTCGACGCGTACCTGGACCATCTGGTGCGCACGGGCGCGTTGGAGCGCGAGCTCCAGGAGGGTATGTGGAAGTACGCCTGCCGGGCGTAGATACGAGAAGGGAAAGGAAGCCGCATGGATTACAGCCTTACCGACGAACAGGAGCTGCTGCTCGAGAGCGTCGACGAGCTCATGGAGCGCTACGGTACCGAGGAGTACTTCAAGCAGTGCGACGAGGAGCACCGCTGGCCCAAGGAGTTCACGGACGCCCTGCTGGAGAACGGCTTCCAGATGCTGGGCGTGGACGAGAAGTTCGGCGGCACCCCCGTGGACGTGCAGACGCTCATGCTCGTGTCCGAGCGCATCTGCAAGAACGGCGCCCCCATCTACG
>DBFAWQ010000128.1:0-10086 GCA_048242115.1 Eggerthellaceae bacterium
GGAGGTGCACGCGACGCTGCGCTGAACAAAAAAGAAAGCTGGCCAGCAAAAGCCAACCAGCTCGTTTAGAAGACCGTAGTCCTCCGTAGCAAGATAGATTATGGCCCCTCTGAGCGCTGGAACTTTTGCTAAGCCGAAAAACTCAGAGGAGGTCCAAATCATGGACACATTTTTGCAGCCATGCCTACCTTTTGTGGCGCCGAGGCCTCGCATCCCCCGCAGGGGGTGTAAGGACGTGTTTCATGCATCTATGGTAAGAACGGTTTCGCTTGATTCTCGCACTGGGATACCCGTGATGAGTCAGGAGCTCGGTATTCCAAAGGCTCTCGTGTCGTTCTCCGATGCAATGTACGGAAAGGGCACCGATCGCAACTCGTACGTTCATTTCTATGAGGACGATTACAAGATTGAGAGATTCTGGAATAATCCGATGAGATACATGGGCAGGTTGAGCGAGTTTGCCGGTTTCGTTAGCCCAGATTACAGCTCAACATTCGACATGCCCAAGCCGCTTAGAGATTATAATCGCTATAGAAACTTCCTTGTGGGTGCTTGGCTGCAGAGCATGGGCTTTAAAGTGCTATGCAATGTGAGGTGTTCGTACTACGAGCAGGGTGCGTCCCTCTCGGGAATTCCGAGAAACAGCGTTCTGGCTGTAGGTGCTACGGGCTGCATGAAGAGCAGGGATGACAGGAGGCGTTTTGAAGGGGGAATCGTCAAGATTGTCGATGAACTGTCTCCCGCTTGCCTCGTTGTCTGTGGAAGCGACTCTTACGGTGTTTTCGACTATGCGAAAAGGCGCAGCGTTGATGTGCGCTTCTTTCAGGGAAAAACCAGCAGGTTCTTTTCGGAAGGGAGTGTACGGTGAGCGAAAAACCCGGAACTGGCTTATTCGACGGTGGAGGGTTTGCTTTGCCGCAGGATTCGTCTCAACTGAATCATATTTTCGGCGAGAGGAAGGGGCATTTGCCGGATACGCCGTCGAACAGAGCGTTGCTCCTCGACGTCGCCAATGATCGACGGGCTTTGTTGGGGACCGACCAATTCGGTAACATCTGGAGTGCCAGAACTGAAGGCGATGGGTCTCAGGTTTGGACGGTAAGCCGAGGAGGAACGATACAAAACGGTGGTAGGAACAATCCGCCAAGGTATTGGGATGGCTTGACGGGTTTGAACAACAATCCATTTAGGAAGGGACGGAAATGAGTCCAAGAGCTGCGTATCTTCTTATGTTCTATGCCTTGCAGGTTGCCTACGAAGAAGAGAAAACCCCAGCTGTTCGAGAGTTTCTGACGGATGCCAATCCGTTTCTGTTCCTTGACCGGCTTTCGGCCGACCCTTCAGTTTACGATGATTTTTCAAAACGTTTCTTGAGCGAAATGGGAGAGGACGAGGTGACAGCTGAGCAGGCTCTTTCCTTTGTTCGAGAGTACCTGCTTTCGATTGACCCCGTCGTTGCTTCCGAATTCTCTCGCATCGCCGACAAAAATAGCTGGAACGAGGCGGCTGCGACTGTGGCGCCAAACCATGCGCCTGATTCAGAGTAGTTCGTCCCTGGCATCTAAGTCGCCGAGAGACAAGGAGCCGCTTCTCGGCGACGTAGAGGTTGCAGGCTTTTATGGACTGCCGGCCGGCGGCCATTGTGAATTATCGGTGAACCGGCCGACGCTTTCCTGCGGAAACTTCGGCTTGGCAGATGTCAAGCCTTGTCTACGAACTTTTCTGTAAATACTATATGTATGCTCTTACGGCAACAAACCCCACTATATATTGTGGATTGCGAGCGGCACTGACGGGCACCTCGCATGGCTTGCGGCGCGCGAAGCGCCAGGTGGCCGCGGAAGGGTGCAGGACAGAGGACAGCAGGCAGAAGCGAAGCGGTTAGGAGAATCCGGGCATGGTCACCACCATCATCAAGCGCGACGGGCGCACGGCGCAGTTCGACGAGAGCAAGATCGCCGAGGCGGTGGAGAAGGCGTTCCAGGCATCCGGTGCCATGCAGAGCCGCACAGCCGCCGACGAGGTGGCCTCCCGCGTGGTCCAGAAGCTGGAGGACGGGGCCATCGAGGGCATCCCCACGGTCGAGGGCGTGCAGGACATCGTGGAGGAGACGCTGGCCGAGATGGGCTTCGTGCAGACCTCCAAGGCCTACATCCTCTACCGCGCCGAGCGCTCCAAAGCCCGCGACGTGAACAGCCGCCTCATGCAGACCCTGAAGGACATCACCTTCTCCAAGGCCGCCGACTCCGACATGAAGCGCGAGAACGCCAACATCGATGCCGACACCGCCATGGGCACCATGCTGAAGTACGGCAGCGAATCGGCCAAGCAGTTCTACGAGATGTGCGTCATCGATCCGAAGTTCGCACGGGCCCACCGCGAGGGCGACATCCACATCCACGACATGGACTTCTACACGCTGACCACCACCTGCTGCCAGATCGAGCTGCGCAAGCTCTTCCGCGGCGGCTTCTCCACCGGCCACGGCGTGCTGCGCGAGCCCAACGACATCTCCTCCTACGCGGCGCTTGCCTGCATCGCCATCCAGTCGAACCAAAACGACCAGCACGGCGGCCAGTCCATCTGCGATTTCGACTACGGCCTGGCCGAAGGTGTTCGCAAGACCTACCGTCGCCTGTACAAGAAGCACCTGGCCGAGGCCCTGGAGCTGACCACCGAGCTTGCCGACCCCCGCGACGTGGCCCAGGGCGCCGTCTCCGAGGCCGAGGCGAAGACCGGCAAGTGGGCCTCCATGGAGATGGACCCCGACTACGAGGCCGTCGTGCGCGGCGAGCTGAAGATGCTGGGGCTTGACAAGGCCCAGGCGGACAAGGCCATGGGATACGCGGCCAAGCAGGCCCTCGCCGACACCGACCGCACCACCTTCCAGGCCATGGAGGCGCTGGTGCACAACCTGAACACCATGCACAGCCGCGCCGGCGCCCAGACCCCCTTCAGCTCCATCAACTACGGCATGGACACAAGCCCCGAAGGGCGCCTGGTCATCAAGAACATGCTGCTGGCCACGGAAGAGGGCCTGGGGTCGGGCGAGACGCCCATCTTCCCGGTGCAGATCTTCCGCGTGAAGGAAGGCGTGAACTACAACCCGGAGGACCCGAACTACGACCTGTTCAAGCTGGCCATGCGCTGCTCGGCCAAGCGCCTGTTCCCGAACTTCAGCTTCCTGGACGCCCCCTTCAACATCCAGTACTACAAGGGCACGCCGGAGACCGAGATCGCCTACATGGGCTGCCGCACCCGCGTCATGGGCAACGTGTTCGATCCCTCCCGCGAGGTGACGCCGGGCCGCGGCAACCTGTCCTTGACCTCCATCAACCTGCCGCGGCTGGCCATCCGCGCCAAGGGCGACATCGATCTGTTCTTCGACCTGCTGGACGCGAAGCTGGCCCTGGTCACCGCCCAGCTTGACGAGCGCTTCGAGATCCAGGCCCGCAAGCGCGTCTACAACGCCCCGTTCCTCATGGGCCAGGGCGTGTGGATCGACTCGGAGAAGCTCTCTCCTGCCGACGAGCAGCGCGAGGTGCTCAAGCACGGCACGCTGACCACCGGATTCATCGGCCTGGCCGAGTGCCTGGTGGCCCTTACCGGCAAGCACCACGGCGAGTCGAAGGAGGCGCAGAACCTGGGGTTGGAGATCATCGGACACATGCGCAACTACACCGACCGTATCTCCCGCGAGCGCGGCATGAACTACACGCTCATCGCCACACCGGCCGAGGGGCTCTCGGGCCGCTTCGTCCGCATGGACCGTGCCCGCTACGGCGTCATCCCCGGCGTCACCGACCGCGACTACTACACCAACGGCTTCCACGTGCCGGTGTACTACAACATCTCGGCCTTCGACAAGGTGGAGGTGGAGGCGCCCTACCACGCGCTCACCAACGGCGGCCACATCAGCTACATCGAGCTTGACGGCGACCCCACTGAGAACTTGGAGGCCTTCGAGGCGGTCATCCGCCACATGAAGGAATGCGGCATGGGCTACGGCTCGGTGAACCATCCGGTGGACCGCGATCCGGTGTGCGGCTACAACGGCATCATCGGGGACGTCTGCCCCAAGTGCGGCCGCCGCGAGGAGGAGCACGGAACCTCCTTCGAGCGCATCCGCCGCATCACCGGGTATTTGGTGGGAACGCTCGACCGCTTCAACGACGCCAAGCGCGCTGAGGAGCACGACCGGGTGAAGCACCAGGTGGAGATGGATTAAGACCAGGCCGACCGGCCATCGCCGGGTCGTGCGCAGTGCACAAGTGGAGGGTTTTGCGGAAAATCCCGTGGAACCCTCCACTTGTGCACTGTGGCTTGGGACGGCGTTGGTCGCGGGGCGGCCGGAAGGAGCCGTTACCCGCTTCCGAGGCGGAAATGCATGCGGAAAGGGCAGGGGAGACGCCATGGGAAATGACGACGAGCAGATGGCAGGCCGCGCTTGCGGCTGCAGCCCCCGCGAAGGGGTGGCCGAGAGCCGCGAGGACGGTTTCGACGAGCCCATCGTGCTGTACGGGCTGGAGGCCGACTCCATCGTGGACGGGCCGGGGCTGCGTTTCGCCGTGTTCGTCCAAGGTTGCACCCACGGCTGCCCCGGCTGCCACAACCCCGAGAGCCAGCCTTCGGGCGAAGGGTGTGGCACGCTGTCCACCGTAGGCGCCGTCTGCGACAAGGTGGCGGCGAATCCGCTGACCCAGGGCGTGACGCTCACGGGAGGCGAGCCCTTCGAGCAGGCGCGGGCCTGCGCCGTCATCGCCCGGTGGGCCCGGGAGCGTGGCTTGAGCGTGTGGGTTTACACCGGCTACCTCTACGAGGACCTTCTGGCCTGCGCCGAGGGGTCGCGCCAGCTGCCCCAGGTGGACGCCGAAGGCGCCGCTGCGCTGCTGGCGGCGGCGAACGTGCTGGTGGACGGCCCCTTCGTCCAGGCGCGCCACTCCTACGACCTGCATTGGAAGGGCTCGTCGAACCAGCGGGTCATCGACCTGGACGCCACCCGCTCCGCAGGGTCGGTGGTGCTCTGGGAATCCCGCGAGGTCTTTCCGGAGAAGCCCTCGTCGTGGTAGGGGACGCTGACTGACCGAGGGCGTCCGAGGCCCGGCTCCCCGAGTGCGGGCCTTTGGCACTCTCGGCCGCGTAACCAACCTCTGACGTCTTTTCGGAGCTTTCCGGGGGTCTGCGGTAGCCGTGGTAGTATGGGACCATGGAAGAACTCGTGAAGCATATACGGAGCATCATCCACTCCGATTGGATTATGACGGCCCTGGCGGCGGTGGCGATTCTTGCCATTACGGCGATCATATCGCGGCTGGTCACCCATGCTATCCGCAAGATCATGCGCTTCAACAAGCAGAAGGATCTGCCGTCCTCGTCCATCTTCGTGAACATCGCTCGCGCCACCATTTGGTTCCTGGGCATATGCATCATGCTGTCCACCTGCTTCAACGTGGACGTGAGCGCCGCTATCGCCGCACTGGGCGTAGGAGGCATCGCCATCTCGCTGGGCGCCCAGGACACCCTGGCCAACCTCATCGGCGGCCTGCAGCTGACGCTGTTCCAGATAGTCAAGCCGGGGGATAACATCACCGTGGCCTCCTACACCGGAAAGATCCTTGACATCACCTGGCGCCACACGCGTCTGGTGGATGCGGACGGCGACATCATCGTCGTGCCCAACAAGGTGATGAACACCACGTCCTTGGTGAAGGCCGAGCCTGCAAGCTACGTGGAGCTGAACATCATGCTGACCGTGTTCCAGGACCTCGACCAGGTAGCTCAGGCCATCGAGGAGGTGGCGTTGCACGAGGCGTCGAAAGTTGGCGAGGTGGTGGAGGTGCCGCATCTGTACTTCACCAAGATCATCGACGATGCGGTGGCGGCCACCTTGGAAGTGAAGATGAAAAGCCAGAAGGACGTCGAGGACGCCACGGACCTGATCGTGCGGGCCATCGCGCCGCTGACGCGCAAGGAGTTCGCCGAGGCCGACTCGAAGCAGTCCCTGGAGGATCTGAAGTCGTGGATGGCGAAGTACAAGTCCGACGAGCAGGTGGCCGCGGCCCGCAAGAAGAAGCGCAACGCGGAGGAAGAGCGGCAGCGCGCCCGTTCAGCGGAATGGAAGCTGCTGCACCGGCTGCGCCTGTCGCCGATGAGGAAGGGCCATCAGCCCCGGAGCTAGTGGTCGGTTGATTGGGCATCCTTCGGCGCCCTGCTTCCATTTTTTCGGAGAAATGTACACTTGGAGTGTACATAAATCGGCGCCCTCGAATTGTCGCCCATCTTTCAACTGGGGCAATGGGAAAACGTCATCTCCATCCGAAAAGAAATGCACACTTCGAAAGGGCGAAAGTGTACATTTCTTTTTCGGGCGTTTTGAATCAGGCGGCAGTATGCCTCCGCGAAACTATAATGGCTTCAGCTGCCGCTTTCGTTCGCCTTTGCAGTTGGTCTCCGTGCATCTTTCGCGGGTGGTCGGGCGCGGTTCGGGTACTCGGCCTCGGCGCGTCTGCGCTGCAACGGGCCGCAGTGCGGCTGTGAGGCGGGCGGCGGCAGGATATTGCGGATCGAGGGATTGGAGTGCCCATGGAACGTCCCGTGGCATGGAAGCGCTATACCGAAGACGACCTGGCCCAGCTGGAGGCGCTGAGCGGCCGTTACATCGACTTCATATCGAAGAACAAGACCGAGCGCGAGTGCGTGGCAAGCGCAATCGAGCTGGCCGAGCAGGCTGGGTACCGGCCGCTTGAGGAGGCGGTGGCCCAGGGGCGTGCGCTTGCGCCCGGCGACAAGGTGTACGCGAGCGAGCGGGGCAAGGCGCTCATCCTGGTGCAGCTTGGCCGGACGTCGCTTGAACAGGGCATGAACATCCTGGGGGCGCACATCGACTCTCCCCGCATGGACCTGAAGCAGAACCCGCTGTTCGAGGACGGCGACTTCGCGCTGCTTGACACCCACTACTACGGAGGCATCAAGTACTACCAGTGGGTGACGCTGCCGCTGGCCATCCACGGCGTGGTGGCCAAGACCGACGGGACCGTGGTGGACGTGCAGGTGGGCGATAGCCCGGACGACCCGGTTTTCTGCGTGACCGACCTGCTCATACACCTGGCCAACGACCAAATGGGCAAGAAGGCCAGCGAAGTGGTGGAAGGGGAGGCCCTGGACGTGCTCGTCGGTAACCGCCCGGCGGTGGTCGCGGAGGGGGAGGAAGCTCCCAAGGAGCCCGTGAAGGCTTTCGCCATGGAGCTGCTGGCGCAGAAGTACGGCATCTGCGAGGAGGATTTCCTGTCCGCGGAACTGGAGGTGGTGCCGGCGGGGCGCGCGCGCGAGCTGGGCTTCGACCGGTCCATGGTCATCGGCTACGGGCAGGACGACCGGGTATGTGCCTACACGTCGCTGGAGGCGCAGCTGGCCCTGGCCGACACGCCCCTTGATCGGGCGAGCGTGTGCATCCTGGTGGACAAGGAGGAGATCGGAAGCGTGGGCGCCACGGGCATGACCTCGCGCTTCTTCGAGAACGCCGTGGCCGAGATCATGGAGCTTGCAGGCGAGACGGCGCCGCGGGCGCTTGCCCGGGCCCTGCGCGCCTCGCGCATGCTCTCCTCCGACGTGTCCGCCGGCTTCGATCCGGGCTACCCGTCGGTGTTCGAGAAGAAGAACAGCGCGTTTCTGGGCCGCGGCCTGGTATTCAACAAGTACACCGGCGCCCGGGGCAAGAGCGGCAGCAACGACGCCTCGGCCGAGTACGTGGCCCTGGTGCGCAAGATTATGGACGACGCCGGCGTGGCGTTCCAGACAGCCGAGCTGGGGCGCGTGAACGCGGGAGGCGGCGGCACCATCGCCTACATCCCCGCCGAGTACGGCATGGACGTCATCGACTCTGGCGTGGCGGTGCTGTCCATGCACAGCCCCTGGGAGGTAACCAGCAAGGCCGACATCTACGAGGCGTTCAAGGGGTACAAGGCCTTCGCCCTGTCCTAGAGGTGGTCGCCCGGTTGCCGTCGCGATCCCCGAACCGAAGAAGCGCCCCGCAGCTCCATGCAGGCTGCGGGGCGCTTCGCGTGCGGGGCTTCGAAGGGAAGCGACCGGCTTAGCGTCGTTCGGCCGTGCGACGCAGCCTGATGCGGGAGAGGGTCAAAACGATGGCTGCTGCGGTTGCCAGGGCAAGCCCCGTGCAAAGGACGGTCGCCAGCCCGTCGCCGGTTGCGGCCGTGGCCGAGGCCTTGGCAGCTTGCTCCTGGGCGATGGTTTTCGGCAGCTCCTTGGCGGGATCCTTCCCGTCCTCGTCGCCGTTCTGGGTGCCGTTGCCCTCGGGGCGGTGGGATACGCCGCCGTCCTCGTCGGTTCCCGCCGGATAGGCCTTGGGGCTTTCGACCCGCTCCAGCTCGCTTTCGACGGAGGGCCAGTCGGTTGCCAAGTCGTCTTTCGGGTCGAAAGGCTCGCCGGGTGTCGGGTGCTCTCCGTCCTCCTGCCAGCGGGAGGGAAGCTCGCCCAGGGCCACGGCCACGTTGCCGATGTCGGCGCCCACGGCGTCCTCGGTCACCAGCGCATCGAAGAACAGCTCTACCTGCTGCCCCGAGCACAGGGCGCCTGCGGCCACCGACAGTCGGCGCGTCGCGGGGTCGTAGGCCGCATCGTCCACGCTCGCCGCCGTCCCGTCGGCGAGCACCACCTTGATGCTCCCGCTGACGGGCTCCAGGCCGCGGGGAACGTCGTCGTAGATCACCGCATCCATCCAGCCGGTGTTCGCGCCGTCGTTGGACAGCACGATACGGTAGCGCAGCGTGTCGCCCACCTTCGTGCCCTCGCCGCCGGACAGGTTCTCCGCCGATTTCGCAACGTGCACGTCGCCCTCGTCCGGGTCGCCCGGCAGCACCGTGGGCGGTGCGGCCGGCGGGGTGGTGCCCTTCGGGTCGTCGCCCTCGCTGTCCGGCGCCGGCGTACCCGGCTCTCGCTCGCCGCCCTTCGGGTCGTGGCCGGGGTCTTCCGAGGGCGTCGTTCCGCGGTAGAGGGCCACGTTGCCGTTGTCCCTGCCGAAGGCGTCCTTTGTCACGGTGCACTCGAAGCTGAGCACGGCGCCCATGCCGCCCCACAAATCCCCCGCGTTCACGGCGATGGCGCGCGCCTCGGCGTCGTAGGCGTCGTCGTCCACGGACACGGGCTCGCCGCCGCCCACCGACAGGGTCAGGGTGCCCGCCTTGTACTCGATGCCGACGGGCAGCGGGTCGGCGAGGACCGCGTTCCAGAGCACCGATTCCTTCGGCCCGTTGTTGGCCAGGGCCACGGTGTAGCGCAGCGTGTCGCCCACCTTCGTGATGGCGCTGCCGGGGTGCGTGACGTTCTCCACCGCCTTGGAGAAGGACATCTGCGCGTCGGCCGGGTCCAGCGGCACGATGGTTCCGGGGCCGGGCGGCGTCACCGGGGGCGTGGTCGGAGTCGGGCCCTCGCCGGGCTCGGCGCCCGGGTCGGGGTCCAGGTCCACGTCGTCCCCGTCGGGATCGTCGGGGTTCAGCCGCTTGCCCTGGGCGCTCGCGCTGTTGGCCAGGTCGAGCTCCCCGTCGGAGGCGGCGGGGAAGTCCACGTCGTCGTTCACGACGCACTCGAAGGTGAGCGTGGCGGATGCGCCGCCGTACACGGTGCCGGCAGGTACGGAGAGCAGAACCTTGCCGTCGGAGGCGCGCTCGGCCAGCGCGAACGATCCCACGTCGCCCGCGGTCACGTTTTCGGCCTTCGCGAGCTTAAGTCCGTCACGCCCGTCGCGGGGGTTGTCCAGCTTAAGGCTTGAGTCCACCAGGGTCATGCTGGCCGGGATCGGGTCGTCGATGACCACCTGGGTCCAAGCGGATCCGGCGGCGACGTTCGACGCGGTGATGGTGTAGAGCAGTCGGTCGCCCGGGCGCGTGGGACCTTCGGGGTTGGTGAGGTTCTCCACGGCCTTGGCGAGCCTGGGTGCCGGGGCGATCTGGGGGCTGGGTTTCACGGTCACGTCGTAGGTCCAAGTGGAGCCGGTGTAGGCGCCGTTGGGCTCCTGGGCGAACACGAGCGTGCCCGACCCCACCGCCGTGGGGTCGAGGACCAGGGTGTAGG
>DBFAWQ010000129.1:0-3098 GCA_048242115.1 Eggerthellaceae bacterium
ATCTCGGCGACGGTCTTGCCCAGGGCGCCGTGGCGGAAGGGCTCCTCGATGAAGCGGTAGGAGAACGCGGCCACGGCGAAGATGACCAGCATCTGCAGGAGCAGCGCCCACCAGGGGGCCTGGGCCATGGAGTTGCCCGGGTTCATGAGCAGAAGCAGCGGGTAGTGCCACAGGTAGATGCCGTAGGAGCGCTTACCGATCCATACGAGCGGCGCGGTGCCGGCGATGCGCCCGAGCAGGCTTGCCGGGTGCACCATGACGGCGATGACCACGGCGGTGAGGGCCGAGGCCAGAAGCAAGCCGCCGCGGTACAGGAAGGGGGAGAAGCCGTCGGCCAGCACGATCATGACCAGAAGGGCCGCGAGCGCCACCAGCCCCACCCCGTCCAGGGCGCGCTTCACCGGGGGCGCCAGCTGCACGCTCCTCTTCGCACCCAGCAGGTGGCTCGGCCACACGTAGGCCAGCCACGCGCCGATGAGCAGCGAGAATGCCCGGGTGTCGGTACCGTAGTACACGCGGGAGGGGTCGGCCAGCGGGTCGTAGAGCAGCGCCATCTCCAGCGCCGACAGCAGCGCCACCGCAAGCGTGGCGTTCGCCATGACCTTCCGCTTGGCCCCCAGCTTGTGGGCCACGAACAGGATGAGCGGCCAGAACAGGTAGAACTGCTCCTCGATGGCCAGCGACCAGAAGTGGGTGAGGGGCGAGGGGGCGCCCAGGGCGTCGAAGTACGACACGTCGTGGAAGATGTACCACCAGTTCGTCACCCAGCACAGCGCCGCCCACATGTCCTCGCGCAGCTTCGTGAGCAGGCTGTGGTCGAAGACGACGCACAGCGCCGCGGTGCCGAACACCACGAAGACGATGGCGGGGAAGAGGCGCCGGATGCGGCGCAGCCAGAACTGCGGCAGGTTGATGCGGCCCGTGTCGTCCAGCTCGATGAGCAGAAGGCTGGTAATAAGGTAGCCGGACAGCACGAAGAACACCGTGACGCCCAGAAGGCCGCCCGACGCCCACGGCACGCCCATGTGGTAGGCGATGACGGCCAGCACCGCCAGGGCGCGAAGCCCGTCGAGGGCCGGTATGTAGCGGGAGGGGGTGCGCATCGCCTTCGCGGGCGCGGCTCCTTTGCGGCGGTTGGGCTGCGGGGTGGCGGCCGCGTGGCCGGCGGTGCGGGTTTGGGCGCCGGCTGCGGTCCGGCTGCGGTTGCGGGTTGCAGCGGGTTCGCGACCGGGGATGCCCTCGTTCGCCCGCCCGACGTGGGCTCGCTGCCCCGGCGAACCCGACGGGCGGCGGTGCGCCTCCTGCCCGGCCGGTCGTGCGGAGGCGCGCGGGGAGCTTGCGGTTCGATAGCCCGCCTGGGCAGCCGCCTGCCCGCTTGCGGCACCCTCCCGCCCGTAGCTTCGCCCGCCCTGGGCGTGCGAGGGCGGAAGGGGGGCGTCGCTATAGGGTTGGTCGGGCATGAACCTGCGCTCCTTGGAGGTGCCGTGCGGGAAGGCGTTTGCTTTTCCATGGGGCACGGTGTTCGGGCTGCATGGAAAAGCAAACAGTGCGAAGTATAACATCACCGGTGCACTATACTAGCCCCACTGCGGGACAATGCGGCAACAAGCTGCGGGGAGGAGGGGCTGTGGAGCGAAGCTCCGAGGCGGGTTCTGTCGTGGTGGGCATGAGCGGGGGCGTGGACAGCTCCGTGGCCGCCCTGGCACTGCTGTCCCAAGGCTATCGGGTGGTGGGCGTCACCTGCCGGTTCTGCGACGACGAGGCGACGGCGGCGGCCGAGCGAGATGCCCGCGCGGTGTGCGATCGGCTGGGCATTCGCCATGCCGTCTTCGATGCGACCGAGTCCTTCGAACGCTGCGTCGTGGGCCCCTTCGTGGCGGACTACGCGGCCGGCCTCACCCCCAGCCCCTGCGTGGGCTGCAACGCCTCCTGCAAGGTCCCCAGCCTCTGCGAGGCCGCCGACGAGCTGGGCTGCGACTTCGTGGCCACGGGCCACTACGCCCGCGTGGCCCGGGTTCCGCAGGATGGCGCGCCCGAGCCGGGCCGCGAAAGCGACCCTTCCTTTCGCTTCGCCGTCCGCACCGCCCTGGACGGGACGAAGGACCAAAGCTACATGCTGTCCATGCTCGACCAGTCCCAGCTCTCGCGCCTGATGCTGCCCCTGGGAGGCATGACGAAGGCCGCCGTGCGCGCCGCTGCCGAGCAGGCTGGCCTTCCCGTGGCGCAGAAGGCCGACAGCCAGGACATCTGCTTTCTGGGCGGCGCGCAGGACTACCGGGCGTTCCTCGCCGACCGCGGCGTTGCGGACGGTCCCGGCGACATCGTGCTTTCGGACGGCACCGTGGTGGGGCGCCATCGGGGACTGCACGGCTACACCGTCGGCCAGCGCAAGGGCCTGGGCGTGGCCTTCCGCGAGCCGCTGTACGTGACGGGCAAGGACTTGGCGGAAAACAGGCTTCTGGTGGGCACGGCCGCCGAGTCGCTCGTCTCCGGCGTCGTCACGGGGGCCGCCAACTGGCAGGCAATCGAGGGAATTTCGGAACCGATGCGCGCGATGGTGAAGCTGCGCTACCGAAGCCGCGCCGTTGCGTGTATCATGGAGCCTGCGCAAGGCGGCGGGGTTGCCGTTCGGCTCAACGAGCCGCAGCCGACCACGGCTCCCGGCCAATATGCGGTATTCTATGTGGGAGACACCGTCATCGGGGCGGCCGTCATACGGAAAGTGGTGCAAGCATGAAGAAGCTCTTCATCATCGGCGGCATGGGCGCCGGAAAATCGACGGCACGCAAGGTGCTCACGGAGGACGGCATCCCCGCAATCGACCTGGACAAGGTGGGCCACGACGTCCTTCGCTGGGACACCGTGCGCGAGGAGCTCGTGGAGACCTTCGGCGAGGACATCCTGGGCGAGGACGGCCAGATCAGCCGCCCGGCCCTGGCGGCGAAGGCGTTCGTGAGCCCGGCGGAGACGCGCAAGCTCAACCGCATCACGCTGCCGCGCATCGAGGAATCCTTCACCGACCAGGTCGACGAGCTCGCGCGGGCCGGCCACAAGGCGGTCGTGGTGGAGTACTCCGTGTTCAAGAACCGCCAGACCTC
>DBFAWQ010000130.1:0-3015 GCA_048242115.1 Eggerthellaceae bacterium
AGGTGTACCAGAAAGGTTACAAGATGGGATCGAAGGTCTTGCGACCGGCCATGGTCACCGTAACGACTGGCGGTCCGAAGAGGCCGAAAACGCCAGATGAGGGCGAAGAGAAGTAACGAAACTCGGATGGGGGAGCGGGCGCTGGCACAGGCCCGCTTCCCTGTGTTGGAAAGCGAGCGGGACCGTAAGAGCGCCCGTGCCGTGCGAACGGTGCGCGACGTCGCGAGGGCCCGCTAGGACATAAGGAGGTGGAGAGCGATATGGCATCGACCCCGGACTACTATCAGATCCTCGGCGTTCCCCGCACCGCCACGGCGGCCGAGATCAAGAAGGCGTTCCGCAAGCTGGCGCGCACCCATCACCCGGACGCCGGCGGCGACGAGGCGAAGTTCAAGGAGATCAACGAGGCCTACGAGGTGCTCTCCGACGACAAGAAGCGTGAGCTGTACGACCAGTACGGCACCGCCAACGAGAACCAGATCCCGCCCCAGGGTTGGGGCGGCGCGGTGGACTTCGGCGATATCTTCGGCGGAGGCGGGGGCGCCGGCGGCGGCTTCGGCAGCTGGGCCGACATCCTGGAGAGCATCCGCCACGGCGAGGGCGCCTTCGGGACCAACTGGGACTTCGGCGGCTCCCGCCAGCCCAGGTCCCAGAAGGGCCAGGACATGAACGTGACGCTGAACATAACCTTCAGCGAGGCGTTCAACGGCGCCGAGAAGCGCGTGACCGTGCGCGTGCCCGGCCGGGCCGAGTCCGAGACGCTGACCGTGAAGATCCCCGCGGGCGCGGTGGACGGCGGCCGTATGCGCTTCAAGGGCAAGGGCGCTCCCGGCGCCAACGGCGGCGAGGACGGCGATTTGCTCATCGTCACGAAGATCGACGAGGGCGGCATGTACCGCCGCAAGGGCGCCGACGTGCTCATGGACGTCCCCGTGACCTTCGCGGAGGCGGCTCTGGGCGCGAAGGTGACGGTGCCCACCCCCGACGGCAAGAAGGTGCGCGTGACCATCCCCGCCGGCACTCAGGACGACACCGTGCTCACCGTGCGCGGCAAGGGCGCCCCGAAGGTGAAGGGCGAGGGCTTCGGAGATCTGCGCATCACCGTGAAGGTGGTCGTGCCCACCGAGCTCAACGAGGCCCAGACCGAGGCGTTGAAGGCGTTCGTGGAAGCCACGGACAAGCCGGTGAGGAGCTGGGAGTCATGAGCTCGCGCGCCGATAGGAACCGCCCCCTCTACATGATCAGCGTGGCGGCGGAGCTGGCCGGGGTGCATCCCCAGACGCTTCGCGCCTACGAGCAGAAGGGGCTTGTGACGCCCCAGCGCACCGAGGGCAACACCCGCATGTACTCCCAGGCCGACATCGATCGGCTGGAGCTGATCAACGAGCTCACCGGCGAGGGCATCAACCTGGCCGGCGTCATCCGCATCCTGGATCTGCAGGGCCGGCTGGACGAGCGGGACCAGGAGCTCGACGACCTGCACAAGCGCGTGCGCAGGCTTGCCGACCGCGTGCACGAGCTGGAGACGCGCGAGAGCGTGAACGCGCTCGTGCGCGTGGCCGACATGCCCTCGAGCCTGCGAAGGCTGCCCTAGAGCAAGACCCTCGGCCGTATCGGAGCCGTCCGGTGCGGCCATCGAGATAGACACAAGGAGTGAACCATGAACATGGGAAGTTTGGGCAAGCTTGCCCTTTCCGCCCAGGAGGCGCTGCAGCAGACGCTCACCGTGGCGTCCGACGCCCAGTCCTCCCAGGCGGAACCGATCCATATGCTGAAGGCTCTGCTGGTTTCCCAGGAGAACAACCTCTCGGCCATCATCAAGCGCATCGGCGCCGACCCCCATCAGCTGCTGGCCAACGTGAACGACGAGATCTCCCGCATGCCGAAGGTCTCCGGGTCCGGCGGCATGGTGGGCGCCCCCGGTCCTGCGCTCATGGGCGTCATCGACCGTGCGGTGAAGATCGCCGAGAAGCTGGGCGACAGCTACGCCACCACCGAGCATCTGCTCATCGCGCTTTCCGAGGACAAGAGCGCCGCGGGCCGCATCCTGAACGGCGCCGGCGTCACCCGCAAGACGGTGGAGGCCGCCTACGAGGAGCTGCGCGGCGACACCCGCGTGACCGACCAGGCCAACAAGACCCAGTTCGAAGCCCTGGAGCAGTACGGGCAGAACCTGACCCAGCGCGCCCGCGAGGGCAAGCTGGACCCGGTCATCGGCCGTTCCGAGGAAATCCGCCGCACCATCCAGGTGCTCTCACGCCGCACGAAGAACAACCCGGTGCTCATCGGCGAGCCCGGCGTGGGCAAGACCGCCATCGTCGAGGGCCTGGCACAGCGCATCGTGGCCGGCGACGTGCCCGGGTCGCTGAAGGACCGCGAGCTCATCGCGCTTGACCTGGGGGCCATGGTGGCCGGCGCCAAGTACCGCGGCGAGTTCGAGGACCGCCTGAAGGCGGTGCTGCGCGAGGTGAAGGACAGCGACGGGCGCGTCATCCTGTTCATCGACGAGCTGCATACCATCGTGGGGGCCGGCTCCACGGGCGACAGCTCCATGGATGCGGGCAACATGCTGAAACCCGCCCTCTCCCGCGGCGAGCTGCACGTGATCGGCGCCACCACCCTGGACGAGTACCGCAAGTACATCGAGAAGGACGCCGCCCTGGAGCGCCGCTTCCAGCAGGTGCTCGTGAGCGAGCCCACGGTGGAGGACACCATCGCCATCCTGCGCGGCTTGAAGGAGAAGTACGAGATCCACCACGGCGTGCGCATCACCGACGGCGCCATCGTGGCCGCGGCCGAGCTCTCGAACCGCTACATCACCGACCGCTTCCTGCCCGACAAGGCCATCGACCTCATGGACGAGGCCGCCAGCCGCCTGCGCATCGAGATCGACTCCATGCCCGAGGAGGTTGACGCCGCCGAGCGCAAGCTCACCCAGATGCAGATCGAGGAGCAGGCGCTCATGAAGGAGAGCGACGACGCCTCGAAGGAGCGCCTGGAGGCCCTGCGCAAGGA
>DBFAWQ010000131.1:0-3735 GCA_048242115.1 Eggerthellaceae bacterium
CAACGCCAGAACGGCTCCCAGGAGGCAGATGGCGAGCCGTTGCGGGCTGCACTCGGCACGCAAGCGGACGAAGGGGGCGAGCGCAACCGTGCCCCCAAGCCCTATGCCCACCGACCGAAGGAGGCAGCTGAGATAGGATCCGTCCACTGCTAACCAGGCAAAGCCGCCTGCGAAGGCGTAGCCAAACTCGTGGACGAGCGTGAGGAATGCCAGCGTGCATGCGGCCACGGCGAACAGCGGAAGTTCGCCGCGAACGTCTTCCTGCGTGGTTTGCTTTGCGGGCGACTCCGATGCCGAATCTGCTTTCATAGACGCTCCTTGCTAGCCTGCGAATTCGCCCTCATTGTAGGGCAGGCGGCTTCAGCGCCCTTCGTCAAAAATGTGGTATTGGGGGCCTGGGCGGCAAGTCTTCGAGTTTGGGGTCTGCTTGTTTTGGGTGGAAATGCATTGCAACGTTCCAGCTCAAAAGCCCTTTTTACCAACTACTCAACAATCGTCAGCTTTTGACGAACCCACTTTCGGCGGCTCTTTCTAGACTGTGGCAGCGAAGGTCCGGGCGCAAGGGGGTGAGCTAGAGGGCCCGATTGCTTTCCTGGAGCAGCACGGGCTGCGCCGGGGTAGGAGAAGGGAATACGATGAGAGAGGGAGGTTTGATATGACGCGATTCAGGAAGATCCTGGCGGTTGGCGTCGTGAGCCTTGCGCTGGTTGCTCTGGTGGCGTGCGCGCCGCAGGCCAAGCCCGAGCCGACGCCCCAGTCGGATGCGAAGACCCAGGCGGAAGCTGCGGAGGAGCCCACCGACGAGCCCGCAGCGCTCGATTTCGGCTATGCGAACTTCGCCGACGAAAGCTCGGGAATCTACCCCGAAAACTACTATACGAAGAACTACATGAACAGCGGCAACCGTGGGTGCAACTCGTGCCACGAGGATCTGTGGGAGCTGGTGGTCGACCGTGGCAACCTGGTGCATCTGGCAAGCACCGAGCCTGGTTACGGCAAGAACGCCAACTGGCTTGATTGCCAGGGCTGCCACAAGGGCAACCCCTTCATGGGCATGTCTATCATGGATTCCATCCACGGGGCCCACTACACCAACGAGATCTTCACCGAGGAGCTGGGCGGCACCTGCTTCAACTGCCATGCGATCAACTCCAACGGCGAGTACGTTATGTGGGACCTGTACCGCTACAGCCCCGAGTTCGGCGGCTTCAAGAACGCCAGCGCCGAGCTGACGACGGCATGGATGGAAGGTCGCGGCTTTACCACCGACACCATTGCCGGCATTACGGTGCAGAGCAACATGCCCATCGAGGTGTCCAAGATGACGCAGGACGTAAGCGACAAGAAGGATGCCTACAGCGCATCGAACTACGCCGTGCCCGAAATCGACATGAGCACCTGGGCGCTGAAGGTGACGGGCGTAAACGAAGAGCGCTCCTTCACCTTGGAGGAACTGCAGGCGCTGCCGCAGACCGAGCGCGTGATCACCATCTCGTGCAGCGCTAACGGCCTGGGAAGCTACCAGATTCAGAACATGCCCGTCAAAGGCGTGCGCGTGAAGGACATCGTCGACGCGTGCGGCGGCTTGCAGGAGGGCATGCAGTCCGTCGACTTCTTCGGTGCAGACGGCTGGGGCGACGTGGGCTTCGGCACCGGCTCGAAGATGAACGGCATCGACACCATCCTCAACGAGCTGGACGCCATCGTGATGCTCGAGTACTGGGGCGAGCCGCTGAGCGAGTTCGACGGCTTCCCGGCCACCATCGCCCTGCCCGGCATCGGCGGCGGCAGTTGGGTGAAATGGCTGACCGAGATCGGCTTCAGGCCCGAGGAAGGCTACGCCAGCAAATGGGATATCTCCAAGGCGGCGGGCAGCAAGCTTTCCGGCGGCGACTCCACCAACATCAACGCCTTCAGCTCTACCGAGGCGTGGCACCCTTACAGTTCGATTGCCATCAACCTGGGCTGGATGGATCCCATCAACGAAGGCGAGACGCTGAAGATGGAGAACGGCAAGGTGTCGCTGAGCGGCTACGCCTATCTTTGGGGCCAGGGCGGTCACCGCGTGGGCCAGCTTGCGTTCAGCGCTGACTACGGTCGGACCTGGAGCTACGTGGATGTTCCCGAGACGCTGGACCCGTACCAGTGGGTGACGTGGACCGTGGACTGGCAGCCCGAGAAGCCGGGCACCTACGTGCTGTACGCCAGTGCCATCGACGCGGTAGAGGGCTGGCAGAAGGTGCCTACGCCTATCACCGTGGTTGTCGAGTAAGGAAGGTGGGAACAATGATGGAAGCTAAGGCTCCCAAGGCTCTTGCAGGCGTGCTGGGCGCAGCGGCCCTCGTGTCCGGCGGCGCATCGGCGGCTCTCGCCGCGCCCCTGGAAGCTCCTGTTCAGCCGACGATCGTCGAGGCCGCAGCCGAGGGCCAGGTCGGCGCTGTCGCGGCTGCTCCCAAGGCTGTTGTGGGCGAGTTTGCGTTCGACCAGGACAAGGTTACCTCCAACGCGTGCATCACGGGCGTGTTCGCGAAGGCTGCCACCACGTTGTGCGCCTCGATGCCCGACTACGGTGTGAAGGCGGTATGCAGCGAGCTGTCGCTGAGCATGGGCGGACAGCACATGAGCGCGTCCGTTTCCGACATCGCCGAAAGCGACGGGGAGCAGTCTTACACCATGGGCTGCACGTGCACGGGCAACGGTCCGGGCGGCGGCGCTATCGCCAATGCGAACGTTTCCGGCGCGGGCGTCGCGGCGATTATCAAGATGTTCGCCGCGTAGTCTGCATCTGCTCCTTCGCATGCGGCAACGGGGCGGCTCTGTTGGGCCGCCCCGTTTCTCTGCTTGGATGGCTGCCGGTGCGGGCGCCTGTCGAACGCCAGCGCCTTGCTGGCGCGATAGCGGACCTTTCCTGTAGAACACGGCGCTAGCGCATGAGGGCGGTCGCGTGCAGCAGGGGGGCGCTTTCGCCTTCGGGCGCGCTTTCGATGGTCACGAAATGGGCGCTTGCGCTGGCTGCATCTTTCGCCGCGTTCCCTTCGCCATCCAGCGGCACGTAGCCCAGGCGCACCGTGGAGCCCGGCATGATCTCGTGGCGGTAGACGATTTCCAGATGGTCGAACAGCCGCTGGTCAATGCCTTCGGGCAGCGCTTCGGTGACCAGGTCCAGGTAGGACGAGTTGTGCACGTGGTTGTTGCAGTCGATCATGGACTTCGTGATGGGGAGCAGCACCTCGCGCACCGGATTCACCTGAATGCGCATGCGGTCGAACTTGTCCTGTTCGGGCGGGAAGGCGGTGCGATCTTCCAGGCCGTAGCATTCCATGATTTCAGGAGTCAGCTTTATCATGGAGCGGTCGCTGCGGCTTACCATGGACCACTTCGACGTCCCTCGGGCGAACAGGTTGCCGTCGGCGTCGAAGGCTTCGAAGTCGCGCAGGGCGAAGGCGCGGCTGTAGGAGCGCGCCCAGGTGCGCACGGTGTAGGTCTCGCAGGCCAGAGGCCGCCGCACGCCGGGCAGCACCTCAAGCTTCCAGTTCAGCACCACCCATGCGCGGTTCACCCGCTGGTTGTCCAGCCCCGATTGGCCCACCATGGCTCCATGCAGGCTGCCGGCGTTGGAGAACGCCTCGATGAGGGCCTTGTCCGTGAGGAGCGCCCCCTCGCCCGTATCTTGGATTCCTGCGAAGAACTGCTGGTCAACGAACATGGTACTGCCTTTCGTGCATGGTTGTGCGG
>DBFAWQ010000132.1:0-2653 GCA_048242115.1 Eggerthellaceae bacterium
TACTCTTCCAAAGATGAATGACGGAAATAGGTGACAAGTTGTATATGATCGCGGGCCTGGGGAATCCGGGCGAGGAGTACGAGCACACGCGGCACAACGCCGGGTTCGATACGGTGGACGCGCTCGCCGACGAGCTGGGCGTGCGCTACTGGAAGAACGAGGGCGGGGCGCTCGTGGGGAAGGCGAGCTACCGCGGCCACGAGCTTCTACTTGTGAAGCCCCAGAGCTTCATGAACACCTCTGGCGGCCCGGTGAGCAAGCTCATGCGCGCCTATGGTGTGGCCCCCGACCATCTCATCGTCGTCCACGACGAGCTGGACATCGAGCCGGGCACCATCCGCGTGAAGTTCGGCGGCGGGCACGCCGGGCACAACGGGCTGCGCTCCATCTGCGACAAGCTGGGCACGCGCGACTGGTTCCGGGTGCGCATCGGCATCGGGCGGCCGCCGGGACGCAAGCCCGTGGTCGACTGGGTGCTCTCGCGCCCGCGCAGCAAGGACGACACCGAGGCTTTCGATCACGCGGTGTCCGAGGGTGCGGACGCGGTGCTGTGCCTCATCGACAACGGGCTGGAGAAGACCCAGCAGAAATTCAACTAGCTCGAATTCCAAGATCGAGCGTTATAATGGCGGAGGGGCGCGGTGCGTCCCTCCGTTCGTTTTGTAGCCACGTGCCAGATTTCGGGTGCCCGAGCGAAATCTCGAACGCCCTGTCATGCTGAAGGTACGGAGGTTTCCATGCATCTTTCCGAGAAGGGGCACACCTACGCCCTGTTCGCCATCGTTGTCATCACCTGCGCTTTGGGCTCGCTCACCCAAACGGTGATGAACTCCATGCTCACGGAAGTGTGCGACGACTTCGCCATCGATGCGGCGCAGGGGCAATGGGTCACGACCATCTACATGCTCACGATGGGGGTCACGGTGCCGGTGGTCACTTACCTTGCGCGCCGGTTCTCGTTGAAGCGCTTGGTGTACTTGGCGCTGGGCTTCTACCTGGCGGGTTCCGTGGCCGGTCTCTTCGCTCCGGTCTTCGCCGTGCTTATTGCGGCTCGGGTGCTGCAGGCCATCGCCACGGGCATTACACTGCCGCTCGTGCAGTCGGTGGCTATGACGCGTTTTCCTCGGGAGCGCACGGGCACGGCTATGGGCATCGGCGGTATCGCTATGGGGTTCGCGCCCAATATCGGGCCGCTTATCGGCGGTGCGCTCGCCGGCAGCTGGGGATGGCGCAGCTTCTACATCATACTTGCGGGCCTTCTCGCCGTGCTGTGGGTCGCCAACGCAGTTCTGGTGAAGAGCCACGGCGACCACGATACGCGCCCGGTGTTCGACTACCCGTCGTTCGTGCAGTCCACGCTGGGCTTCGGCGGCCTTCTGCTGGGAGCCTCTAACGCGGCCACGATGCCGCTGTCCGCCCCTTCGGTGTGGTTGCCGGCGCTTCTGGGTGCGGTGTTTATCGCGGTGTTCGTGCGGCGCCAGCGCGTGATCGCCCATCCGCTCATCTGCTTGGATATTTTCGCGTCGCGTCACTACCGGCCCGGGTTCGTGGCGCAGAACTGCCTGTTCGCGTCGTTCATGGGCATCACGCTCGTTCTGCCGCTGTTCATCCAAGGGCCCTGCCATATGACGGCACTGGATGCTGGCATCGCGTTCATCCCCGCCACGGTGGTGGCGCTGTTCGTGAACCCGTTGGCCGGCGTGCTGGTGGACAAGGTGGGCGCCCGGGCCGTGTGCATCACTTCCTCGGTCTTCCTCACGGTGGGAGCCGCCTCGTTCATGTTCGTGGGCCCAGGCACGCCGCTGTGGGTCCTCACGCTGCTGCAGGGTGTGCGCGCCGTGGGTGTGAGCGGGCTGGCGGGGCCGCTGAACTCCTATGGGTTGTCGGGCTTGAGCGGCGGCCTCGTCATGGACGGCAGCGCGTTCTTCGCCACGGCCCGTCAGGTGTGCGCCTCGCTCGGCACGGCACTTATGATGCTGATCGTCACCGTGGTGGGTGCGGCCGTAGCCGTCGCGGATCCGGCCGCTGCCGGCGCTGCTGCCGTCGACGGCGGGGCGAGCCTGTCCGCGCTGCCCTACCAGCTGGCTTTTGCCCTCTCCACGCTGTTCGCCGCCGCCGTGCTGGTGACGGCCCTTTGGAAGATACGCTGAGCAGAAAGCGAGTTTAACTCGCTGAAATGGCTTGAAAATGACGAAACATCGGTTTTGCGGCCCTTAGAAGTTAGAATAAACTAACCTTCATCTGCGGTTTTCCGAGACAAATCACTCCTTTTTCGCTGCGGTGGGTGCCGTTTTGCCGATGTTTCGTGATTTCCAAGCCATTTCGCCCGAGAAAGCACCGTTCTGGCCGATGTTTCGTCATTTCCAAGCCATTTTGCTCCCGAAGGGCTTCAGTGCTCGTTTCGTTGAGGGGATGGAGCCGCTGGAAAGAGCCATGGTTTATAATCGATGGCGTATCGAATTGACTTGCGAAGCGTGCCTCGCGGCTTGGTGGAGGCGCGAGATGTGATAAACGAACGGGGCCGGCAATCCTGAGGTTGGGCGCGGTCTCCAATGTGAAAGGCGGCCTTCGTGGCGTTTCTTCTCGGTTGTGAAAAGGTGCGGGTGGAATTCCCCACGAAGACGGTGTTCGAGAGCGTGTCGCTCGGCGTGGA
>DBFAWQ010000133.1:0-22742 GCA_048242115.1 Eggerthellaceae bacterium
GATTTCTCCTACAATCGATTCTTTCGGGACCGTGATAACGAAGACGCTCCCCTGCCCCAGCCTGCTTTCCACCGCGACCGTGAAGCCCTGCAGGTCGGCGTACTCCCTCACCAAGGCCAAGCCCAGGCCGCTTCCGGCGTACTTGCGCGTGGAGGTGCTGTCTACCTGCACGAACCGCTCGAAAATGCGCTCCTGGTCCTCTTCGGCGATGCCTATCCCCGTATCGCTGACGGCTATGGTCACAATCCGGGCCTCGCGGTCGAAGGACACCTGCACCGACACGGACCCTCCGTCGGGGGTGAATTTGATGGCGTTGCTTGCCAGGTTCTCCACCATGCGCATGGTCTTCTCGTAGTCGCCCAGCACAAGGGGCACGTCCGGCGCCGCGGAGGTGGTGAGGTCCACTTCGTAGCGACTCGCCAGAGGAGCCATGGTGCTTCGGACCGCCGCCAGCACATCCCCCAAATCCATCGCCTCGCGGGCCACATGGACGGTCCCCGCGTCCGAGCGCGCGATATCCAGCATGTCGTTGATCATGGTGAGCAGGATCTGGCTGTTCTTCTCGATGTGGTCCCAGGCCTGCCGGTCGCGTTCGCGGTCGGGGCCGCATGCCTCGCGCGAGACCTGGGCGAAGGTGATGATGGAGGTGAGCGGCGTGCGCAGCTCGTGGTTCACCATGGACAGCATGTCCGATTTGAACCGCGTCTCCTTCTCCAGCTCGCCGTTGAGGTCCTCGAGCGAGTCGCGTTGCTGCTCCAGAAGCTCGTTGGCGGCGCGCAGCTCGCCGTTGAGGTCCTCGAGCGAATCCCGCTGCTGCTCCAGAAGCTCGTTGGCGCGCCAAAGCTCCTCGGTTCGCACGCTAACCTGCGATTCCAGGTGCTCGTACATGCCGCGCAGCTCGCCGGCCATTCCGTCGAAGTCGTCGATGAGCCCCGCTATCTCCAACGCGGCGTCGCCCTTGTCGGGAGATGCGTCCATACGGCCCCCGCGCATCTCGTCGAAGGCGCCGGCCAAGCCGTTCAGAGGATGCAGGACGAACTTCTTCGTAGCCAGGTACACGACGCCGCCAATAACCACCATAAGCATGAGGAAGAAGACGATGTCGTGCGCAAGGTTGTCCATCTGCGCCTGCCGCTGCTGGTCGATGGGGATGATGATGCTGATAGCCCCGCCCACGCCGCCAAGCTCCCAGCCCTCCTTAGCGTGGCCGGTGATATCGATCTCGCCCTTCGGGGACCCGTGGCATTCGAGACAGCTCTCGTTCACCTCCAGGGCGCGGGCGTAACGGAAGCGTTCCTGCCCGTCCACCTCAACGATGCCGTACTGCTCGGTGACCGCCGGATTCTCGTTAAACGCTTCCAGGGCTACGGACTCGAACTCGTCGGGGATATCCTGCTCGCTTCGCGGGTTGAAGTTCGTGTAGCGGATCGCGTAGTCGCTTCCCACCGAGAACAGCCGGCCCACGCTCTTGCCCACCACGGCGCAGTGAAGACCTTTGAACTCGTAAGCGCCGTCGGATGTGCTGTTGATGACGTCCTGTGAGTTGTCCATGAAGGTCCACACGGCGTCCATCTCGCGCGCGAACGTACGAGCCTCCTCCAGAAGCGCCGCCTCGGTCTGCTGCTGTTGGGAGTTCATGTCGAACAGGACGAACGCAACCGACGACAACGAGAAGACCGCCGTCAACACGGCCAGGTAGATAGCCTTCAAGCTGAATCTGCGCTTGACCATAGCCCCCTCGCCAGAAACGACACCCGTCTAGCGCGGCGGTCCTTCCCAGCGCACGCGCCAGCCGTCGGGACGCCCGATCCCCCTACCGGGCCGTATCCCCTCCAATAGTTTCGGGAATCCTACCATATTGCTTCCATCCGTTCAAAAGAGCAATCGAGTCATCATTTGGGGATTCCCTAATCCGCCATGAAGGCGCTCACGGCTATAGAAAGCACGCCGCACAGAAGGCCGCCGACGGCCCAGGCCAGCCAGAAGTAGGGTGTTTGGAAACCCGGCACGAACAGTATCACCAGGCCTGCGATGGTGGCAAGTATCATGGTGATGCCGCACAGGCCACCGGTCAGCTTGCTCTTGCGGCGCTTGCGCTCCAGCCGTGCGCGGGCCCGGGAAATCTCCTCGTCGGTCACCTCGGTCACGCCCAGCATGGTGCGGATCTGCTCGTCGGTGTAGTCGCGGCGCAGCGTGGCCACGTCCTCGTACATGACGCCGTCCCACAAGTCGTCGCTGGCCAGCGCCTCCTCCCGGCCCTCGTTGTAAGCGGCGATGTTGATGCGGCCCAGCATGATGCCGCCGTACACGATAAGCGACGCCCCCACAGCCACCGCCGCCAGCAAAAGCGATGCCCCCATCCCCTCGATCGCCTCGCCCCGACCGTCGAACAGGGCGCAAGCGGCCACCCCGGTAAAGATGAGCGCGAGACCGCCGACTAGAAGCCAGGTGAACAGCCTGTGGGTTTCCTGCCGATCCTCCTCGGTGTAGAAGTCCTGCAGGTAGGGGTGGTTGCGCTGGAACTCCGTATGCTGGAACGCCGCAATCAGAAACAGCGCGACCCCCGTGACGATGAGGGCGAACAGCGGCACCAACCCCAACGCCTCCAGGTTCGCCGAGCCCAGGTACTCCCCCACCGACGCGATGCACAGCATCGACGCCGGCCCCAGGATGACCGCCCCCACGCCCAAAGCGATCCGAAGCGCGAAGGAGCGCATATGCTCGTCGTAACCGCATACGTCCCGAGGTGGCGCGCCCGCACAGGACTGCAGGGCAGCCGCCCGGGCCTGGAACGTGCCGCCCAAAGGCTTCGCTGCCAGGTCGCCCTGCACCAGGTCGTCCAATGTGCAATCGAAGATCTGGCACAGCTTCAGCAGCTTGTCCATCTCGGGATAGGACCGCTCCGCCTCCCACTTCGTCACGGACTGACGGCTCACGCCCAACAGCATGGCCAGCTGCTCCTGGGTCATGGATTGGGAGGAGCGCAGGTATTGGAGATTCTCTCGGAAGCCCATGGGGAACACCTTTCTTCGGGGAAGGGACGGCACGCGCGGAATCGCCGGGCAACGAAAGAAACCGTTCCCCCTGCCGCCGCCTGGGGTATCGGCTGACGACAGCAACCTTACCAATCCCACAAGGTGCATTCTACCAACTTCCGGCATCAATTTCGGAAACCGAAGGGCGCCCATCGGTTGCAAGCCCCAGGTCAGGATCATGCAAACGACGCCCACAACTGCGCACCTGCAGCCGCCATCTCCCTTCAGAATTCTGCGGTTCGTGCGGAACCGACCGGATGGCGCTGTCGCCCGATGGCGGTCGCGGCCAGAATAGGAGGAAAGCACGAACGCCGACGCCAAGGAGCCAGCCATGCCGTCCTTTTCCGAATTCCCCTTCGAGGGCGCCACCAACCGCTTCGCCAGCAGCGCCAGCGTGCTGGAGGAGCTGCAACGCCGCCGCGAGGAACGGGCTACCCAGATGGTGGCGCGCCTGGCCGCCAGCGAGGAGCTGAACGCCGTCATCCAGCGAAACGTGGCCCCCTACCGCCGGCTCATGACCTACTACGAGTGCGCCATGATGGAGGTGGAGACGAAGTTCCGCGTGCTGGACGCCGAGTTCGGGCTGCAGCACGACCGCAACCCCATCGAATCGGTGAAAACGCGCCTGAAGAGCACCGACAGCCTGGCGAAGAAGCTCTCGCGCAAGGGATTCCCGCTGTCGGTTGAGTCCATCGAGCGAAACATCTTCGACGTGGCGGGCGTGCGCGTGGTGTGCACGTTCCCCGAGGACATCTTCATGCTGGCAGACGCCCTGCTGGCCCAGGACGACGTGACGCTGATCGAACGTCGCGACTACGTGGCGAACCCCAAGCCGAGCGGGTATCGCAGCCTGCATCTGATCGTCGAGATCCCCATCTTCCTGGAGCGAGAGAAGCGCCCGGTGAAGGTGGAGGTGCAGCTGCGGACCATCTCCATGAACTTCTGGGCGTCGCTTGAGCACCAGCTGCGCTACAAGAAGAACCTGCCCGACGAGCAGGCGGCCGCCGTAGCCCGCGAGCTGGCCGAGCTGGCCGAAGCCGCCGCCGACTTGGACGCCCGCATGCAGGCCCTGCGCACCTTCCTGGACGAAGGCCGCGAAGAGGAACGCTAGACTGGTGGCTGCGGAATAACAAGACATCGCTGCAAGAAAGGGTAGCCCATGGAAATCGTCTTGATGGAAGGCCTCGGGGTTCCCGAAGCCGTGATCGGAGGGAACGCGAAGAAGCTGGCCGCCATGGGCCACAGGCTGACCTGCTGCGAGCGCAGCATAGACCCCGCCGTGCAGACGCGCCAGATCGGCGATGCCCAGGCCATCATCCTGGCCAACGAGCCGCTGTCCGCCGAAGCCGTCGCCGCGGCCCCCAACCTGCGATTCATCGACGTGGCCTTCACCGGGGTCGACCACATCCCGCTCGACGTCGCCCGCGAGCGCTCCATCGCGGTGAGCAACGCCTCGGGCTACGCCACCCAGGCCGTGGCCGAGCTTACTCTCGGCTTCATGATCGACCTGCTGCGCAGCGTGGATGCGGCCCAGGTGCGATGCCGCGACGGGAAGACGAAGGCGGGGCTGCCGGCGAATCTGCTGGCGGGAAAGACCGTGGGCATCGTGGGCGCCGGCGCCATCGGGCTGCGGGTGGCGCAGCTGGCGAAGGCCTTCGGCTGCCGGACGGTGGCCCACAACCGCCACGCTGGCAGCAGCTCCGCCATCGACGAGTGGGTCTCCTTGGACGAGCTGCTGCGCCAATCCGATATCGTTACGCTGCACTGCCCGCTCACGCCGGAGACGAAGGGGCTCATCGGCGCCGAGCAGCTGGCGGCCATGAAGCCCACGGCCTACCTGGTGAACACGGCCCGCGGCCCCGTGGTGGACGCCGACGCCCTGGCAGCCGCCCTGCGCGAGGGACAGCTAGCCGGAGCCGCCTGCGACGTGTTCGACCAGGAACCTCCGCTGCCGGCCGACTGCTCGCTGCTGCATTGCCCGAACATCCTGGTCACGCCCCATATCGGCTTTTACACCGCCGAATCCATGGAAAAGCGCGCCGACATCGTCTTCGAAAACCTCTACGCCTGGCTGGACGGGCACCAGGAAAACGTCGTGCTGTAGGGAGTCCGTTCGGCACTGTCATCGCTTTTGAATTGACTATCGTTTTGACGATACTTATACTGAAACTATCGTCAAAACGATAGTTCGGAGCGCCTATGGAACAACTCATGCTCTTCCACGGATCAGACCACATCATCGAAGCGCCCGTCTTCGGAGCCGGTAACCCGCACAATGATTACGGGCTGGGGTTCTACTGCACCGAGAGCCTGGAGCTCGCGAAGGAATGGGCGACCTCCGAAGAGACCGACGGCTTCGCCAACTCCTACCATATGGACCCGACCGGTCTTAAAGTGCTCAACCTCAACGACGGAAGCTTCACCATCTTCCACTGGCTCGCGATCCTGCTGGAGAACCGCACCTTTCGGCTGTCGGGGGACATCGCACCTCTGGCCAGGGAATTCATCCTGGATCGGTTCCTGCCCGACTACGAATCCGCTGACGTCATCCGGGGCTATCGCGCCGACGACTCCTACTTCTCCTTCGCCAACGCCTTCCTCAACAACGGCCTCTCCTTGCCGCAGCTGGAGCGGGCCATGGCCCTGGGAAACCTGGGCGAGCAGGTGGTGGTGCGCTCTCCCCAAGCCTTCGAGCGGCTCAGGTTCCAAGAAGCGCTGCCGGCCGAGCGCACGGTGTACTTCCCCAGGAAGATGGCCCGCGATAGCCAAGCGAGGGCCATCTTCCGGCAGGAGCGGACATTGGCTGACATCGCCAGCGAGGTGACCGTGCTGACCATTATGCAGCAGAATTGGAGGGTAGACGATGCGCGCCTACGACGAATCGTATTTGAATGACGCCATGGACTCCCTGGGCGGGATGCTGGACTACGCGGCCAACGACTGCGGCTACGACCTCGACCGGTTCTTCGAATGGTTCGTCTCCTGCGGCATCGCCGAGGGCTTCGGGTCGGGAAACCCGCGCTTCCTTGCGGGGATGTCCGGCGTGGAGCTGGCCCGCGAGGTGATCTTCCGCACCACGGGAACGCGGGAGGAGCGGCCGGCGGCACAGCCTCTGGAGAAGAGCCCCGAGTACTGGGCCGGGTGGAGCATGGCCTACTACCAGTGGCTCCGATGCGTCAGCTTCCGCGAAATGCTTGCCTGCGGCTTGACTCCCTCCGCCGCGGTGGCCCGCTACATCTACCACGAGGCCGACGTGACCAAGTTCGTCGAACTCGCCGACTCCCTGATGGCGAAAGGACGCCCCGTCGCCACTCCCCTTGCCGAGCTGCGGAGGAACCGGGGGTTCACCCAGAAGCAGCTCGCGGAGGCGGCGGGCGTGTCGCTTCGCATGGTGCAGCTTTACGAGCAGCGGCGAAACGACGTGGCGAAGGCGTCCGCGGACGTCGTCGCACGACTTGCCCATGCTCTGGGGTGCCGTGTCGAGGATCTTGTGGGATAGGGCCCCGTCTCCTCAGCGGGTTCGGCGGCGGTAGAACGCGTGCACGACGGTGCAGGCCAGAAGCACGCCCAGCAGAGCCCCGGCCGAATCCACCAGCACGTCGGTGATCAGGCCGGCGCGGGCGGGGACGAACAGCTGGTGGAACTCGTCGGTGGCGGCGTAGAGCGCAGCGAAGGTCCAGGCCAGAAGCGCCGGCTGCAGCAGCGAGCCTCCGGCGGCCACCGGCGGCCCCTGGCCCCGGCCGCTCGTCCAGCGCTCGTAGGTGAGCAGATGCGCGAAGGCTAGCACCGCCAGCAGCGCGTACTCGGCCATATGGGCGCCCTTGCGAATGGGAAGCTGCAGCGCCTCGATGGCCGCGTCCCGCACGCCCCCTTCGAAGGATGCCCCGGTAAGCGCGCTCCACAGCGACAGCAGCCCGTCGGCCACGCCCCGGCTCATGCCGCCGGAGTCAGAGCCGGTCTGGGCCGATGCGCAGAAGATGACCGCCATCCACGCCACCACGGCCAGCCCCGTGACCCATCGCAGCAGCCGCCGTCGCGATGCCGCCATGCTAGCGACCCTCCCCTTCGGTTTCGCCGTCCGCCTGCCGCCGACGCCGCTCGGCCTCCAGCTTGCGTTGCGCCTGGGCCTCCTGCTCGGCGACCACCGCATCCAGCGTCTGCTCCACGCTGCTTCTGATGCCGAAGAGCGTGCGCTGCGAGCACAGCCGCGGCTGGCTGTCGCCCCGAGCCTCGGCCCCCAGCTGGTCCCGCAGCCGCTGCCATCTTTTCTCGAAATCGTCCATGGCCCGATTATAGCCGACCCCCATGCAGGACGCGTCCCGCTCGGCCGCAAATCACACTCTCGCCCGCACCGCTGCCCAACCTTACGAAAGCGTTCGGGTTCGGTAAGCTGGTTCGACGGCATCGGCTCCGCTCCCTCCTCTACAGTGGCAAGGGACGCCCGATGTCCATCGCGTCCGCACCCCCCTTCCAAGACCAGGAGGCCAACCATGCTTTTGAAGATCGCCGTCGGCAACGTTCGGCGCTCGTTTGCGGACTACTCCGTCTACTTCTTCGCGCTCACGCTGGCCGCCTGCCTGCTGTACAGCTTCACCACGTCGGGCGACTACCTGCTGGCGCTGAACCTCACCGCCGACCAGCGCCAGCTCTACGAGTCGGCCTCCATGGTCACCCAGGCGTTCTCGGTGTTCTCCGTGATGGTGTTCGCCTTCCTCATCGCCTATGCGAACCGCTTCATCCTGCGGCGGCGCGCCCGGGAGTTCGCCCTCTACGAGCTGCTGGGCATGAGCGCGGGCTCCGTGGGAGCCATCCTCTGCCTGGAGGGAGTGCTGGTCGGCATGGCATCGCTGGTCGCAGGCATCCTGCTGGGGGTTGCCGCGTCGCCGGTTCTGGGGGCCGTGGCCGCCTTCGTCTTCGACGCCCCCTACCGGCCCATGCTCGTCTACTACGGGCCGGCCGCCCTGTGGACCGCGGGATGCTTCGCCCTCATCATGGTGCTCACCACGGCGTTGAGCATTCGCGACCTGCGGAAACGCTCGCTCCTCTCCCTCATGAACGCGGAGAAGGCCCCGGACCGGCCGCGGCGCTTCCGCTGCCTGCCGCGCCCGCTGCAGCTGGCCTTCGCCTGCGTGCTGCTGGCCCTGGTGTGGGGCACCTGCATCCTGCAGCCCATCCAGTTCGTGGTGTGGATACTGCCTTTGGGAATCGCCGCGGTGTTCGCCACGGGCATACTCTTCCGCCTATGGGCCCAGGCGCGGCCGGTGCTGGCGCGACGCAACCCCGACCGCTACTGGCGAGGGCTGCGCTGCTTCGACGTGCGGCAGGCCGAGGAGCGCATGTCCTCCAGCGCGAACGCCCTGGCCTGCGCCTGCGCGCTTGTGGCCGTGGGCATCTGCATGATGGTGGCCGGATTCGCCTTCAGCGTGGGCATGCGCAGCTTTGAGACCAACGAGCAGGCCCTGGCCAGCGCCTTGGCCCCCATCGGATTCGTGGGCATCTTCTACGGGCTGACGTTTCTGGTGTCGGCGGCCGCCGTGCTGGCCCTGCAGCTGCTGACCTCCGCCACCGACTCGGCCCAGCGCTACCGGATGCTCTCCCGGTTGGGCTGCGAGGACCGGATGCTCCAGCGCTCCGTCCGCCGCCTCACCGGCAGCTACTTCGCCGCGCCGCTGGCCTTCGCCCTCGTCCACTGCCTGTTCGGCTTCGCGCTCATCGCGTTTCTGGCCACGGCGCTGGGCTCCCAACACTTCCTGGCCATCGCCGCCGCCTGCGTCGCCTGCGCGTTATCCCTGTTCGCAGCCTACTACCTGCTCGCCTACGCCGCCTGCAGGCGCATGCTGCTGAAGCCCATGGTCGAACAGTAGGCCCCGAGCAGTAGATCCCGAGCGGCGCCGACGCCCCGCTTCATTCCGCTCGACCAACGCCGCACCGCAATGGTTGCCGGTCCCGGACAGCTGCCTATCCATCCCGCGACCGTTGTTCGAACCGCTTCGCTTTCATAATTTCATGCATCTTCCCCTATGCGCCGCACGCTTCCGCACTTCATTCGGTTTTGGCACAGGTTCCCGCACTTCCTTCGGTTTTGGCACATTTCCATACCCTCTAATTACACAAACGACGGTTATGGCAGACGTTTTTCCGCATCCGGGCACCATGGATTCTTCGTTTTATGAGAAACCCCAGTTCACAAGCATGACAGTCTCTACAGCACATTGCCAAAACCGAACGAAGTGCGGGAACCTGTGCCATAACCGGCACTCGCGTATTTCTCCGGCTGTTTTTCTGCCATAACCGAATGAAGTGCGAGAACGGACGTCACAGCGCGCAATGAAGAACGGGGCCAACGAGAAGCCAAGGGAGCAATGCGAAGCAATGCGAAGCGGTGCGAAGCGGTGCGAAGCGCCGGCGCAGGAGACGGCACGGGCGCAGGCGATGGGCCGACGGCTTCAAAAAAACGTCGCATATGGGTTGACAGTCTCTGCCAGACTGAATATAGTGTGCATATCGGGTATATACACTCTGTACAGTTTGCATGCTGATCGCCGAGGGACGCCGAAGCGATCGCCCGTCAGGAGAGCCAGCCCGGCTCGCCGCGCCCAACGCAGGCCCGCAACCGTGCGGACCCACTCTTTCGGAGCGGAGACTCGAATGCGCCTCGATGAGAATGGGACGAGCGGAAACGGGAAGCGAAGCCGCCGTCCGGTTTCGTAAACGCGGGATCGGAATCAGGTCGAAGGCGAAAAGGGTCTGCCGCCCCCGCACGAAGCGAAAAGAGGCTTGCCGTTTCCGCGGAACCGGAGATGGCGGCCCCGGCAGCCGGGCTGGCTCGCGAGGAACGATCGGAGCACCGTTGGACATCGTCATTTCGAACGCCAGCGACAAGCCCATCTACGAGCAAATCGCCAGCCAGATGAAGGACCTCATCATGACCGGCGAACTCGCCGAGGGGCAGCAGCTTCCCTCCATCCGCGCCTTGGCCAACGACCTGCGCATCAGCGTCATTACCACCAAGCGCGCCTACGCCGATCTGGAAGCCCAGGGCTTCATCGAGACGGTGCAGGGAAAGGGCAGCTTCGTCGCCGGCGGAAACGCCGAGCTGCTGCGCGAGGAGCGGTTGCGGCGCGTGGAGCAACTGCTGGCCGAAGCGGTCGAGCAGGCGCGGGGAGCGGGCATCGCCATCGCCGACCTCCACGCCATGATCGACCTGCTCGGCGAGGAGTAGCGAACATCCGCGCTGGGGCCCTTGCGCTTCGGCAAGGAAGCACAGCTCTCGCGTAACAGCACGAACCGAAAGAACCCGAAGGAACCAGCTATGAGCAATCTGTTGAACGTCGAGAACCTGTCGAAGCACTACGACGGCTTCGACTTGCGAGACATCAGCTTCACCGTGCCGGCCGGCAGCGTCGTGGGCCTCATCGGCAGCAACGGCGCCGGCAAGAGCACCACCATCAAGTCGATCCTGGGGCTGGTACGCCCCGACGGGGGCAGCGTCCAGCTGTTCGGCGAGGAGGTGCTGGGCATGCCCGACGCCCGCTTCGCGCAGCTGCGCCAGCGGGTGGGCGTGGTCTTCGACACCTGCTCGCTGCCGGCCGCAGCCACCATCAAGGAAGTGCGCGCCTTCATGGCCAACTGCTACCAGAACTGGAGCAACACGCGCTTCGACCAGCTGCTGAGCCAGTTCAAGCTGCCCAGCGACAAAGCGGTGAAGGACCTGTCCCGCGGCATGGGCATGAAGCTCTCGCTGGCCTGCGCCCTGGCGGCCCAGCCCGACCTGCTGATCTTGGACGAAGCGACAGCGGGGCTGGACCCAGTCGCTCGCGAAGAGGCGCTCGACCTGCTGCGCGAGTTCATGACCGACGAGGGCCACGGCATCCTCATGTCCAGCCACATCACCAGCGACCTGGACAAGCTGGCGGACTACATCCTGTGCATCGACGAGGGCCGCATCATGTTCGCCCTGGAAGCGGACGCCATCACCGACCAGGCCGGCATCGCCCAATGCCGCCAACGCGACCTGGAGGCCGTGGCGGCAAGCGGGCTGTTCGCCCCGGGCACCCTGCATTTCGAGCGGCGCCCCATGAGCACTGCACTTCTGGTCCCCGACCGCTTCGCCTTCTCCCAGGCGTTCCCGAACGTCGTCGTGGAGCGGGCCGACATCGACTCCTACATGTACCTGGTCCTGAAGGGAGAGCAGCTGTGAAAGCGATGTTTCTGGCCGATATGATGGCCATACGCAAGTACCTGGCGCAACAAGTGGTCATCGCCCTGGTCGTGGGCGCGTTCATCGACGTCATGACCGGCAGCATCTACGCCACGCCCATCTTCACGGGCACCATGATCGTGCTATCCATCTCCTTCTCGATCATTGCCTTGGACGAGGCGGGGCATTGGCAGGAGTACCGGCTGGCCCTTCCCCTCTCCCGCGGATCCATCGTGCGAGGCCGCTACCTGAGCCTGCTGGCCATCACTGCCATCAGCATGGTAGTGGGACTCGTTACCTCCGGGCTCGTGCTGGCAGCGGCATGGCTTCTGCCCTCTATCAGCCAGTTTGCGGGCATCGTGGAAAGCGCCGATCTGGGCCTGTGTCTGCTCATGGTGGCCGTCACCACTCTCGTCTGCCTGGGCACGCTGGCCATCATGCTGCCCATCTGCTTCCGCATAGGCATGACCAAGGCCGTCCGCTGGATTCCTCTCATCGGCGTGCTCATCTTCCTGGTGGCCTTCGCGGGCTTCAGCGGCAGCGAATCCCTGATGGCGCAGCTGGAAAGCTTGCTGTACCTGCTTGAGACCCCTGCAGGCTTCTTCGGAATCCTGGCTGCAGCAGCCGTTCTGTACGGCGCGTCCTGCTTGCTCTCCGAGCGCTTCTACCTGACGCGGCAGTTCTAGAACGCGCGCTCGAAGGCCTCCGCGACCGGGACGACGTCCTGCAAGCTCAGACCGGAGAAGTTCACCACCAGCACACCGGCATCGAAAGCACGGGGCGGCCGCAGCTCGAAAGCCTCCAGCGGATCTGCCGCCACCCCTTCTCGGCGCAGGCGCTCCGCCGCCTCGAGGCCGCTTGCGCCTTGCACTTCCACGAGGAAGTGCAGCCCCGCCCCCACTTGGTGCAGGCTCAGCCGCGTCGCTGCCTTGCCCGCACGCAACCCCGCGACCAGGGCGTCCTGCACCTTCCGGTAGCCCGTCCGCAGACGGTTCACGTGGCGTTCGAACTCGCCCGAGGCGATGAAGCGCGCAAGGGTCAGCTGGTCGGTGGCGCCGGCCGTGCACGAGTAGAAACCCAGCCGCTCGCGGAAATCGACGGCCAGATGCGGCGGAAGCACCAGGTAGGCCATGCGAAGCGCCGGCCCCAGGGTCTTCGTGAACGTGTTCGCGTAGATGACGCTCCCGTTGCCGTCGATGGCCTGCAGCGGCGCGATGGGGCGGCCCGCCATGCGGAACTCGCAGTCGTAGTCGTCCTCCACGATGTAGCGCTTGGGCCCCTCCCCCTCCGCAGCCCAGCGCAGCAGCTCGCGGCGCCGGGGCGCGGGAAGCACCATGCCGCCGGGCAGCTGGTGGGAGGGCATGCAGTGCACCACGCTCGCCCCCGTGGCGGCCAAGGCCGAAACCGAGATGCCGTCGCGGTCGACGGGCACCGGAGCGATGGCCACGTCGTTGCTGGCGTACACCTGGGCGAGCCGACGGTACCCCGGGGTCTCCAGGGCGAACAGCCGCTCCCTCCCCAGCAGCTGCACGACGAAGGGGTAGAGCACCTGGGCGCCCGCGCCCACCACTATCTGGTCGGGCGAAACCTCCATGCCGCGGAATCCGCGCAGGTAGTCCGCCAGCGCGCACCGCAGCTCCCACGAGCCTTGGGCCTGCCCCGCGCGCAGCAGCGTCCGCTCGTCGCAGTCGGAGAGCACCTTGCGCTGGATGCGCGCCCAAGCGCTGTAGGGGAACAGCCGCGCCCCGCCCGACCGACCCGTCAGGTCGATGGGCGCCCGCGGTTCGGATGCGTCCGACCCCTTCGGCCCCGAGGCCTCTGGCACCCAGCCACCCCCGCTATTGGTCGGCTGGCGCCTCCCTCGATCGAAATCGGCCGAGGCCTCGCGCATTTCGTAGGTACCGCCGCTTTCCGCATCAGGGGTAGCGTCCGTCGTCGCAGGTAAGTGTAGCGGTTTCGACTGCCAGCCCTCCTCTTCCTGTGCCTCCCAAGCTTCCCGAGCGTCCCGAAGCGACGCACCTACGTCGTTGGCGTACACGCCGCTGCGCTCTCGAGCGCTCACGTAGCCCTCCGCCTCAAGCTGATCGTACGCAGCCTCGACCGTAATGACGCTAATCCCCAGGTGGCGGGCGAGTTCCCGCTTGCTCGGCAGCTTCTGCCCAGCCGCAACGACGCCGCCTTCGATATCGTGCCGAACAGCCAGGTACAGCTGCTCGTACAGGCTGCGGCCGCTTCCGCGCTCAAGCCGATAGGTAAGCATGCGCCTCTCCTCCATTTTCAACAGGCATTTCTTTCAGTTCGCTCGCGCTTGCCGCCGCCGTCTTTCGAAACGCGGAACTTCCTCGGCGTGTCCTGGCACAAATTGAGGGTTTGGCAACTGTCGCAGACGGAACTTCCCATATCCACGGCATCCTGAAGACAAGCATCTCGCGTTCTTCGGCATTCCGCCTGCTCGCAACAGTGCAGACAACCAACGATCGAAGCAGCAAGCCTCCGAGAACGAGAGGGCGATTTGCCAAACCCTCAATTCGTGCCAAAAAATCCTCGAGCAGCCCCCTTCTCATTTGGTTATATCAAATTATTAGAATCTGGGTATTCATTATAACCAGTTAAATCCTAAACTTCCTACTCATCATTTGCCGCGACAGAAAGGAAGCGAAGCCCATGGAATCCCTCGACCCCGCGCAGCTGCAGGAGCGCGCAGCCTTGAACCGCCAGCTAGCGCAGATGCTGAAGGGCGGCGTCATCATGGACGTCACCACGCCCGAGCAGGCCCACATCGCCGAGGAGGCCGGGGCGTGCGCCGTCATGGCCCTGGAGCGCATCCCCGCCGACATCCGCGCGGCCGGCGGCGTGTCCCGCATGAGCGACCCGGCCATGATTCGCGGCATCCAGGCGGCGGTCTCCATCCCCGTCATGGCGAAATGCCGCATCGGACACTTCGCCGAGGCCCAGATCCTGCAGGCCATCCAGATCGACTACATCGACGAGTCCGAGGTGCTCAGCCCCGCCGACGACGTGTACCACATCGACAAGACGCGCTTCGCCGTCCCCTTCGTCTGCGGCGCGCGCAACCTGGGCGAGGCCCTGCGCCGCATCGCCGAGGGCGCCACGATGATCCGCACGAAAGGCGAGCCCGGCACCGGCGACGTGGTGCAGGCGGTGCGACACATGCGCCAGATGAACGCCGAGATCGCCCGGGTGCGCAGCCTGCGCGACGACGAGCTGTTCGAAGCGGCGAAGGAGCTGCAGGTGCCCCTCGACCTGCTGCGACAGGTGCACGAAACCGGCAAGCTGCCCGTGGTGAACTTCGCCGCCGGCGGTGTGGCCACCCCGGCCGATGCGGCCCTGATGATGCAGTTGGGGGCCGAGGGCGTGTTCGTGGGCAGCGGCATCTTCAAGTCCGGCGACCCGGCCAAGCGCGCAGCCGCCATCGTGAAGGCTGTAGCGAACTACGAGGACGCGGAGATGCTGGCGGCCCTTTCGGAGAACCTAGGCGAGGCCATGGTGGGCATCAACCCCTCCGAAATCGCCATCATCATGGAAGAGCGCGGGATCTAGCATGGGCAGTTTCAGCGCGCGTCGCCCGGAATCAATCCTGGGCGCGAACCAGTCGCATCACTCGGCTTGCGCCCAGCGGCGATCCAGCTCGAGCCGTCCTGCGTCTCCGCAGACGAACCGGCGGCCGACCGTCGCCGTGCTGGCGGTGCAGGGCGCATTCGTCGAGCACGAGCGCCAGCTGCGCGACCTGGGCTGCGACGTGGTCGAGCTGCGCCAGCGGGCCGACCTCGACCGGCCCTTTGACGGCCTGGTGCTTCCCGGCGGCGAGAGCACGGCCCAAGGGAAGCTGCTGGCCGAACTGGACATGCTCCGTCCGCTGCGGGAACGCATCCTCGGGGGGTTGCCGGTCCTGGGCACCTGCGCGGGCCTCATCCTGCTGGCGCAGTCCATCGAGGGCGCCGGCGATACCCAGCAGCTGGACGAGACCCTGGTAGCCGACCGCACCCAGGTACAGGGCCTGCGCACCCTCCCCTGCACCGTCGTGCGCAACGGCTACGGCCGCCAGCTGGGCAGCTTCACCGCCTACGCCCCCTTCGGCCCCGTGGGTGCCAAGCCAGCAGGCGAATCGGCCAATGCCGCGGCCGTCACGGCACCAAACCAGCCCGCAAGCACCGCCGCCCCCGCAGCCGCCGCCACGCGCACCATCCCCATGGTGTTCATCCGCGCCCCCTACATCGCGCAGGTCGGCGAAGGATGCCAGGTGCTCGCCTGCGTGGACGGCCGCATCGCAGCCGTCCGCCACGAAAACCAAATAGCCTGCACCTTCCACCCCGAACTAACCGACGACACCACCGTCTACCAGGCGTTTCTTTCGCTACTATAGGCTGCACCCCAATTTCAACCGCCTCACCCCAACCCGTCTCTCTCGTATTCCGTCCCCCGTCGCCCAACATACCCAAGCGCGCATAACTCGCCAACTTGCCACCAATCCTGTACAAGTAAGCGAGTTATGTACGCTCCTCCCTCTTGAAAGTGTACACAACCAGAAACGTACGCCCTTCCCCTCCCAAATCACGCACGTCGGGCATGTTCGTACAAAAAAATGACCCAGCTTGCCCGATATGCATGATTCGGAACGTGCCTCACCTCCCTCTTGATGGCCGCCGCAATCCGGCGAACGCCGCAGTCATCCCGCAACCTCTCGCAATCATTCGGCGCCGAAGCTGCCCTCGAAGACACCCCTACTTGTGGAAGAACTGGAAGCTGCGATATAGTGATGCAAGCACCTGGTGCGTATACCAAGCATAGGCCTACCCGTTCGGAAGGAAAACCATGGCAAAGATGACCCCCCCTCAATCCTTAGATCGAAGCCGTTCGCAATCGCGATAAGCCTGATCATTGGGCTTATCCTCGGATCATCGTTCACGCTTTTCCTACAGGCTCACAATCCGGAAGACCCCACCACTTCTCCCGGCACGAGCATAGTCTTCGACCGCATCCAATCCCAAAACGAGCTCGTTGCGGCCTCCCAAGACTACTGCATCGTCGACAAAGTCACCGACACCGCGCGCTTCCTCGACCTCTTCGACCTGCCTTGGACCGAGAACAGCTTCTGGTACCGCTACGAGGGCACCATCAAGGTGGGCGTCAACCTGGCCACCGCCGAGTTTTCGGAATCCGACGGAGTCATCAGCGTCAAGCTCGACCAGCCCTACATCATCTCAAACACCCCAGACATGGAGGGATCGGGCGTGCTGGAGGAGAACAACAACCTCTTCAACGCCATCGACGTCGCGGACGTCGACGAATTCCAGCGCCAGTGCATCGAGGTCAGCGAGCAGGAGGCCATGGACGACGCCCTGATTCAAACCGCTCAGACCAACGCCGAATCCAACATAAAGGGAATGTTCCTCTCAGCTCTGGGTGACGAATACGAGGTTCTGTTCTCCTGGCGAGAGCAGTAAGCAAAACAGCATCCAGCCCTTTTCCGCAATCCCGCACAGCCGAAACGTCGCCGGCTCTTCGGCGCGAACGTACCGGTTGCGCGGGATTCGCTTTAGCGGCCGGAATCCCCTGCTCTTTCCCCGTTGCATGTTCGCAACGAATGCGCTCGCCGGGCATCCGCCGCCCCGAAGTGCTGCTACAGTCTTGGTTGCATAGGCATCACGCCAAGTATCTACAGAACGCGAAAGGCGGCCTGTTATGGAAGAGCGGCGGAATTCGGAAGCGGTCTCCCCGGTAAGCTCAGCAAACTCGACGACTTCCACTCCCACCCTTCCCAAGCGTGTGGCCATCATCACTGGCGCTTCTTCCGGGATGGGGGCCGAGTTCGCGCGGCAGATCGACGCCATGCAGGTGGCCGACGAGCTGTGGCTGGTCGCGCGCAACCGGCAGGCCCTTGAAGAGGTGGCGGCCACGCTGGACACGCCCGCGCGCCCGCTGGCCCTGGACCTTACGGACCCGCAGGCCATCGACGAGCTGCGCGCCACGCTGGCAAGCGAGCGCCCCACCGTGACCTTCCTGGTGAACGCTGCCGGCTTCGGGAAGTTCGGCGACTGGCGTACCATCGCCGACACCGCCGTCGATTCCATGATCGACCTGAACTGCCGCGCGCTCGTGGACGTCACCCGCGCCGCGCTGCCCCACATGGCCCGCGGCAGCCGCATCATCCAGGTGGCCTCCGCCGCCGCCTTCGCGCCGCTTCCGCATATGAACGTCTACGCCGCCACCAAGGCCTTCGTGCTGCGCTATACCCGAGCCCTGCGCTGGGAGCTCCACGGCACGGGCATCACGGCCACGGCCCTGTGCCCCACCTGGGTGAAGACCGGTTTCGAGAAAGTCGCCCGCGACTCGAAAGGCGGCCGCGACGTGGGGCACCTGCTGGGAGCCCAAAGCGCCCGCTCGGTGGTCCGCTGCGCCCTGGCGGCCAACAAAGCCCACTTCGCCGTCTGCTGCGCCAGCCCCCAATCGCTGGCGTTGCGCCTGATAGGAAAGGTGGTCCCCAGCTGCATAACCATGGCCGGCTGGGAAGGCCTGCGGCGGTTGTAGCAGAGCCGGGTGGAAGACGGTCTGCAGCACAGTGCACAAGCGGAGGGTTTTCGCCGTTTTCGCAGAAAACCTTCCACTTGTGCACTGTCGAACGGCCGTCGCGGTGAACGGCGGGAACCGCTCCGGGCGAAAGCCAGCCTATGCCACCGCTACCTGTTCTTCGAAAGCCGCAGCTGTCTTCCCGGCCGCAGCCTTGCCGCCGAAGATGAGGGAGGGCGCAGCGGCTGCGGGGATGAAGGAGGGCACGGCATCGGCGTCGGCCAGGTTCTTCACTGCCGAGGACACCAGGGATTTCGAAAGGCCCATAGCCCCCAGGCGCTGGGCTAGCTTCAGGCAGTAGGCGCTGTCGGCCGAGTCCAGTTTCTCTACGCTGGCCATGGCGTCGTCGTTCAGCATGTTCATGGGTGTCCTCCTCGCGTCGGTTGTCGGTGCCGGCCGGACGGTTCGCGGTCGGCAATGCGCTGGGAAGAGTATAGGCACCAGAAACCGACGCATATTTGGTCAATTTGCCAGCAGTGCCTTACTTGACTTGTGCAATACTACAATTGCAGCATAAGAGGATCGCATGACACGCCAACGGTCGCAACGCTGAAGGGCGGTTTCGGAACGGCGACGCCGAGGCGCGTTTCGCTGCGCCCAACATGCAAGGGCCGCGCAGTCAAGGCTCATCGGCAAGACCAGAGACCGAAAGCCAGCAGAAGCCTTGCCGTGCTGCGCTATCTCCGCGTCCGTTTCCCTCGAAAGGAGCGCCCGATGGTCACCGTGAAGGACATCCTGGCCCTGCCCGTCTTCGACAACGTGCGTCTGGCAGCCCCGTGCGAGGACTACCTGGACCGGCCCGTCATCAACTGCGGCACCCTGGACGGCGAAGCGTTCTTCCACGATTACGGCCTGTTCGTCCCCGGCGAGTTCATCTTCACGTCCCTGGGCTTCGCGCAGCTGCTCCCCGACCTCGCCGAAGAGGCCATCGTCGCCCTCATCGAGCGCAACGTTGCGGCGCTGGCCATCAAGCCCTACGCCCTGAAGGAGCTGCCCGAACGCGCCCGCCAGGCAAGCATCGAGCGCGGCGTGCCCGTGTTCTTCTACGACGGCCGCTACATGGAGCGCATCTTGGCCTCGGCCATGGCCCTCATCGACGCCGACGCCGCCGACGCCGGACGCAGCAAGCTTGTAGACGAGCTGCTGGCCCCCTCCGACGAGCGCCAGGTGGGTTCGCTCATCTACCAGATCGCCGGCCTGAACGGCGCCACGCTGCAATGCCTGGCCATCCGTCCGCCCTCCGACGATGGGGCCCTGCTGGGGGCGCTCTTGGGCAACGTGCGCCAGACGCTGGACGAGTACGCCGGCCGCTTCGAAGAGGTCCAAGGGGCCTTCGCATGTCTCTACGACCAGATCATCCTGGGGTTCGTGTCGTTCAAGCGGCCGCCGCAGTCGGTCATCACCATCTCGGAGGCGAACCTGGCGGAACGCATCGTGCAGGCAGGCCCCATGCACTGCGGGCTTTCACAGGAGCTGCCGCTGGGCGAGGGCGACCTGGCCATCCGCCAGGCCCTGGCCGCACTGCAAACCGCCTACGCCCGCCAAACGCCCACCGTCCGCTTCACCGCCCTGCGCTACGATGCCTTCCAGGCCGCCGCCCGCACCGACCGCATGTTCTCGCGCACGGCCCAGCTGGTGGCGGCGCTGCTACGGGAGTACGACGACGCCCACGGAACCAGCCTGCTGCCCACCGCCGAAGCCTTCGCCCGGGCGCGCGGCGACGTGCGCGCAACCGCCGAGGCCCTGTTCCAGCATCCCAACACCGTCCGCTACCGCATCGGGCGCATGAAGGAGGTCCTGAACATGCCCGAATCCACCGACCGCGAGATGGCCGAGCTGCTCTCCTTCATGGTCCTGGCGCTGTAATGGCTTGGTCGGACCGCCGCAACAGCACGAACCCCGCGGGGCATGCAAGCCATCTGCGGGGTTCGGCGAAAAGAAGGAGCTGCGGTTGACGTATTCCGCAACGTATCGAACTTTGAGCGGCGCTTCCTACTCGACCGCTCCAGCAGCCGCGCCCTGGTGAAGCTGCGTGACCGGCCCGTAGGCGTAGCTGGCCTCCACCTGCTCCACCGTGCGCTTGGCAACGCCGTCGTTGTCCGCGGCGGCCTCCAGAGGCTCGCCAGCCAAAGAGGTCAGGTTCACCGCGAACGCCAGCACCACTGCGGCCAGCACCATAATCATGATCCGCAACGCCATGGGCATGGTGAACTCGCGATCGGTTTCCGAAAGGTCCACCGGCGCCATGGAGACGTAGCCGGGAACGCGAACGGGCACCAGCCTTACAGGGGGCGCCGTCACGGGCAGCACCGCGGCATACTGGGGAGCTTCGGCCCGGTACGCACGATAGGTGCGCTTCGTGGGCTGCTTCGTCGCATTCGTCCGCTTCGTAACCATGGCCTGCCTCCGTTCGATCTATGCCAGCCCGGCCGCCGGAACCGCCGAGCTTGGACTTCTCCTTTTTCACTGCATACCAGTGTACGAAACGAAGATTACGGAGAGCTGACCCGTCCCTATCGACGTCGTAACCTTAATCTTTCAACATTGCAACCTTGGGAAGCGCAACCTTTACGCGTCCTTGCGCCGTCTTTCCAACTTCCTTCTGATTCGGAACCGAATGACTGCAGATTGCCTGAAGGAACTGGGCGAACCCTCTGCCGTCCGATCCCGAAGGCTACAATGCCCCCATGACCGCGCAACCCGACATAGCAAACAGCGCGTCCCATCCCGCCGCACGCCGCGGCTGGCGCGCGCTGCTCACCTGGCGCTGGCTGCTGCTCATCCCGGGCGCAGCGGCACTTGCTCTGGTAGCCTTCGCCCAGGGTAACCCCGACTGGACCGAGCAGGTGTTCAGCCGCGGCATCTACCCGGCGCTCTCGTCGGCCGTGGCGTTCCTGCCCTCGCTCGCACCCTTCTCCGTAGCGGAGTGGTTCGCGGTGGCCGTGCTGCTGGGAATCGTCGTCTACCTCGTGCTTTCCGTACGTTCCATCATCCGCGCGCCCCAAGGCCAGAAGCTGCATGCATGCGTGAGGGCCGCGGCAGGGCTGCTGGGCATCGCAAGCGTGCTCTACTTCGCCTTCGTCATGCTGTGCGGCGCGAACTACTACCGGCACACCTTCGCCGAGCAGTCGGGGCTGACCATCCGCGACTCCTCCACCGCCGAGCTTGCGCAGCTCTGCGAGACCCTGGCGGCCGACATGACCGAGGCCCGCGCCCAGCTGGACGAGGCCATGGCCGCCGAGGGGGTCACCACCTTGGACGACTACGCCGCCTCCCAAGGGGGCTTCGCCGCCTACTCCCGCAAGGCCACCGACGCCGTAAGCGCCCTGGCCGACCGCTACCCCGCCTTCGACCGGCCCCTCTACTCGCCGCCGAAGCCCGTGCTGTCAAGCACCCTCATGAGCTATGCGGACATCGCCGGCATCTTCTTCCCCTTCACCGTCGAATCGAACATCAACACGCAAGGCCCCTTCTTCCCGCTGCCCGCCACCATGGCCCACGAACTGGCGCACCAGGCCGGCTTCATGCGCGAGGACGAGGCGAACTTCATCGCGTATCTGGCCTGCGTGAACACCGATGACGCCCTGCTGCGTTACAGCGGCTACTCCCTGGCCTACGACTACGCCATGGGCGCCCTGCGGAAAGCCGACCCGCAGGCCGCCGAGCAAATCGCCGCCACGCTCTCCCCCTCCGTGGTGGCCGACCGCCAGGACCGCGCCCGCTTCCTCGCCCAGTTCGAGGGCCCCGTGGCGCAGATGTCCAACGCCGCCAACAACGCCTACCTGAAAGCCAACAACCAAACCGACGGCACCCGAAGCTACGGCCGAATGGTAGACCTCCTCCTAGCCGAGGCCCGAGAGCAAGGCTAGCCGCCACAGCCCGCCACCTGCGTCATCAAGGTGCGAACAAGAACGCTTCCTATAAGGATATCGGGCTTGCCCTCCGCCAAAGATTATGCAATGAAACATAATGTCTTGCTGCATAATCTTTCGATCCGATAGCGGCAGGCAGCTTTTTCCCTACCCGCCCGCCATGGCGACTTGTAAGGAATCCTTACAAGCTGCGCGAACCAAACGATATGCACCACCCATTGCTCGCTTGTGGGATAATGCCAGGTACATGCCGGCGGCGCAGCGGCGAACGGGGGCTGAGCGATTCCGCAGCAGCGGAGAAACGCAAGCCGAAATGGAATGGCGAGCGAGGACACGCGAAGCCCCCGTCCGCCGCCGCGCCGCCGGCCTAGCGAACGCGCAGGTCGTCCAGCTGCCCGCGATGGAACCAGCAGCCGCTCGCAGCACCAACCACCGTCGGGCTCGACGCCGCCCGCCCCAACACCGCAGAAGGAGCACCATGCCAAGGGAAAGCAAAGCCGCGAAAGTCCAGCGCGCCGCGGACATCGAGCGCGTGATGTTCGACCTGTACGGCGAGGGGGCATGCTCGCTGGACTACACCAGCCCCTTCCAGCTCACCTGCGCCGTGGTGCTGTCGGCCCAATGCACCGATGCCGCCGTGAACAAGGTCACGCCGAAGCTCTTCGCCGCCTACCCCACGCCCGAGGCCATGGCGGCCGCCAAGCCGCAGGACGTGGAGGCCATCATCCATACGCTGGGGTTCTTCCGTGCCAAGGCGAAGAACCTGGTGGCGCTGGCGCAGAAGGTGTGCCTGGACTTCGGCGGCCAAATCCCCCAGGACGTCGACGCGCTGCAGACGCTGCCGGGGGTGGGCCGCAAGACCGCGAACTGCGTGATGTGCGAGGCTTTCCGCGACCCGCAGGGCATCGCCGTGGACACCCACGTGTTCCGCATCGCTCACCGGCTGAAGCTGGCCGGCCCCTCCGCCGACACCCCCGCGAAGACGGAATCGGCCCTGCTGGCCGTCTACCCGAAGGACCAGTGGCTGTTCATCAACCACCAGTGGGT
>DBFAWQ010000134.1:0-10164 GCA_048242115.1 Eggerthellaceae bacterium
GCTTGAGTCAGTTGCACATGAGAGCTTGATAAGGGGCGGAACGCTGCGAGAACGTCCCGCCCCGAATCAACAACAGTCTGCCGAGTTACTTGAAAATCTTGGTAACGCGGCCCGAACCCACGGTGCGGCCGCCCTCGCGGATAGCGAAGCGCAGGCCCTCCTCCATAGCGATCGGGTGGATGAGCTCGCCCTTGATGGTGACGTTGTCGCCAGGCATGACCATCTCGGTGCCCTCGGGGAGGTGGGCAACACCGGTGATGTCGGTGGTGCGGAAGTAGAACTGCGGACGGTAGCCGTCGAAGAACGGGGTGTGGCGGCCGCCCTCTTCCTTGGTCAGGATGTAAACCTGGCCCTCGAACTCGGTGTGCGGGGTCACGCTACCGGGCTTGCAGAGAACCTGGCCGCGCTCGATGTCCTCGCGCTTGATGCCGCGCAGCAGGCAGCCGATGTTGTCGCCGGCCTGGGCCTCGTCGAGCAGTTTGCGGAACATCTCGATGCCGGTGCAGGTGGTCTTCTGGGTCTCCTTGATGCCGACGATCTCCAGCGGGTCGTTCAGGTGAAGCACGCCGCGCTCCACACGGCCGGTGGCGACGGTGCCGCGGCCGGTGATGGTCATGGTGTCCTCGACGGCCATCAGGAACGGCTTGTCAACGTCGCGCTCGGGGGTGGGGATGTAGGAGTCAACGGCATCCATGAGCTCCCAGATCTTCTCCTGCCACTCCTTGTCGCCCTCCAGGGCCTTCAGAGCGGAGCCTCGGATGATCGGGGTGTCGTCTCCGGGGAACTCGTAGCTGTCCAGCAGCTCGCGAACCTCCATCTCGACCAGCTCGATGAGCTCCTCGTCGTCAACCATGTCGCACTTGTTCAGGAAGACCACGATGTAGGGCACGCCCACCTGACGGGCGAGCAGAATGTGCTCGCGGGTCTGGGCCATGGGGCCGTCGGTGGCGGCGATAACCAGGATGGCGCCGTCCATCTGGGCAGCACCGGTGATCATGTTCTTGACGTAGTCGGCATGGCCGGGGCAGTCAACATGAGCGTAGTGACGGGTGTCGGTCTCGTACTCGATGTGGGCGATGGAGATCGTGATGCCGCGCTCGCGCTCCTCGGGAGCCTTGTCGATCTGGTCGAACGCGGTGAAGTCGGCATGAGCGGTGCCGTGGGAGCCGTCGTTCTCGGACAGCGTCTTCGAGATGGCGGCGGTCAGCGTGGTCTTGCCGTGGTCAACGTGGCCGATGGTGCCGATGTTGACATGGGGCTTCGAACGCTCGAACTTCTCCTTAGCCATGTAATCCTCCTTAAGGATAATCGCTTGCGCGAATTGAAACCTTATACAAAAGACGCGTCCGAAGACGGACGCGGTGAAGTGCAATGGTAGCGGTGACTGGATTCGAACCAGTGACGCCACGGGTATGAACCGTGTGCTCTAACCAACTGAGCTACACCGCCGTTTAGAGCTCCCTGAGGACGCCGATGCCGGCGTCAAGCTTCGATGTCCTCTCAGTTACGGCGCGAAGGCCGCTCCTTCGATGTCATCTTCGCTTTCCTTGTCCTCGGCGCCCTCAGGGAGCTCGAACAAGGTCAGCGGGAGCGAATGGTAGCTGGAGCCTGCGATCGGACTTGAACCGACGACCTCTTCCTTACCAAGGAAGTGCTCTACCGACTGAGCTACACAGGCGAAAATGGTGGGCGCGCTAGGATTCGAACCTAGGTAGGCATAGCCAACGGGTTTACAGCCCGTCCCCTTTAGCCACTCGGGCACACGCCCATTGTTCGCTGCTCAATTCATGTGCATTTATCAAGCTGCCTGCCCGCAGTCCGCCAGGGCGGTTTGCGAGCAGTGGAATAATACGCTACCCCTTGGGGCCTGTCAACCGATTACACGCCCCCGGGTGTGTCTTCACGAAACCTACGCGACGCCGGCGCAGGGGGTGCGACAAGACCTCTCGCTAAGACGCCTGCGGGCATCCGGAAACGGAGCCCGCAGGCGCCGCGAAAGAGCCTTGCGCGATAGTCGGTCCTAGGCAACGGACCCCTTCGCAGGGACATCCCCCTGCGCGGAATCCAAATCGCCTTCGTGGTCCATGTAGTGGTCGAACTCGTAGAGGACTTCCTCGGAGGGAGGCGCGGTCAGAAGCGACACGACCACCAGGGCAATCCCCGCAAGGATGAAGGCGGGCAGAAGCTCGTAGATGCCGAACACGCCGCCGAGCGGCTTGATGAGGTTGTGCCAGATAAGCACCGAGGCGGTGCCGGTGACCATGCAGGCGATGGCCCCCTGCATGTTCGTGCGCCTCCAGTAGAGGGCTGCCAGGGTGAGCGGTCCGAAGGAGGCGCCCAGGCCCGCCCAGGCATAGCTGACCACCGTGAAGATGGAGGAGTTCTCGTCGTAGGCCACCAGGATGCCGAAGAGGAACACCACCACCAGCGTGATGCGCGCCACGATCATGACCTGGCGGTCGGAGGCGTCCTTCTTGATGACGCCGCGGAAGATGTTCTCGGCCACGGACGAACCGGTGATGAGCAGGTAGGACGAGGAGGAGGACATGGACGCCGCCAGGATGCCGGAGACCACCACGCCGCAGAGGAACGACGGCAGGATCATGCGGGACAGCACGATGAAGACGTTCTCTGCGGCCGACTGGGTGGCGAACTCCACGGGCAGGATGGCGCGGCCCACAAGTCCGATGCAGATGGCGCAGAACAGCGAGATGACCACCCAGGTCACAGCAATGATGCGGCTGCGCTTCACCTCGCCGGCGCTGCGGATTCCCATGAAGCGCACGAGCACCTGCGGCATGCCGAAGTAGCCGAGGCCCCAGGCCATCATGGAGACGATGGACAGCAGGCCGTACTCCGCCGCGTCGCCGAACACGGGCATGGAGTTCTCGGTCATCTGGGCGCCTGCATCGGTGAGAACGGGAACGGCGATCTGGGTGCCCGAGAGGAACCCGGGGATGGACTGCAGATAGGCTACCATGTTCTCCACGCCGCTAGCCGAGGCGATGGAGCCGATCAGCACCACGGCCAGGGCGAAGAACATCAGCACGCCCTGGACGAAGTCGGTGGCCACCACGGACAGGTAGCCGCCCACCAGCGTGTACAGGAAAACGATGATGGCGCCGAGCACCATCATGGAAGCGTAGTCAAGCCCGAACAGCGTGTTGAAGAGCTTGCCGCAGGTGACGAAGCAGCTGCCCACGTAGACGCAGAAGAACACCAGGATGATGAGGGCCGCCACGGTGGCGACGATGTTCCTATCGTCGTGGAAGCGCTTCGAATAGAAACCGGGAAGCGTAATCGAATCCCCCGCCACCACCGAGTACAGACGCAGCCGCTTCGCGACGAACTTCCAGTTCAGGTAGGTGCCGATGGCAAGGCCCACCGCCGTCCAGCCGGCGTCGGAGGCGCCGGTGAAGTAGGCGACGCCCGGCAGCCCCATGAGCAGGTAGCCGGACATGTCGGAGGCCTCGGCGGACAGGGCCGTAAGCCACGGACCCACCTTGCGCCCGCCCAGGAAGTACTCGGAGGTGGACGAGTTCGACCGCTTCGCGTAGAGGAAGCCGATGGTCAGCACCACGATGAAGTACAGAAGCATCGCGAACATTACCCAGAAATCACCAGACATAATGCATTCCCTTTCGAAAAATTCCAGTGAGGGTGCATTATAGGCGAAAGGGTATGCAGTCTAGTCGGAATTCTCCGTTTCGCAGCGAAGCGCCCTCAGACGGCGCTGGTCGGCGTTGCGCAGCACCCGGGGGTGTCCGCTGCGGGGGAAGGCGTGGTGGCCCTCCATCTCGGGGGACGCGACGTCGACGACCACCCCTTCCAGGCGCATGCCCGCATCGGCGCAGTGGGAGCGGAGAGCCTGGCCGTATTGGGAGAAGAGCTGCTGCGCGGTGGCCCGGTAGCGCTCGGGGACGAACAGGTGAACCCAAAAGCCCACGGCCGGCTTCTCCTTGCGGGAGCGCTCGGTCTGCTCCCACGGCCGGGGCCAGCGCTCCTCCAAGGCGGCGGCCTGCACCTCGTCGAGCACCGCCGCCGCCATGTCCGCCGACCCGAACGAGAGGATGGCGGCCCGCTTGAAATCCTGCAGGACGGCCGAGGCGTCGCGGCTGGTGCGCGGAGACGCGGCCGGGCGACCCGACGGCACCGATCCCGCATCGGGCAGTCCGGCCGATGCGGGATCCTCGAAAGCACGGCGGTCGCGCATCGCCCTGGCGGAGGCATGGATCCGGATCTCGTCGAAATCGAGGCCCTCGGTACGGCAGACGGCCGCCAGCGTCTCCCTGCGGGCGTTCAGCTCGGCTCGTGCCATGGAATCGTCCAGGTACACCCCCAGGTACGCGTAGCTGCCCCGCCCGCGGACGGGCGCCTGCCGGGCATCCTCGCGCTTGACGTAGAGCGAGTTCACATGGGCGAGGATGAAGGTGGCGGCAGCGGGATTGTCCGCCCAGGTCCTGCGGACCGAGCGTGCGAACGCGGCGTTGTTGCGGGCGATGCGCAGCGCCAAACCGCCGGTATCCTGCGTTTTCGCCAGGAAGGCGGCGATGTCCGATCCGACGCTGCGCATGGGACGGCCCGAAAGCCCTTAGGCCCGCTGGCCCAGCAGCGACTCGACGTAGGCCAGCTTCACGCAGGTCACGAACACGTCCATGGCCTGCTGCAGCTCCTCGAGCGGAGGCAGCGTGGGGGCGATGCGGATGTTGGAGTCGTTCGGGTCGTCCTTGTAGGGGTAGGTGGCGCCGGCCCCGGTCATGGTGACGCCCGCCTCCTTCGCCAGCGCCACGATGCGCTTGGCGGTGCCCTTCGGCGCGTCGAAGGAAACGAAGTAGCCGCCGCGGGGATTGGACCACGAGCACTCGCCCACCTCGGCGAGACCCTCCCGCAGGCGCTCCACCACGCAGGCGAACTTCGGGCGCAGGATCTCGGCGTGCTTGGCCATGTGCCTCGCAATACCCTGGGCGTCGCCCAGGAAGCGCACGTGGCGCAGCTGGTTGAGCTTGTCGTGGCCGATGGTCTGGGCACCCATGCGCGCCTTCGCGTCGGCGACGTTGGCGGGGCTTGCCGCGAAGGCGGAGATGCCGGCGCCGGGGAAGGTCACCTTCGAGGTGGAGGCGAACTTGAAGTAGCGGTCGGGGTTGCCGGCCTGCGCGCAGGCCTCCCCGATGTCCAGCAGCTGGTCCTGCTCGGCCGGGTCGTCGGAAAGGTGGTGCACGCAGTAGGCGTTGTCCCAGAAGATGCGGAAGTCGTCGGCGGCGCACTCCATGGAGGCCAGCCGGCGCACGACCTCGTCGGAGTAGGTGACGCCGCCGGGGTTCGAGTACTTGGGAACGCACCAGATGCCCTTCACCGACGCATCGGAGGCGGCGATGCGCTCCACCTCGTCCATGTCGGGGCCCTCGTCGGTCATGGGCACCGGGATCATCTGCACGCCGAAGGCCTCGGTCACGCCGAAGTGGCGGTCGTAGCCGGGGGCCGGGCAGATCCACTTCACGTTCTCGACCTGGCACCACGGAGTATGGCCCAGGGTGCCGAACATCCAGCAGCGGGCCAGGGTGTCGTACATGATGTTCAGCGAGGAGTTGCCGAAGACGATGACGTTTTCGGGCTCGTCGTCGAGCATGGAGGCCAGAAGCGCCTTGGCCTCGGGAATGCCGTCGATGATGCCGTAGTTGCGGCAGTCCGTGCCGTCCTCGTCGGTGCAATCGGCCCGATCGGCCACGCAGGTAAGCATGGGCATGCTCAGGTCCAGCTGGGCGGCAGCCGGCTTGCCGCGGGCCATGTTCAGCGAGAGGCCCTTGGCCTTGATCCGGGCGTACTCTTCCTCCAGCTGCGCCTTGAGCGCCTTGAGCTCTTCGGTATCCATCGAGGCGTACATGCAAGCCATCCTTTCATCCTGCGCTTCCCGCCCGTGCGCCCGTCGTTGGCGACGGGGCTGCGCCCTGTAAGTATAGGCACCCCCCGACGAGGCGCGCCCGCTTTCTCGCCGACGGCCGCTACAGCTCGGCGACGATGCGCGCCGTTCGGGCCGAGACCTCGGCCTTGGCCCGCTCCACGTCGATGGCGGGCCATGCCCCGTCGCGGTAGACCACGAGCCCGTCGCTCATGGTCAGGCAGACGTCGCTTCCATGGCCCGAGTACACGAGGTTCACGAGCGGGTCGGTCATGGGCGCCCAGGAGGGGCCCGACGTGTCCAGCACGCACAAATCGGCCTTGGCGCCCAAGGCGATGTGCCCGCAATCGTCGCGACCCTGGGAGAGCGCCCCCATGCGCGTTGCGGCGCAGAGGGCCTGGGCCGGCGTGACCAGGGATGGGTCGTGGGCGTCGCCCTTCGGCAGCAGGGCGAACAGGTACATGTCCTGCATCATGTCGTGGCTGTTGTTCGACGCCATGCCGTCGGTGCCCAGGCACAGGCGCACGCCCGCTTCCAGCATGGCCCCGTAGGGCGCGATCCCGCTTCCCAGCTTCAGGTTGCTGGCCGGGTTCGCCGCCACGAAGACCCCCTTGCGGACAAGGATGTCGATATCCTCGCCGTCCACCCACACGCAGTGGGCGGCCGTGGTGGGCAGCTCGAACATGCCCAGGCTATCGAAGTACTGCACGGGCGACAGGCCGCCGTGGCGCTGGCGGCATTCCTCCACCTCCAGCTTCGTTTCGGACATGTGCACCTGCATGCGCAGCCCGTGCTCGGCGGCGAAGGCGATCACCTGGGACACGGCGGCTGGGTGGGAGGTGTACTCGGCGTGGACGTTGCAGTCCACCACGATGCGGCCCTCCCCCGCCCCTTGCCATTCCTGCAGCAGCCGGACGTTCTGGGTGTGCAGGGGCAGATCGAACAGGTTCTCCCCCGCACCTGCGATGAGCGTGTCCGACAGATTCATCTTCAGCCCCGAGTCCAGCGCGGCCCGGGCTCCCTCCTGCATGTGGTAGTACATGTCCGAGAAGCCCACCACCCCGTAGCGCGCCATCTCGGCGCAGGCCAGAAGCGTAGCCCAGTAGCAGTCCTCGGCGGTGATCTTCGCCTCGAAGGGAAACACGCGGTCGAACAGCCACGTCTGCAAGGGCAGGTTCTCGGCGTAGCCCCGCAGAAGCGTCATGGGGGCATGGGCGTGGGCGTCGAAGAAGGCCGGGCACAGCAGGCGATTCGCGCCGTCGTAGCGCTCGCCGAAGCGCTCGGGGTCCTTCGGCGGCTCCTGCCCAAGGTAGGCGATGCGGTCGCCCTGGACCCCCACCCAGCAGGAGGGCTTGTAGGCGAAGTCCCCGTCGATGATGCCGATGTTTTCGAAGAGCATGCGCGTTCCTCCCGCTTCTTGGTTCTTTCGTGCTTTCGCCGCGAACACGGCCGCCGCCGGTTGCGCTATCCTATGATGCGGGATGATACCAGAGCCGCCCGCCCCGGACGGGCGATTCGGGCCGAACCGACGAGAAGGTTCACGGTTGGCCCGAAGCCAGGGCGGCACACGCGAAAGAGGAGGGTTTTCCATGGCAGAGGAATGCAGCCACCAGTGCGGCAGCTGCGGGGTGGAGGGCTGCGGCGACCGCCAGAGCGGCCCGTCGACGTTCCCCGTGAACGCCCGCACCAACATCAAGCACGTCATCGGCGTGGTCTCCGGCAAGGGAGGCGTGGGCAAGTCGCTCGTGACCAGCCTGCTGGCCAGCCAGATGCGCAAGCGCGGCTACAGCGTGGGCATCCTGGACGCCGACATCACCGGGCCGTCCATCCCCAAGACCTTCGGCATCCAGGGGCACCTGACCGCCGACGCCGACGGCATCAACCCCGCCGTGTCGGAGAGCGGCATCAAGATCATGTCCACCAACCTCATGCTTCCCCAGGGCGACATGCCCGTGGCCTGGCGCGGCCCCGTGGTGGCCAGCGCCATCCAGCAGTTCTGGGGCGAGACGAACTGGGGCGACATCGACTACCTGTTCGTCGACATGCCTCCGGGAACCTCCGACGTGCTGCTGACCGTGTTCCAGTCGCTGCCCGTGGACGGCATCGTCACCGTTTCGGCCCCCCAGGAGCTGGTGGCCATGATCGTGGGCAAGGCCGTGAACCTGGCCCACAACATGGACGTGGACGTGATCGGCCTGGTGGAGAACATGGCCTACTACGTGTGCGACGAGTGCGGCAAGAAGCACTTCATCTTCGGCGACCCGCAGGGCTCGGTGGTGGCCAAGCGCTACCAGATCCCGGCCTACGCCACGCTTCCCCTGGACCCCGCCTTCGCCCGCTTGTGCGACGAGGGCCACGTGGAGCGCTACGACGCGGAAGCGGAGCTCGACCCCATCGTGGTCGCCATAGAAACGCATGTGGCCGCCACCGGGGCGAAGGCCGAGTAGGGCCTTCGGACGGCGAACCGGCACCGCGAGGGCCCGCGCCATGCGGGCCCTCTTTGCATTCGGCACAAATTTCGGCTTTGGCAACTCCGGGCGCAGAATACGAGGCCGCCAATCGGCTCGACAGGATCAGCAACCTGGGAATATGTCGTTTAGCGGCGCGGAGTTCAACGGCCCGCCCGGATTCCCATTTGCCAAAACCCTAATTCGTGCCAAGAAAAGTCGGGCGGGGCGCAGCACGAACGCCGCTCTGCTATCATGCACGGGAATCATGCACGGGATGTTTTCGCGGAAAGGGAAGGTGCGGGCTATGGAGCTTCTGGCGCCGGCGGGGGGATGGGCGCAGCTTGAGGCGGCGGTGCGCTTCGGAGCCGACGCGGTGTATTTGGCCGCCGACCGCTTCGGCATGCGGGCCCGGGCGGACAACTTCCCGCTGGACGAGATCACCGACGCCGTGCGCTTCGCCCACGAGCATGGGGTGACGGTGCATGCGACGCTCAACACCCTCATGTTCGACGACGACCTGGACAAGCTGCCGGCCTACCTGGCCGCGTTGGCCGAAGCGGGCGCCGACGCGTTCATCGTGAGCGACTTGGGGGCGCTCTCGCTGGCCAAGCGCTACGCGCCCGACGTGGCGCTGCATGTGAGCACCCAGGCGTCGGTGGCCAACGCCGAGGCGGCGCGCATGTGGCACGAGCTGGGCGCGAGCCGCATCGTCTGCGCCCGCGAGATGTCCCTGGAGCAGATAGCGCGCCTGCGCCGGGAAGCTCCCGCCGGCTTGGAGATAGAGGCCTTCGCCCACGGCGCCATGTGCATGGCGGTGTCGGGCCGCTGCTTGTTGAGTTCCGCGCTGACCGGCCGCAGCGGCAACCGGGGCGAGTGCGCCCAGCCCTGCCGCTGGAGCTACGCCGTGGTGGAGGAGACGCGCCCGGGGGTGGCCATGGCCGTGGAGGAGGACGGCTTCGGCAGCTACGTCATGAACGCCCAGGACCTGAACATGATCGCGCACCTGGACGAGCTTGAAGCGGCGGGCGTGGACTCCATCAAGCTGGAAGGGCGCAACAAACGAGCCTTCTACGTGGCCAACGTCGTGGGCGCCTACCGGGCTGTGCTGGACGGCGCCGACCCCGCGCAGGTGGAAGGGCGGCTGAACGCCGTGTCCCACCGCCCCTACTCCACCGGCTTCTACTACGGGCGCGCCGCGCAGTCCCCCGAACGCGACGGCTACCTGAAGGAGCGGTTGCACGCGGGCACCGTGCTGGCCTGCGAGGGCGACGGCCCCTACCGGGTGAGCTTCCGCTGCCAGAACCGCATCTTCGAGGGAGACGGCCTGGAAGCGCTGTCCCCCGGCCGCGCGCCCTTCCCCGTTACCGCCCGCGACCTGCGCTGGCATCCCGGACCGGACGAGACGGATCCGACGCCCGCCCCTGTGGCGGTGGCGGTGGCCAACCGCACGGGCGATACCTACTCGCTGGCCTGCGACGAGCCCCTTTCCCCGGGCGACTTCCTCAGCACCCCCGCCCGCCCCGAGGACGGCATCTGGGTGCGCTAGCGAAAGCCGCGCGCAGCGGGGCGGCCTCGACGGAGGTCCCGACGCGATTCCGCAGAAGAAGCAGGTCAGCCAAGGAAGTTACATGCGGCGGGAGCCCTGGGCGAAGGCCCCGACGCGATTCCGCAGCAGCGAAAAGCCGCAAGCCCCAATACCAGCACGAGCGAGGACAAGCGGCGGGACCTCCGCCGAGGCCGCCCGCCGCCTAAGGAACCTTTCGCCGCCTACCCCTCGAAGCTCACGCGAGCCCCCTGGGGGGTGTCCTCGATGATGAA
>DBFAWQ010000135.1:0-11467 GCA_048242115.1 Eggerthellaceae bacterium
GTGCTGGTTCTGCTGCTGCTGGGACCGATGCACCGGGTGTACGAGGTGGTGCGTGGGCGCGAGGAGGCGGAGGCGCTGCAGGTTGTTGGCGTTGCGGGGCTGGGAGCCGTTGCCGAAGAGGGCGGTGTTACGCTATCGGCCTCCGACCAGCGGGAACTCGCGGAACAGCGCCTGCATGCCTTCGCCGAGGCCTATCACCTGTCGCTCCGAGAAAGCGAGATCGTGGGGCTGGTGTCCCAGGGACGCGACGTGCCCTACATCGAGCAGGAGCTGGTGCTGTCGAAGAGCACGGTGAAGACCCACATTCGCCACATCTACGAGAAGTGCGGCGTATCGTCGCGCCAGGATTTGCTGGATTTGCTGCAAGACTTCGGGGAAGAAGGCTGACGCGAGGGGAGCTAGCGGGTAGAACGTCCGGCGCTTGGCAGCTTCTTGCGGAAGGCCATGGCGGCTAGGGTGCAGACGCATGCCATCAAGGCGAAAACGCCGCCCACCAGGCCGACCGTCTGCAGGCCCAGGTTCGTGACCACCACGCCGCCGGCTGCGGTGCCGAAGGCGATGCCGATGTTGAACGACGTGGGCTCGATGGACGCCGCCAGGATGAGCGCGCCGGGGTGCTTGCGCCGTGCCACGTCCATGAACATGGTGATGCACGGGATGGAGAACGAGTACATGAGCAGCGCGATGACGAACACAGCTGCCAGCGCCGGCACCACGTGCTGCCCGGCCAGCCACAGCCCGAACAGCGCCGCAGCCAGCCCCACGAAGATAGGCGGCAGTGCCTTCATGCCGAAACGCAGGTCGAACACGCCCGACAGCAGGTCGGACACGAAGCAGATGCACCCGAAGATCAGTAACACCGTCCCCGACTGCACCGTGGTCAGCTGCAGCTCCGTTTCCAGGTAGGGGGCCACGTAGCCGTAGAAGGTGTACACGGCGCCGATGCCGAACAGGAAGATGAGCACGCCGAAGAGGATGACGGGCTCCCGCAACAGCCGCAGCTGGTTCGCCGGCGATGCCAGCCCGTCGGTGCCGCGAGCGCTCTTGGGCATGACCACAACCAGCAGCACGCTGGTGAGCACGGAGAACCCGAAGGCCCCTTCCATAGCAACATGCCAGGTCAGGTACTCGGAAATGATGCGTCCGGCGCTGGTGGCAAGCACGAGCGCGATGGAGAACGCCGCGTAGACCACGGAGATGCCCATGGAGGAATGCTTCGGTCCCAGCAGGTCGGGCACGTAGGTGGTCCCCACGGCCAAAAGCGGCCCGGCTACGGCGCCCATGATCACGCGGGATGCCAGCAGCACATCGAAGGAGGCGGCTACCATGGACGCGAGGTTGCCCACCACGAAGATGGCCAGGTACACCGCCAGCAACGACGAGCGGCGGAAGCGGCTGGTCAAGATGGCAAGCAGCGGCGTGGCTACGGCGTAGGAAAGCGCGAACCAGCTGATGAGGTCGCCCACGCGGGCCAGGCTGCAGTCGAAGGCCTCCGCCAGCTCCGGCTCGATGCCGATGACCACGAACTCCGAGCATCCCAGCGAAAAGCCCAAAAGCACCAGCAGCCCGTAGCAGAACCGCCGCCGCCCCGCCGACAGGTTGGGAAAAGGTGTGTCTAGCGCTTGGACGTGGGAAGTGCTGGCGGAACGTTCGTCGGCAGCGCCAGGGCCGTTCGTCGAGGTGATATGAGGGGTCGTTTCGTCACGGGTCATAGGTGTACGCCTTAGTCGGGTCTTCTGCGTCGGCCACCCATTCTAGGTCTGTGAACCTTTTTCTGCTAGACTGCTTTCCGTTTTGTGGGGGTTGCGAATTCTGACGGGATTGCATTCGAGGGGGAGAGGTGCCTATGCGCGTGGAGTCGCTGGCGTTGTTCCTGAGCGTTGCGCAGCATCGCTCCATTTCCCATGCGGCGCGGCAGCATTTCATCTCGCAGCAGGGGGCGTCCTCCATCATCAAAGGGCTGGAAGCCGAGCTGGAGGCGCAGCTGTTCGACCGCACGCCCGGCGGGTTGCAGCTGACGGCGGCGGGGAAGGCCGTGGCTCGGGAAGCGGCTGTGGCGGTGAGCGCGTACCGGCGCATGCAGATTGCGGCGGCGGTGGGCAGCGGCGGCCTGGACGGCGAGGCGCTCACGGTGATGGCCAGCCCCTTCGTGGTGAACCGCCTGGACACGCTGTTCCAGGAATACGAGGCCGTGGCCACGGGAAACCGCCCGCGCATCATCGAGCGCAGCCTGTTCGACATCGTGCGCACCTACGACCGCGACGAGGCCGACGTGCTGCATCTGGTGGCCGTCTCGCCGTTCATGGAACGCATCGCCTATCGGGTCCGCAACGACTTCTCGCCGCTGGTGGAATGCGAGCTCATGGTGGCCTGCTCGGCGTCGCATCCCTTCGCGACCAGGGATTTCGTAACGCCCGAAGACTTGGCGGGCACGCCCCTGGCCTGCTACGGCGAGGAGTTCCTGGGCCGTCTGGTGGGCCATATGCTGGGGGGAGGGCGCCCCAACGTGGTGCTGCGCACGTCGAACCAGGCCATGATCGCGCGCGCCGTGGCCTCGGGCGAGGCAGTCACGTTCACCGATTCGCTGTCCGCCTTCATGGAGCGGCCCGACCCGCACACCGTTGCGGTGCCCATCAAGGGCGCGGTGTCGTTCAGCCTGGGGGTTCTGGGAAAGGCCGCCCCCGGAAGCGCCGCCGAGGTGTTTGCCCATTCCCTGGAGCGCTACCTGGCCACGTCCTGCGCCTCCTATATGGAGCGCCGTCCGGGAGAGGGGGCCGCGGATGAAGCTGTGGCGCTATGAGGTGAGTCCGAAGCTGTGCCGCTCGTGCGGAAGCTGCCTGAAGGCGTGCGAGACGGGGGCCATGGGCGAGGACGACGTGCATAAGGCCGTCATCGACCAGTCGCGCTGCACCGCCTGCGGTCGCTGCGTCCAAGCGTGCAAACTTCGTGCCATCGTGAAGCGAAAAGGCCTGTTTATCTAGGCCTTTGCCTACAGAAGTTTGTTGTGGGCACCCCTGCGCCTTGCTGTTTGCGCCCCGATTCCCCTCCTTTCACAATGACCCCGTGGGCCTGCGTCTTCGCGGGCGCGCGGCATACGTGCGTCAGGCTGCACCGTCGCAATGCCGTCGAAGCGCAGCCGCAGGCCCCGGTCCGTGGAAGCAGAAGACGAGAGGAGGAAGGATGGATTCGCAGATCCCGTTGCCCGACGGGGGCAAGATCGTCAAGACGAACTGCTTCGAATGCCACGCCAAGTGCGGCGTGCTGTGCGAAGTGGACAAGGACGGCACCCTCATCAGCGTGAAGGGCAACCCGGAGGACCCGCGCAGCGAAGGCCGCATGTGCGGCAAGGGCCTTTCGGCGACGAAGATTCTCTACGATCCGGAACGGCTTCGCTGGCCGTTGCGCCGCAAGGGGGAACGCGGCGCGGGGGAGTGGGAGCGCATCACCTGGGACGAGGCGCTGAGCTGGCTGACCGAGCGCGTGCAGGCGCTGGAGGCCGAGTACGGCGCGGAGACCATCGCCTACGGGCAGGGCACCGGCCGCGGCACGAACCAGTGGACCGGCCGCGCAGGCAACGCCGGGGGACGCGTGCACCACAGCCTGTCGCCGGGAAACATCTGCCTGGTGCCCATGATGGTGCAGGCGTTTCTGCAGTTCGGCATGTTCCCCACCTTCGACGGGTGCGACTTCGACAATGCCGACTGCATCGTGTTCTGGGGCGCGAACTCCGTGTGGACCGAGCCGACCTACACCTCGGGCCAGATTGGGCGCAGCCGCGACCGCGGGGCGAAGCTCATCGTCATCGACCCGTTCTTCGAGCACCCGTTGGCGGCGAAGGCCGACTACTTCGTGGGCGTGCGGCCCGGTTCGGACACCTACGTGGCCGCGGCGTGGCTCAACGTCATCATGAACGAGGATCTGTACGACCGCGAGTTCACGCTCAAGCACACCAACGCGCCCATGCTGCTGATCGAAGGCGCCAACGTGCCGCTGAATGCCGCCCAGGTGCAGCCGGACGGCAACCCGCAGAGCATGCTGGTGTTCGACAAGAAGTCGGAAAGCTTCGTGGACATCCACACGCCGGGCATCGACGAGGACATGTTCTACCACGGCACGGTGACGCTGGTGGACGGAAGCGAGGTGCCGGTCACCACGGTGTGGCAGGCCCTGAAGCAGCGCATCGACCCCTGGACGCCGGAGAAGGCCTCCGAGATGTGCTGGGCCCCTGCCGACACGATTCGCGACTCGGCCCGCACCTACGCCACCGCACCCGCCGCCACCATCAACGTGTTCCAGGGCATCGAGGAGCAGACCAACTGCAAGGACTCGCTGCAGCTCATCAACATCATCATCTCCATCTGCGGAAACCTTGAGAAGAAGGGCGGCAACCTGTCCATGCCCTTCTGGAATCAGATGGGCCCGCTCACCGGCGCCGACCCCGAGACGCAGAAGGAACTGCGCATCGTGAACGACAAGGCCTCCGGCAGCGTCTACGGCATTTCGAACCCCACGGCGGTGTTCGAGGCCATGCGAACGGGCAAGCCCTACCCGGTCAAGGGCTACATCATGGTCCAGGGCAACCCGCTTTCGTGGTCGGAGAACACGGCGCTGGTGAAGGAATCGCTGATGTGCCTGGACCTGCTCGTGTGCATGGACTACTACATGTCCCCCACCTGCCAGCTGGCCGACCTGGTGCTGCCCTCCACCCACTGGACCGAGCGCGACTACCTGGCCGACGAGGTGTGCAGCGAATGGGTCTTCGGTCAGCAGAAGGCCGTGGAGCCGCTGTACGAGCGCAAGTCCGACGTCTGGTTCTGGCGCGAGTTCGGCCACAGGCTGCACCCGGACTGGTGGCCCTGGGAAACCGACGAGGAGCTGTTCGATTGGCAGCTGGAGCAGACCCACGCGGGCGTGACCTGGGAAGAGCTGAAGAACAAGTGGATCCACCACGTGCCGCAGATGCCCTCGCGCAATTACAAGGAGAACGGATTCCCCACCCCAAGCGGCCGCGCCGAGCTGTACTCGGTGGTGGAGCTGCTGATGGGAAGCGACCCGCTGCCGGCCGTGAGCGAGCCGAAGGAGAGCGTGTACGCCACGCCCGAGATAGCCGCCGAGTACCCGCTGACGGGCATCACCGGCCGCCGCTACCCCATCTACTACCATTCGGCCTACCGCGGCATCCCCACGCTGCGCGAGATCGTTCCCGAGCCGCAGGTCATCTTCCATACGTCCGTGGCGAAGGAGCTGGGCATCGAGTACGGCGAGTGGGTGTGGATCGAATCGCCCACCGGCCGTATCACCATGAAGGCGCGGCCTTCCGACGGCCTGGACCCGCGGGTGTGCGTCATCCCCCATGGCTGGTGGCAGGGATGCAAGGACCTGGGGCTGCCGGGGTATCCCGACGGCATGTGCAACGCCAACACGCTCACGGGCGACCGCGCCTACAACGACGAGTTCCTAACCCCCGGCCTGCGCAGCACGCTCTGTCGCATCGTCAAGAAGGAAGGCGGTGAGTAGCCATGGCGAACAAGCATTACGGAATGGTCATCGACCTGGACAAATGCACCGGCTGCCAAGCCTGCGCGGTTGCCTGCAAGATGGAGAACGGCGTGGATCTGGGCGTGTTCTGGGAGCGCGTGTACCGCATGGGGCCCATCGGCAGCTATCCGGACGGGCTGGAGATGTTCTACTTCCCGAATCAGTGCATGCACTGCGAAAACCCTAGCTGCATCAGCGTGTGCCCCACGAAGGCCACCTACCAGACCGACGACGGCGTGGTGCTGGTGGACGCGAACCTGTGCTTCGGCTGCCAGTACTGCATCTGGGCCTGCCCCTACGAGGCGCGCACGCTGAACCCCAACACGAAGACCGTGGAGAAGTGCATCCTGTGCGTGCACCGCTTGGAGAAGGGCGAGCAGCCCATGTGCGCCTACACCTGCACGACCGGCTGCCGCGTGGCCGGCGACCTGAACGACCCGGAAAGCCGCGTGTCGCAGATTCTGAAGGACAACGAGGACCGGGCCTACCGCGTGCATCCCGAGTTCGGCAACAAGCCCTCGGTGGTGTACCTGCTTCCGCGGAAAGGAGCTGAGACGCTATGCAAATCCATTGGCCGCTAGTTATCTCCACCGTGTGCCAGCGCGTGGGATTGGGCCTGTTCATCTGCGCATTCGTCGGGCAAGTGTACGCGGGTTCGCCGGTGCCGCTGTCCTGGGTTGCCTGGATCACGCTGGCGCTTCTGGCCGTGGGCGGCATCGCCTCGGTGTTCCACCTGCAGCGGCCACAGCGGTTCTTCAACGCGTTCTCGAACCCGAAGTCGCATCTGACCCAGGAGGCGTTCATCACGCCGTTTTTGGGCGTGGCGCTTCTGGTGGTCGCGCTGAACGGCCTGGTGTACGACCTGGGCGTGGCGACGGAGTTCGTGGGCGCGGTGGCCGCTATCCTGGCCGGCGCGTTCCTGGTGTGCACGGGGCTTGCCTACCAGATGGGGTCGCGCCCGGCGTGGAACACCCCCTTCGTGCTGGTGCTGTTCCTGCTGACCGCCCTTGAGGCGGGCACCATCGGCGTTGCGGTGCTGTGGTTCTGCTCGGTGGCCGCGGCGCCTGTGTTCTACGTGGCGATGGCCCTGGTGAGCACCGTGGTCTGCGTGGCCGTGCAAGTTGCCTACGTGGTGCGCATGCGCTCGGTCGGTTACGGCGTGAACGTGGACGCAACTGCCGAGCCCTACCGCGGGCCGTTCGTTGCCTGGCTGGTGCTGGGTGCCGTGGTGCCGGTTGCGTGCGTGGCCCTGGTGTTTGCGGTGCCTTCGGCTGCGGTTGCGCTGTCGGCGATCGCATGGGTCGGCAGCGCCCTTGGCATCGCGGCGTGGACGGTGCTGTTCTTCAAGGGTGCCCGCAAGGTGAAGATGTTCCCTATGTACCCGGTGGACCTGAACCTGGACATGTAAATGGCATGCGCCCTTGGGTTGACCTGGGGCGCTGATGAAAGGAATACCGTGATGACCGAGAAGAAGTTCTACGGTTGGAAGGTGGTTGTGGCTACGGCGGTGCTGTATGCGCTGCTGGGCAATTTCGGGTTGGCTGCGGCGCAGATCACCATTCCGGTGATGGCGCTGGACCCGACGGTGGGCATGGACCGCACCATGATCGGCATCGGGTTCACCGTGTTCATCCTGATGCAGGGGCTGCCCGGGCCGCTCATCGGCAAGTTCGTGGGGCAGTACGGGGCGAAGAACGCGTTTCTGGCCTCGTCGGCGCTCATCATTGTGACCGGCGTGCTGCTGGGATTCTTCGCCGGGGCCAGCACTGCGGCCTACATCGTGCTGTTCGGCGTGCTGCTCAGCTTCTCCAGCACCTTGGGCGGCCAGGTGGCCACGCAGACGACCATCGGCAACTGGTTCGTCATGAAGCGCGGCCTGGCTATGGCGGTGACCATGGGCTTGGGCGGCGTGGTTGCGTTCTCGTTCCCGCTGATCACCAACGCGGCTATCGGCGAGGCGGGGAACTGGCCCATGGGGTTCTTCCTCATCTCCGTGATGGGCGCCATCTCGCTGGTGGTGGCGTTCCTGTTCATGCGCAACAAGCCCTCCGACATGGGGCAGAACCCCGACGGGCTGTCGGCGGCGGAACTTGAGAAGGCTGCTGCCGCTGCTGCGGGTGCTGGGGCCGCTGGCGCTGGCGTCGAGTCGCCGACGGCCGAGGCCGAGGCTGCCGCGCTGGCCGACAAGCGGGCGGGCGTGTTCAAGAACACGACGTCGCTCACCCAGGGTCAGGCGTTCAAGACCCCGGCGTTCTGGCTGATTCTGATCGCGTCGCTTTCCATCTTCGTGGCGCTGAACATGGCGGTGTCCTCCGGCGTGCTGCACTTCGGCGGCCTGGGCATCGACACGGGCGTCATCGCCGGCGCCGTGGCCGTGCAGGGAATCGCCGCGGTGGCTGTGAACCTGGTCATCGCGCCCTTGGCCGACCGCATCGAGCCGGCCCGCATTCTGGGTGCTTGCGCGCTGCTCACTGCTATCGGCGCTCTGTGCGCGTTCCTGGCCCAGCCGGGCGACGTGGTCATGCTGTACGTCTACTACATCCTGCTGGGGTTGGGCTTCGGCGGCAACACCTCCGTCATGCCCACGGCCTTCGCCAACTACTTCGGCATCGTGAACTTCCCCAAGATCATCGGCACGGTGCTTCTGCTGCTGTCGCTGTTCTCGGGGCTGGTGCCCACCATCGCCGGCGTGGTCTTCGACGCCACCGGCACCTACGCCATCATGTTCGCCGTGGTGGCCGTGATCTGCCTGGTAGGCTGCGTCTGCGGCTTCCTGGTCCGCTTCCCGAAGAAGGCGTAAGAGCCGAACGGTTGCGGCAAGCGTAGCAAGCGGCGGCAAGCACGCCCAATAACAGCAAGCGTAGCAAGCACTAACAGAAGGGCGGTCACCCCAAGACCGCCCTTCTGCTTTCCCCTGCTTTCTCCGTCCTTTCCGATTCGAAAGAGTGCACAAGTGGAAGGTTTTCGCGAAATCGCCTGGAACCCTCCACTTGTGCACTGTAAACCTGCCGGTGCAGGGGGCAAGCCCAACAGCTCGCCTGTCGTTTGCCTTGTAGAGCGGTAGCGAGCGAGTGCCGAAGCCGAAAACAAGATAGTCGTATGCTGTCGTAACCTAAAATAGCGGCTGTCCTTATTCTATGTTAGACTATAACCTGAAATAAGGAGGTGGCCTTATGGGAGTTTATTTCAGGCAGACGTGGATGGGCGAGGGCCTCGGACAGTCGCGAAAGCAGAGGATGAGCGGGGCGTATTACGCTTTCGTGCCGTCATCGCTTGTTGAGCTACCTCTTCGGATGGACTCCGACGTGGCCGCCGACGTTTCGCGGGCGGAATTGGCGCTGGCGCAGTTCGCCATGCAATCGCGCGTCCTCCATAGTTCGGAAGGAATCGCGCGGCTACTTCTGAGGGCCGAGGCTGTTTCCTCGTCCCATATCGAGGGGCTGACCATCGGTACGCGCAGGCTGCTTCGGGCGGAAGCTAATCGGCAGGGGGCCCGCAACTTTCGATTTGACGAGCCCGCGGCGGAGATAGTGGGGAACATCTATGCGATGGAAACGGCGCTGTCCCACGCGCTCGAGGCGCCGCGCGTGACGGTCGACGTGCTGTGCGACGTGCATCGCGAGCTTTGCAAGGGGACTCGGATAGAGCAGTACGGCGGATGCGTGAGAACCCGGCAGAACTGGGTTGGGGGCAATTCGTACAATCCGCTTCAGGCTGATTACGTCCCGCCTGGGCCCGAGCATGTAATGCCGCTGCTGGAAGATCTGGCTGATTTCTGCAACACGGACGCGGTTTCTCCCGTGGTCCAAGCCGCACTCGTCCATGCGCAGTTCGAGAGCATCCATCCGTTTCTGGATGGAAACGGGCGAACGGGTCGCGCCCTTATCCACCTTGTTCTGCGGAGAAGGGGGCTTACGCCGGAGTTTGTTCCTCCGATTTCCCTGGTGATGGCTACCAGGTCGGCCAGCTACGTGAATGGCCTGACCGGGTTTCGCTTCGACGATGCTGCGGGCGAGGAGGAAGGGATTCAAGCCGTCAACGAATGGATTTCCTTCTTCGCCGGGGCGTGCGCGCAAGCTTGTGCGGAGGCGGCGGCATTCGAGGAAAGCGCTGCGAGGCTGTCCGGCGAATGGCGGGAAAGGATGGCGCCAGTTCGTCGCAATTCGGCGCTTGACCTGCTGTGCGACCAGATGGTTGGTATGCCTCTGTTCTCCATCGAGACGGCTGCTGCGACGATGGGGAGGTCGTTCCAGGCCGTTGACCAAGCTGTGGAGTCATGCGTGAAAGCCGGAGTGGTGAAGGAGGTCTCCGGCGCTAAGCGAAACCGCATCTTCGAAGTGCCGGAAGCTATCGACGAGTTCAACATTTTCGAACGCCGCCTTGCCAGCCCGGTCGGTGATACAAGGGAAGTTGCGCCCGTCAGGCCCGTTCCGCAACGGTTGAGGTAAGGGTGCGCAGAGATGTTAGCATCTGCCATGCTTCCGATGCGGATTGAAAGCGCCGGGGCCTGTCGTAGATGCGGGCCTCGGCGCTCTTGCGGCTAGCGCACGGTGGCGCCGAAGGGGAGTAGGGAGAGCTTGGCCATCTTGAAGCACTGCAGGCCGATGGGCAGCCCTATGATGGTGATGGAGTACAGGCAGCCCAGCACCGCGTAGGCGATGGCCATGGGCAGCCCGGCCAGGATCACCCAGAAGATATTGGCGATCAGCGACGGTGCGCCACCGCCGTAGGTGACCGTCTTCCCGAACGGCGCCAGGGTCAGCGACGCCATCTTGAAGCACTGGCGCCCCAGCGGAATTCCCACGATGGTGATGTAGAAGATGAAACCGGCGAAGCACCAGCAGGCAGCCGTAATCAGCCCGCCGAAGATAATCCAGATGATATTGGCGATGGTGGACATGGGCTCTCTGCTCCTTCGGTCTCGGTTAACGCGTTGCTCGTATGCGGGCAAGCAGGCAATCTGAGCTGTTCACTGAGCCTATTCTAGCAGGGACTCCACCGACCCGTCTTAGCTGACGGCACTAGCGAAGGGGACTTCACTCTTTCATAAGGTTGTCGTGCCTTTTCGCCTCTCATCACTGAAAGGAAGCGGCATCCTGGACAAATTTCGCCGAAGTGCTGTAGGCATGCGGTCATTTTTCTCAGAAGTGCTGTAAAGCCGTACCGTTTTTCGCCGAAGTGCTGTAATCGCACCGAAGTCGTTGCAGCACTTCGGCGAAATTTGTCCAAAGAGAGGATGGGCCCGTCCCAATACCGGGGCCGCACTTCCGCAGAAGACGTCAGCGAAGGGGCCGCACTTTTCCATGAGGTAGTCGCGGAATCCTGGTAGCTCGAAGGCGACGAAATAGGTCCCCCGCTCCCCAATGATGCCCCGCTTGATGAGACGGCGCTTGTAAGTGCTTGCATAGTTGGTCGTCTCACCGAGGCGGCTGGCGATATCGGTTGTGCGGCTCTCGCGCTCATCGTCCAGCATTGCTTGGAGGAAGCGGACGTCGTTAGGGGAGAGGTCGTAGTAGGTGGCGTCCAATACACGTTCCGTGAAGTTCCTCCGAGCAAGGGCGGCGCCGAAACGGACGTCTTCCAGAGTGATCGTCTCGGCTGTTGGATTCTGCTCCCAGCTCTGGAATCCGACAAGCTGCATGAGATACGGAAACCCATCGCTTGCCTGCGCGGATTTTCGCGCTGTTTCGCTGTCTGCTGGGAGTGCTCCTCTTGCCCCGCGCACTCTACTTTCCTGTACAATGGCGGGCATGGTTGAGACTGGGATAAAACCGGCGGTGATTGCGGCCATTCGGGAGGCTGCGCGTCAGCATGGGGTTCGGCGCGTGTGGCTGTTCGGGTCGCGGGCTCGGGGCGAGCATCGCCCGAAGAGTGACATCGACCTGGCTGTTTCCGGTGGCGACAAAGTTCGCTTCCAGCTTGATGTGGA
>DBFAWQ010000136.1:0-4316 GCA_048242115.1 Eggerthellaceae bacterium
CCAACTGAGCTAACACCCCATCTTCAACAGCCGTATAAGTATACCCGCCAAATCTGACTGGCGCAATACCTATTTTCTTGGATTCGCGGGTTCTGCGTTAGGGCGAGCAAAGGGCATAAGTAAAGCGCCGGATATATGTGAAATGCTCACCAGTCGGGCGCTTTGCTAGGAGGTATTCTGGCACGCTCACTTAGAGGAGGGAGCGACTGTTTTGCCTTGCCGTTTCATCGTATGGTTCTGTCCTCTCCCTAGGTAGCCTGCGGCGCCAAGGCGGAGGCGGCCAGCTCGCCGAGGGCGGCGGCTAGCAGGCAGAGGACGCAGCTTGCGGCGGCGTAGGCGACGGCCCCCGCGATGTTGCCGCCCTCGATCAGCCCCAGGGTCTCGGCGCTGAAGGTGGAGAAGGTGGTGAAGCCCCCGCACAGCCCCACGCGCAGGAACAGCATGAGATGCCCGTCGGCCGGCACCCATCGGGCGAAGAGCCCCGCAAGGAACATGATGGCGAAGCTCCCGACCACGTTGATGCCCATGGTGACCACGGGAAGCCCCCAGGGGTCGGCCTTGATAAAGTTGCATAAATAGCGCAGCACCGACCCCGCAAAGCCGCCGCATCCGACGAACAGGCAGTTCAAAAGCATGGTTCCCTCCGCATCCCTTCCGTCGTTCTACTCGCATCCGCCAGCCAGAACAACCACGCATCGGGGTTGCGCGAGGCGGATACTGCGTTCTCTCGTCGAGCTTTGGCTGGGGAGCTATAACGTAATGCGCGAATTACAACGTTCGGGTCAAGATATAACGCAGCATAATGTTTGGTTCGAATTATAACGTAGCTGCCGAATTGCAACGTGGCGACGGGTTGCGTTGCCGGAATCATGGGGCGTCGGATATATCTCGCCGTGCAGTCCTGCGGAAAGATTGGTGTGCGCTCCTGGTGCCGGCAGCGACCACTCTGCTAGGAGTGGCGAATCGCGTATATCGGACATGTTCGTACGAAAAAGTGTACCAACGTCCGATGTGCGTGATTCGGCTTGGCCCCGGGGTCGGCTGGCCGTTCCCGGGGTTGGCGAGGGTACCTCCACGTTTTGGTAAAGTGGCGCCTAGAAACGGAGCGATCCTGCCGTTCGTGCCGATTCTGCTGCTCTTCCCGCTGGACGCTCCGTCGGGGGCGGGGACGCGTTCGGCCGACGAGTTCTGCGTGCTCGCTACCGTGCGGCCGACGTTACGCGGTCTCGTCGCAGGGTTGGGGTTGGCGGCGCTGCCACCAGTGGGACAGCGACACTATGATCCATTCGACCAGCGGGATGGTAAGGAACAGCACCCAGGCCGGATGGGCCGCGTTATGCACGAAGGCCAGGTAGCAGAACCCGACAACCACGGCCAAGGGGTAAAGCCCGGCCAGAAACGGCCCCAGGCGCTTGCCGTCGATGAGCGCGCCCACCAGGTAGTACAGCGGGATGGCAGCGAACAGGAACAGCCCCATGCCCCATTGGCCTTGGAACACCCCTGCCAATATGTAGGCCAGGATGACCACGGCGGGGAAGGGGAAGCGCACCCAGGCGCGGCCGAAGGCGGTAGTGGGTCCATGGGGCCGCTCGTGCGTGCCGAAGGCCTCGTTGGCTTGGCGGAGGCTGTCGTACTCGCAGTCGTTCACATGGATGCCGTCCCAGTTCACGTGCACGCTGTTGCCGTCCTTGTCCAGCACGTTCACGCCGTCGCGCCAGCTGATGTGCACGTGGTCGTCGCCGTCGTCCACGTGGATGCCGGTCGCACCCACGTGGTGATAGCCGCAGTTCCGGCGATGGCGGTGGCCACGCGGTTGCTCGTCGGTGGGCTGCTCCTCTACCGAGGCGCCGCTCCCGCAGTCCCCATCCGTACCGCCTCCCGTTTCGACGCACCCTTCCAAGCTGCTTGCATATACGACGTCACCGAGCTCGTTCGCTTTCCAGGTCCTCTCTTCGAAGCGCATCTCTCCGCACCCGTTTGCACCTGCGACCTCGCCGGGCCCTTCGGCCTGCCAGGCGTTCTTCTCGAAACGAATCTCCTCGCGTCCGGTTGCGCCAGCGGCGCTCGCGAAAGCTTCCGGGCCCTTTGCGGCTTCTCCCTCGCCTGCGCACGCGTCCACGTCCTGGTAGAGCAGCTCGTCCAGCGACACGCCGTAGAGCTGCGCCAATGCGATTAGGTTGTCGGTGTCGGGGGACGATTCCGAGCGCTCCCACTTCGAGACCGCCTGCCGCGACACTTCCAGCTTCTCTGCCAGCGCCTCTTGGGTAAGCCCCGCCTGCCTGCGCCGGTCGGCCAGGCGCTTCGCCATGTCAACGTTCATCCAAAAGCCTTTCTCTTCCGTGCAACGTCGAAAATCATAGGCCAAGCGCTGCGGTTGCGCGACCGCTTCCAGGTTGAAAACAGGCGCAATTATTGGTTGCGCCCACGCCATGCGCATTGCACAACCTACATTTCGTCCCAAGCCTCTGACCTGGTAATATATAACCGCAGGTCAGATGGCTCACTCCGAAATGGACGAAAAGTAAGTTGTGCGATGCATAACCTACATTTCGTCCATGGCTTGACGGGGGCATGCGATCGTCGGAAGGGGAGGCAAGCTGGGGGCGCGCCGATTGCCGGAAAGGGAAGCGAGCTATCGGGCGCAGCGAAGGGAAGAGGAACGCATCTGCCAAACGCAGCCGAAAGGAAAAAGGGCTGCATCTCGGTTGGGAGATGCAGCCCCTATGCGCGTGCTGCCCGGAAGGGCCGTCAGCCAATCGTTTCTCGGAAAGACGGTCCTTCGCCCCGAGCTGCTTGGCGGCCGGTTACTTTCCGGTCGGCTGCTAGCCGTTGATCTCCAGCAGCTTCGCCTTCAGCTGCTCCTCCATGCGGCGGATGTCGGCTTCGGCTTCGGCTCGCTTGGCTCGGCCCTCGGCCTGGATCTTCATCACCTCGTCGAAGGTCTGGATGAGGTTGTCGTTGGTGGCCTTCAGCGTCTCCACGTCGATGATGCTGCGCTCGCTCTCGCGGGCCACCTCGATGGTGGAGCTCTTCAGCTTTTCGGCGTTCTTGCGCAGAAGCTCGTTGGTCATGTCGCTCACGGCGGTCTGGGCGCGCAGGGCCTCCTCGCTGTTGGCCATGCCCAGCGCCAGCACCATCTGGCTCTTCCACAGGGGAATGGTGTTCACCACGGTGGTCTGGATCTTCTCGATCATGAGCATCTCGTTGTTCTGGATGAGGCGAATCTGGGGCGCCATCTGCATGGACACCGTGCGGGTGAGGTCCAGGTCCGTGAGTTTCTTCTCGAAGCGGTGGCAGGCGGCCTCAAGCCGCTGGGCCGCCTCGATGTCCTCGGCGCGGCCGGTCGCCTTCGCCGTGGCGTACAGCTGCTGCAGCTGGCCCTCGCGTACCTCGGCCAGGCGCTTGCGGCCGGCCAGCAGGTACATGGTCAGCTCCTTGAAGTAGGCCATGTTCAAATCGTAGAGCTTGTCCAGGGTGGCGGCGTCCTTCAGCAGGGTCATCTGGTAGCCGGTGAGGGCGGACACTATCTTGTCGATGTTCGCGTCGGCCTTGTCGTAGCGGGCCTTCAGCGCCCCCACCTTGGCCGCCTGCTTCTTGAACAGGCCGAAGAAGCCCTTCTCCTCCTCGGCGTCGAAGCCCTTCAGCTCCACCACCACGTCGCTGATGAGCTTGCCGGCCTCGCCCAAATCCTGGGTGCGCACCTTCTCCAGCGCCGTTTCCGAGAAGCTGGCCATCTTCGACTGGGCGCCGGCGCCGTACTGCAGCACCACCTGGGAGTTCGTGATGTCGATCTGCTTGGCGAAGGCGTCCACCTGCGCACGCTCCTCCTCGGTGAGCGAGTCCTCCAGCGCCGGGGCCTTGGGCTCGGGCACTTCGATGATGGTGGCCTGGGCCACGGTCTCGGCGTCCGGGGAGATGACGGGCGTGAGGGTGAGCTCGGGTACTGGTGCCGCCACGTTCAGCGCCGCGTCGGCGGCAAGCGGGGCCTGGGGGTTCTGCTCGGTCATTGGGCGTTCCTTTCGCTCGGGGTGCCGAAGGGGCTTTCCGTGAGCCCTTCCTGGGCCAGGATGGTGTTGAGTACCGAAATGTCGGAGGAGACGTCGAAGGACAGGTCCTCGAAGGTGGCGTCCAGCAGCTTCTCGAAGGCCGTCTGCAGCACGTCAAGGGTCTGCTCGATCTCGCGGCGCGAGCTGGCGATGTTGCTGCCCTGCACCGGCTGCTCCTCCAGGCTGTCGTAGGCCTGAAGAAGCTTCACGGTGGTGGGCAGGTAGTAGTCCATGAGCCGGCCCAGGTCCTCCACCGCGGCCGGATGGGCC
>DBFAWQ010000137.1:0-4070 GCA_048242115.1 Eggerthellaceae bacterium
GTTCAGCACTGTCCGACGTGCGATGCCGTCGTCGCCTCCCAGACACCCCAGCAGATCGTCGACCAGGTCCGCTCCATGGACGAGGGCACCCGCTTCCAGGTCCTGGCACCGGTGGTGCGGGGACGCAAGGGCGAGTACTCCGAGCTCTTCGGCGAGCTGCGCGGACGCGGCTTCAACCGGGTGCGCGTCGACGGCGCCGCCGAGCGCCTCGACAACCCCCCCACCCTCAACAAGCGCCTCAAGCACGATATCGAGGTCATCGTCGACCGGCTCGTGGTCCGCGAGGGCATCCGCCAGCGCCTCACCGACTCCGTCGAGACGGCGCTGGGCCTGGCGGAGGGCCTGGTCATCATCGAGCAGGTCGACCTGCCCGAGGACGACCCCCACCGGGAGCGGCGCTACTCCGAGAAGCGCGCCTGCCCCAACGAGCACCCCCTGGCCCTGGACGAGATGGAGCCGCGCACCTTCTCCTTCAACGCCCCCTACGGCGCCTGCCCCGCCTGCACCGGAATCGGCACCCGGCTCGAAGTGGACCCCGAGCTCGTCGTCCCCGACGAGGAGCTCACCCTGGCCGAGGGCGCCATCGCCCCCTTCAAGAGCGGCAACTATTACCCCCAGGTGCTCAAGGCCGTGGCGCGGCATTTGGGCAACGACGAGAACACCCCCTGGGAGGACATGCCGGCCAAGGTGCGCCAGGCGATCCTGGACGGACTCGGCACCCAGAAGGTGCGCGTGGACTACGTGACGGTGGACGGCCGCGAGACCTACTGGTACATCGAATGGGAGGGGGTGCTGGAGGCCGTGCGGCGCAAGTACGCCGAAGCTCAGTCCGACACCGCGCGCGAGAAGCTGGCCAGCTACTTCGCCACCGTCCCCTGCGCCACTTGCCAGGGCAAGCGCCTGAAGCCCGAGATCTTGGCGGTGACGGTGGACGGCAAGTCCATCCACGAGGCCACGCAGCTCTCGGCCGCCGACAGCCTGGCGTTCTTCCAGGGCCTCAGCTTCTCCGGCGCTGACGCGGCCATCGCCGGGCCCATCGTGAAGGAGATCGTCGCCCGGCTGAAGTTCTTGGTGGACGTGGGGCTGGACTACCTCACGTTGGAGCGGGCCACGGCCACGCTCTCCGGCGGCGAGGCCCAGCGCATCCGCCTGGCCACCCAAATCGGCGCGGGGCTCATGGGGGTGCTCTACATATTGGACGAGCCGTCCATCGGGCTGCACCAGCGGGACAACGAGCGGCTCATCGCCACCTTGGAGCACCTGCGCGATTTGGGCAACACCGTGGTGGTGGTCGAGCACGACGAGGATACCATCCGGGCGGCGGACTTCGTGGTGGACATGGGCCCCGGAGCCGGCGAGCACGGCGGCGAGGTGGTGGCTGCGGGTACTCCGCAGCAGGTGGCGAAGGCCAAGGGGTCGCTCACGGCCGACTACCTGTCCGGGCGCCGCACCATCCCGGTGCCCGCGAAGCGGCGCAGCCCTGGGCGCGGCAGCCTGCAGCTCATCGGCGCTTGCGAGAACAACCTGCAGGACGTGACGCTGTCGGTGCCCTTCGGCACCATGACGGTGGTCACCGGCGTCTCCGGCAGCGGCAAGAGCTCGCTTGTCACCGACACGCTGGCCCCGGCGCTGGCCAACCGCGTGAACCGCGCCCATAGGCGCACCGGGTCCTACCGCAAGCTCGTGGGCGTGGACAAGATAGACAAGGTCATCAACATAGACCAGAGCCCCATCGGGCGCACGCCGCGCAGCAACCCGGCCACCTACATCGGGCTGTGGGACGACATCCGCCAGCTGTTCGCCAGCACCCAGGAGTCCAAAGCCCGCGGCTTCGGGCCGGGCCGGTTCAGCTTCAACGTGAACGGCGGCCGCTGCGAGGCCTGCAAGGGCGACGGGCAGATCAAGATCGAGATGCATTTCCTGCCGGACATCTACGTTCCCTGCGAGGTCTGCGGCGGGAAGCGATACAATCGCGAGACGCTGCAGGTGACCTACCGGGGCAAGAACATCTCGGACGTGCTGGACATGACCGTGTCCGACGCGCTTTCGTTCTTCGAGAACATCCCGGGCATCAAGCGCAAGCTCCAGACGCTTCACGACGTGGGGCTGGGCTACATCCGCCTGGGGCAGCCGGCCACCACGCTCTCCGGTGGCGAGGCCCAGCGCGTGAAGCTGGCCAGCGAGCTGCAGAAGCGCCAGACGGGCAAGACGTTCTACATCCTGGACGAGCCCACCACGGGCCTTCACTTCGAGGACGTGCGCCAGCTTCTGGAGGTGCTCCAGCGCCTGGTGGATGCGGGGAACACGGTGCTCGTCATCGAGCATAACCTTGACGTGGTGAAGAGCGCCGACTGGATCGTGGACCTGGGTCCGGGCGGAGGGGAGCGCGGCGGCCGCATCGTGGCCCAGGGCACCCCCGAGGAAGTGGCGAAGGTGGAGGGAAGCTACACCGGGCAGTTCATAGCCCGTATGCTTCCTTTTCAGAATAACCCCAGTTCAGACGCTTAAGCCAGTGTAATTTGTGTTCCCAAATGTTCCAACGTCGCCGCTGAGGCCCGAAATGAAGCGTTCCAAATTGTCCGCCAGACCCATCATGGCGCGCCTCGTCGTCTTGCTGTAGGCCTGTCCGCGCATGGTGCCGTCGGTGTGCCCCATCGCCTGGCACACGAGCAGATCCGGGGACATGGCCTCGGCGTGCATGACGCTCCACGACTTGCGGAGCTTGCCGGGGTTGACGTAGGGGATGCCCGCGCGCTCGCAGTACTCCTTGAACTTCTTGGTCATGTAGGTGGTGCTGCGCGGCTCGTCGCCTTTCTTGGGGCTGGGGCACAGCCACCCGGAGGCCGGCGCGCGCTCTATGCACCACGATGCGAAGGGCTCGCCGACGACCACTTCGCGCCGGCTGCTGTCGTTCTTCGGGCAGTCCTTCACGACGGTCCTGCCGCCGACCGACACGACGGCCTTGCTCACCATGCACAGGAGGTAGGTCTTCCCGCCGACGGAGTAGCTGGTCATGTCCTCGCCGCGCAGCCCGAACGCCTCCTCAACGCGCAGGCCCCCGCCGAGGCACAGCGCGAGCGGGAGGCAGCCCCAGAAGCCGGATATCCCGTCGAGCCACCCCGCGATCTCCGTCGCGTCGACGAGCCGCCTCTGCTTCGGCTTCGGGGCGGGGAGGTCCTTGCGAGATATCGGGTTCGACGGGTAGTCGACGATGCCGAGCCGCATGCACTCCGCGACCATGATGCGCCAGTACGCGACGACGTTCCTGGCCACGCTGGGCGCCATGCCTGATTCGACGACCGACGACACGAGCCTGCCGTCGATGGAGCCGACGGGGGCGTCCCCCACGATGGCGAGGAGGTACCTGCCCGACTGCTCGGCGTTGCGCCTCGTGGTCGCCTGGTACCCTGCCAGCTTCGGAGGCATCACGAGGTCCCAGGCCTGGCGGTGCGTCAGCTCGCAGGCGGGGGCGCGGCCTGCCGCCAGCATCTCGCGCGCCAGCTCCCTCTCGGCGTCGTCCCTGGAGCCGTTGACGATGCGGGAGCGCCGGATGCGCAGGCCGTCGGCGTCGTAGCCGTCCGGCCAGAATATGCGGTACTTCCCCTTGGAGAAGTACTGTACGCTCCCGAAGTTCGATCTGGTCATGGCCGTTCCCCGCTAATCGGTTTCGTCTGCCCGTTCCATGTCGGCGCGGATGAGCGCCTTGATGTAGCGCGCCTTGTTCGGCTGGGCGTCCAGGTGCGCCAGGATGTCGGCGTCGTTCGGGCCGAACTTCACGGTGCGCAGCTGCATCTTCTCGCGCTGGTACTTCGCCGTGGCCCTCTTCTGGGCTTCCGATGTCGTCATGGTGTATACTCCCTTCCTGCGAGGAGGGCATGGCTTCTATCGTTGCGGACGGTTTCTAAACCGTTTCGTGCTTATTAGGAAAAACTTTTTCAACTTTCCTTAAAGTTCTGGTATTGTGGTAGCTGCATAAGCCGACTTGGGAAGGAACAAAGCTGGGTTCCCGAATGGGAGTAGGCATCTTACGATGGCCGAGAATTCCCTTGCTCCTGGGGTCGGCTTTCTTC
>DBFAWQ010000138.1:0-5779 GCA_048242115.1 Eggerthellaceae bacterium
CCTATAACCGCGGCGCGCTCTGCCCGCGCTGCCTGGCCTTCAAGCAGGTGCAGTTTCACCCTGACCGCATCCTCTACCCCATGAAGCGCGCCGGCGAGCGCGGCGAGAACAAGTGGGAGATCATCAGCTGGGACGAGGCCCTCGACGACGCTGCCACCCACATCGTGGACGCCATCAACAAGTACGGCCCCTATGCCTTCTTCGGATCCACCGGCGGTGGCGGCTCCTACTCGTCTAACCAGATCAAAACCACCTGCGTGTCCCTGGGGTCGCCCAACGTCTTCGAACCCGGTGCGGCCCAGTGCCTCATGCCCCGCATCTGCGCCACGGTGTTCATGGTGGGCAACAACCAGTCCCAGTCCGTGGCCGACAGCATGTCCACCGAGTTCTTCAAGATCCACGACAACGCTTGCGAAGTCATCGTTATGTGGGGCGCCCAGCCCTCTGTCTCCCAGACCGCCCAGTCCGGTCGCGGTATGGCGGAACTTCGGGCTGCAGGCGTGAAGACCATCGTCATCGACCCCAATTTCTCGCCCGACGCGTCGAAGGCCGACGTCTGGCTTCCCGTGCGCCCCGGCACCGACACGGCGCTCATGCTGTGCTGGTTCAACTACATATTCGAGAACAGGCTCTACAACGAGCCTTTCGTGAAGTACTGGACCAACCTTCCCTTCCTCATCGACCCGGACACGAAGCTGCCGGTAGAGGCGCAGGACGTGTTCCCTGACTTCGTCAAGACCACCCCCAGCGATACCCCGGATTACGTCTGCTACGACCTGAAGACCGGCAGCGTCGCCCCCTTCGTCTATTCCGCGCCCGAGGATGCCACGGTAGACCCCGAAATCTTCTGGGAGGGCGAGTTCAACGGGAAAACCTACAAGACAGCCGGACAGATCTACGCTGACGAAGCCAAGCCCTACACGCTGAAGAAGACCGCGGAGACCTGCTGGCTCGAGGCCGACAAAATCGAGGAAGCCATCCGCCTGTACACCCACGCCGACGATGACGGCAGCGTGGCGGGCATCAACCACGGCGTTGCCACCGACCAGCATCCGCAATCCTCCTCCGCCTCGCAGGGCGCCTTGGGGCTGGACATCATCATGGGGTACGTGAACAAGCCGGGCGTGTCGCTCACCCAAAAGGGACCCGCCTCCATCCCCGAGAAACGCGCGCGCCAGAACGCGCCGCAGGCCATGACGAAGTACGGCATCTGCGCCATCCCCGGCGAGTCGCCGGAGGCCCAGGCCGCCCGTCTGGCGAAGGGGTTGGAGGAGCAGCCCGAGAACGTGGCGCTCATGAGCCAGCTGTACAAGGACGGTCTGGGCACCACCGAGCACAAGGGACTGCACACCTGGTGGATGGTGCATATTCCCACGGTGCTGAAGGCCATCACCACCGGCGAGCCCTACAAGCCGCGCATCTGGTACGATGTGTCGGGCAACAAGCTGGCCATGCTCGCGAACGCCCAATCCTGGTATGACGCCCTTTCCGAAATCGACTACATCATGTGCCAGTACCCCATGCTCACTTCGTTCCACATCGAGGCTGCCGACCTGGTGTTCCCCGTCCGCGAGTGGCTGGAGGAACCGCTGACCGACCACAGGCATCTGAACATGACCTTCATGCAGAACGAGGTGACCCACATCGGCGAGACGGTGTCGCATTCCGTGCCCTTGGGGCAGATTCTCGAGCGATGCCGCGAGAAGTTCGGCGGCAAGCTGCCCGGCATCGACAACGGCTACATGGGCGATAAGACCGAGGCCGACGTGAAGGCATCGTGCGCGAAGTTCTTCGGCGCCGAAAGCTGGGAGCAGCTGCAGGAGAATTACGACGATTTCGTCCCCAAGGTGGTCCCCGAGGACAAGTACTACGTGTACAACCAGCACGAAACCATCGTCGACGACGGGCTGCCGGCGGGCTTCGGTACCGAATCGCGCAAGTTGGAGCCCTACGGCACGCTGTACCTGAAACTCGCGCGCACCGGCTACCCCTACGCGTTCCCCGAGCCGCAGGACCCGTGCGACGACTACAGTCCCATCTGCACCTTCACCGAGCCGGCCGAGTCGCCCCTCACGGACAAGGAGTTCCCGCTCGTGCTCACCAGCGGCCGCGTGCCCTACTTCCACCATGGAACCATGCGCCATTCCGCGTTCGCCCGCGAGCTGTTCCCCACCGCCGAGATCCGCATCAACCCGGCGACCGCAGCCGAGCACGGCATAGCCCATATGGACTGGGTGAAGGTGTCGTCGCGCCGGGGCTCCATCCACGCACGAGCCTATCTGACCGAGGGTGTGAACCCGCGCTGCGTATGGATGGAGCGCTTCTGGAACCCTGAGTGCTTCGACGAGTCCCAGAAGAAGATTACCGGTGGATGGCGCGAATGCAACGTGAACGTGCTGACGAAGAACGACCCTCCCTACGACCCCGCCATCGGCACCTACACGAACCGCGGCTTCACGGTGAAGATCGAGAAGAGCGAGAAGCCCGACAACATCTGGACGACGGCGAAGGAGTTCGAGCCCTTCATGCCCACCCTGGCCAATGAACCTGTTACGGAGGATGTGATCTAATGCGCTATGGAATGGTCATCGACCTTGATCGCTGCACCGGCTGCGATACCTGCATCACCGCGTGCAAGTACGAGAACAACCTCGCCCTGGGCAACCGCAACTGCCGCGTAAGCGTCGTTGGGCCGCAGGGCACCTTCCCCAACATCAAACAGTACTGGCTGCCCGTGGCCTGCCAGCAATGCGAGAACCCCGGCTGCATCGACGTGTGCCCCACCGGCGCAAGCTACCGCGACGAGGAGACGGGCGTGGTGCTGGTGGACAGCGCCAACTGCATCGGATGCCTCAGCTGCATGGAAGGCTGCCCCTACGATGTGCGCTACCTGGACGGGGCCACGAACACCGTGGGCAAGTGCACCCTGTGCTTCCAGAACCACGACGAACCCGACTGGAAGCCCGTATGCGTGGCGGACTGCTGTACCGGCGCCCGCTTGTTCGGCGACTTCGACGACCCTAGCTCCGAGGTGTCGAAGGCTATCGCCGCCGGCGGCGCGAACGTGCACTACCTGGCCGACACAGCGAACCTGAAGCCCACAACGGCCTATATTCTCTCCCCGAAAATCGGCCGGTGGGAGGACAGCCCGGAAGAAGTCGTGCGCGACTTGTAGGGAGTTAGCCCTAACAGCTCAACGCCTTGTGCGCGGAACCGGCCCGTCCCTCCTCGAAACAGGATGCCACTCCGCGTGCAAGGCCCGTTTTCTGTAAGTTAGCCATATGCAACACCACGCATTTCTTTCTCGAAAAAATCGCCGACCTGGTCCTTCGCAGAATCCCGACATGGAAATGCATGATGTTAGTCTTAGATAACTCGCGATGGAGGGGACCGGAGCGGGCAGTGAGAGAGGGGTGAAGCCAACGGGCGCGCCAAGGCCCTCCCGGAACCCGAGGGGACCGGGAGGGCCTTCTTGTTGGGTGGCTTTTCCTGCCATCCGGAAGCCGGCGTGCCGCCTACAGCTGGGCAAGCAAGCTTGCTACCGTAATACCCGTCACCTGGGCGTTCATGACCGCGGCGCCGCCGGGCACGTTGCTGGCGCAGGCGCAGCCCATAAGCTGGGTCTTCGCGTCGCCCTCGCCCGCTTCCACGTGCACGGCGTCCCCGTCATGGCTGACCGTGTAGGCTCCGTCGGCGGTAGGCACCACGGTGGCCTGGGCCAGCGACTGGCACAGCACGTTGGCCGCCTTCATGAACACGCCCGAGATGGCCGCCGTGGGGCTCACGCAATCCTGGGTGCAGGCGAACTGTCCGGCCACGGAGGCCTTCTGCACCATGCCCTCGCCCGCATGCTGGCCCGACGCCTCCACGCGCGTCCAACTGGCATTCGAATCGTCGGGCGCCAGCGCCGTGGGCATCTCGGCCGCCAGAGCGATCCCCGGGGCCACCAGGGCCGTGGCCGCAGCCGCCCCCACAAGCTTCGTCATCGTATGCTTCATATCGCGTCCCCTCCCCTATTTCACGTTGAAGAACAGCTGGGACGGGTCGGTGCTGACCTCGCCGTCGGCGTCCACGCCGCGGACCATGATCAGGTAGCTGCCCGGCTTCTCCGGCGTGAACTTGTACTTCCAGTTGACCCAGCGCATGACGTCGGTCTCGCCCAGGTCGTAGGTGGTCCAGGTGGCGCCCTTGTCCATGGAGATCTCCACGGCGGTCATGGGCACGTTGTAGGCGTCGGCGAAGCCCTCAAGCTCGATGGGCTGGCCGGCCGGGAAGATGGTGCCCTGGGCCTGGTAGAAGATGGAGGTGTTCGGCTTGTTGAACATCTCGCCGGTCTTGGGGTTGGTGAAGCCCTCGAACAGGCGGGCGGGCGCCGGGTCGGCCGCGAAGTTCAGCGTGACCACGCGCTTGGTGTAGTGGCAGCCTCCCAGCGGCGGGATCCACAGCTGCACCGGGTAGCCCTGCAGCATGCCCAGCTTCTCGCCGTTGATCTCGGTCACCAGCAGGATGTCGTCCAGGTACTGGTTCACGATGTCCATGGGCACGGGGTACACGTCCCAACCGTCGTCGGCAACGGAGTGCATGTTGACGGCGCTGTCCTTCACGCCCGCGCGCTCCATGATGGCCGACAGCGGGATGCCCTTGACGTTCACGTTGGCGACGTAGGCCCCTCCCGGCGGGTTGGTCTGGCAGTCCATCTTCAGCACGCGCTCGACCATCTGGTCCTCGAAGTCGGCAAGCTTGAAGGTGAAGGGGTTGTCAACCTCGCCCTCGACCGAAATCTCCCAGTTGTCGTAGGCTGCCTGCGAGGTGTCGTTGTCCGGGGTGATGCCCTGGTGGTTGTTGTTCTCCCAGTAGTAGAACACCTGGTCGGTGGGGGTGATGCTGTCCTGGGTGAAGCTGAACTCGCCCGTGGCGTTGGGCACCGGCGTGATGCCCATGTAGGCGTTGTTGTACTTCACCAGATCCCACAGCAGGTACTCGCCGGTCTGCGGGGAGATGTAGTGGCACGAGTCGCAGTTGCCGTTCTTCTTGGCGAACTCCGGGTTGTTCATGTGCAGGGCGTGCATGGAATCCTGCATGAACAGGGCCTTGGAATGGCACATGTAGCAGAACTTCGTGGTGGCCTCCACGTCGTAGGGGTTCCACAGCTTCGGGTGCGTCATGGGCAAAAGCTGGGTGGTGTCCAGCAGGCTCTCATGGCAGTCGCTGGCCAGGCACCCGCGGTTCTCGCCGTCCAGGATGGCCGTGTTCCACATGTACGGGTCGTTCGGAATCAGCTGCACGTCGGCACCGTTGGCCGCCTTCGTCACCTTCGGCGCGTAGAACTCCTGTGCGGCCTTCACCTTCTCCTCGCCCTGCATCGTCTGGATGCGCACGGCCTGCGCCTCGTCCTCCGATTGCTGGGCCGCATCGTTCTTCAGGTCGTCGGCCGCGGCGGGCGCGGGCGCCTCCTCCTTCTGCGCCGGCTGCTCGGCGGCCGGCTTCTGCTCGGGCTCGGGCGCGCTCGTCTGCCCTTGCGGCGACGAGCAAGCTGCCAGCCCCGCCGCCAGCGCGCCCGTCAGGCACAGCACGGCGACCGCGGTTGCAAGTCGTTTTTTCATAGACTGCTCCCCTTCCTTGTAGTAACCTTGTCTCTATCCCCTTTGGACAAGACCCTGATGCGCACCCTACGGGCTTTCTGCCGCCATGTCATCCGCAGAAAGTCATGAAAGGGACATTGGGAGGCAATGTCGAAATTCGATGGGGTTGACCAGGGGTTCTAATGGTTGCTTTTGGA
>DBFAWQ010000139.1:0-4602 GCA_048242115.1 Eggerthellaceae bacterium
CGGCCTCGACCGGGCCACCATTCAGATCGAGGGCCGCTACGCCTACGGCATGCTTCGCAGCGAGATCGGCATCCACCGGCTGGTGCGCATCAGCCCCACCGACGCTAAGAAGCGGCGCCAGACCACCTTCGCCTCGGTCGAGGTGCTGCCCGTCATCGCCGACGACATAGAGGTGGACCTCAACCCCGCCGACGTGCGCGTGGACGTCTACCGCTCCAGCGGTCCGGGCGGCCAGTGCGTAAACACCACCGACTCGGCCGTGCGCCTCACCCACGAGCCTACGGGCATCGTCGTCACCTGCCAGAACGAGAAAAGCCAGCTGCAGAACAAGGAAGCCGCCTTCCGGGTTCTCCGGGCCAAGCTCTACGAGCTGGAGGAGCGAAAGCGCCAGACGGAGCTTGACGAGCTTCGCGGCGAGCGCATGGACAACTCCTTCGGAAGCCAGATCAGAAACTACGTGTTGTTCCCCTACCAGCTGGTCAAGGATCTGCGAAGCGGCGTGGAGACCGGCAACGTCGATGCCGTCCTGGGAGGGGCTTTGGAGCCGTTCGTCATCGGCTACCACACCTGGCGCGTCTCGCAGTAGCGGAAGAAGGAGCGTCTCGGCGGCTGCTTCCGCTCGGCCGCCAAGCATCTGCGATTCCTGCAAAGACCTCGCCGAACCCCGGATTCCCAGAAGGGGAGGGGGTTGCTTCGCGTTACAATAGGCGCCACGGCCCCGATCGGAAGGAACCCCATGGACTCGGTACAGCTCCAGATCCTGGCAAACAGGATGCGCCAAGACATCGTCTCGATGATTGCCGAGGCGGGAAGCGGTCATCCCGGAGGATCGCTTTCCTGCACCGACATCCTTGCCGCGCTCTACTTCGGCGGCGTCATGGACCACAACCCTGACGACCCCGCCTGGGACGCCCGCGACCGGTTCGTCATGGCGAAGGGCCATGCGGCTCCGGCCCTTTACGCCGCGCTCGCCCATGCCGGGTACTTCCCGACCGAGGAGCTCATGACGCTGCGCAAGCTCGGGTCCCGGCTTCAGGGCCATCCCGACCGAAACCTGGTGCCGGGCGTGGAGGTGTCCACCGGGTCGCTCGGCCAGGGGCTCTCCATCGCCTCGGGCATGGCCTGCGGGCTTCGCCTTGAGGGCCACGGCGCCACGGTTTTCGCGCTGCTGGGCGACGGGGAGTGCCAGGAGGGCCAGGTGTGGGAGGCCGCCATGTTCTCGGCCCATCGCGGCCTGGACAACCTCGTGGCCATCATCGACCACAACGGGCTTCAGATAGACGGCCGCACGACCGAGGTATGCAACCCCGAGAGCCTTTCGGCTAAGTTCCAGGCCTTCGGGTTCAACACCGCCACCGTGGACGGCCACGACGTCGCGGCGCTTACCACCTGCCTGTCCATGGCGAAGGCGGCGCGCAACGGCAAGCCCTGGGCCGTCGTCGCCCAGACCGTCAAGGGCAAGGGCGTCTCGTTCATGGAGGATCAGGCCGGCTGGCACGGCAAAGCGCCCAACGCCGAGCAGACCCAGCAGGCGCTGCAGGAGCTGTCCTGCGCGCTGTCGACCATCGAGGATACGGAGGCCAACCGTGGTTAAGCTCGCAAACGCCCAGGAAAAATCCGTGCGCCGCGCCACCAGGGCCGCCTACGGCTCCACGCTCGCCAAGCTCGCGGGCGAGGGGATGCCCGTCGTCGCCGTGGATGCCGATTTGACCGGCTCCACCACCACCAAGAAGCTCGCCGACGCAGGATTCGCAGACCGGCTGTTCAACTGCGGCATCGCCGAGCAGAACATGGTGGACGTGGCGGCAGGACTCTCGCTAACGGGTCAGATCGCGTTCACCGGCTCCTTTGCCGTGTTCGGAACCGGGCGCGCCTACGACCAGATTCGCAACACGGTATGCTACAGCAACCTCAACGTGAAGATCGCCCCCACCCACGCAGGCATATCGGTGGGCCCGGACGGCGGCTCCCATCAGATGCTCGAGGACATCGCGCTTATGAGGGCGCTGCCGAACATGAGGGTGCTCGTGCCGGCCGACTACGCCGCAGCAGAAAGCGCCATCCGCATCGCCGCCGAAACGCCGGGACCGGTTTACGTGCGCATGGGACGGGCCTCCGTTCCAGCGGTCTACGCCGACGGTGTGCAGCTTGAGCTGGGCCGCGCATACGTCCTGCGCGAAGGCAGCGACGTCACCGTGGTGGCCTGCGGCGTCGAAGTGGAGCAGGCCTTGGCCGCAGCCGAGCAGCTGGCAACCGAGGGAATATCGGTAGAGGTCGTAGACGCATTCTCGGTGAAGCCCCTCGACGAGCGCACCATCCTCGCCTCGGCCGCGAAAACCGGGCGCCTTGTCGTTGCCGAGGAGCACAGCACCGTAGGAGGTTTGGGCTCCGCCGTGGCCGACTGCCTTTCGCGCACGGCTCCCGCCCCCGTGGAGTTCGTCGGCATGGCGGACCGCTTCGGGAAATCCGGCGAATTTGAAGAGCTCCTGGATTATTTCGGCCTGGGAGCTGCCGCTATTGTGCAAGCTGTGAAAACGGCTCTGGCCCGCTAACGCATCTGATAAACTGAATCGGTCTCAGTAAAACGCAAACGAAACGGAGCATTCTGTGACGAACGACACGAGCCAGGGCCCCAGCGCGCGCCCGCCTCGGCACGGCGGCGTCCAGCTGCCCTACGACCAGGCAACGGCCGCAGCCCAGCTGTCCCAATCGCTTCCCGTGCTGGATGTGGACGACATGCCGCAGCAGCACAGCATCCCGGTCATCACCTTCGACCACGTGACGAAAGTCTACCCGGCCGCGCCGAACAAGTCGGCCCTTTCGGACATCTCCGTCGAAATCTACGGCGGCGAGTTCGTCTTTTTGGTAGGCCACTCGGGGTCGGGCAAGTCCACCTTCATCCGCATGCTCATCCGAGAGGTGAAGCCCACATCGGGGCACCTCTACGTGGCCGACGAGGACCTGACCACCATGCGCAACTGGCGCGTGCCCTACCTGCGCCGCAACATCGGCTGCGTGTTCCAGGACTTCAAGCTGCTCCCCAACAAGACGGTCTTCGAGAACGTGGCTTTCGCCTTGGAGGTTATCGGCAAGAGCCGCCACGTCATCAAGACCCAGGTTCCCGAGGTGCTTCGCCTGGTGGGCCTGCAGGACAAGCTCAACAAGCTGCCCGACCAGCTCTCCGGCGGCGAGCAGCAGCGCGTCTCCATCGCGCGCGCCATCGTGAACCGTCCGCCGCTGCTCGTCTGCGACGAGCCTACCGGCAACCTGGACCCCCAGACCTCCCGAGGCATCATGGACCTGCTCGAACGCATCAACGCCACAGGTACCACGGTGCTCGTAGCCACCCACGACCGCGAAATGGTCGACAGCATGCGCAGGCGCGTGCTCGCTCTCGACCGCGGCACGCTCACTCGCGACCAGAATAGGGGGGTGTACGGCTTCGATGCGTAGTATCGTCTATTTCTTCCGCGAATCCTTGCGCGGATTCACCCGCAACCTGTCCACGGCGCTGGGCTCCATCGTCACAATCTTCCTGTCGCTTTTGATCATCGGCATCTTCCTGATCGGCGGACTGGTGGTCGACAATGTGGTCTCGGGAGTCGAGGACGAAGTCTCCATCACCGCGTTCGTGTCCGATGACGCCTCCGATTCCGACATCCAGTCGCTGTCGAACTACATAGAGGGGTTGGAGGGCGTTGCCTCCGTGGGCTTCACCACGAAGGAGCAGGCGCTGGAGAGCTTCCGGCAGACCTCCAATTCCGACATCGTGGACACTTTGGACGGGCAGAACCCGCTTCCAGCCTCCATCGAGGTGGAGCTTTCCGACCCGCAGCTCGTGGAGCAGGTTGCGCAGCAGATCATAAACAACGCCACGTTCCAGACCATCTGCGACAACCTCGAGGATCCGGGCGAATCGCTCAAATACGGTCAGCAGACCGTCGAGCGGCTGTTCGTCCTCACGAACTACGTGCGCTACATAGGCATCGCGCTGATCGTGCTTTTGATATTCATCGCGCTCGTGTTCATTAACAACACCATCCGCCTGGCCATCCTCGCCCGCCGCAAGGAGATTGCCATCATGCGCCTGGTGGGCGCCAGCAACGGCTTTATCCGCGGACCCTTCCTCATGGAAGGCGCCCTGCACGCCGTCATAGGTGCGCTTCTGGCCATCGGCGTGCTCGAGCTGCTCCGCTACCTGGTTCTCCCGAAGATACAGAGCGCGCTCATGTTCCTCAACTTCAACGTGAGCAACGAGTCGTTCCTGCTCATCTACCTTACGCTTGCCGTCTCCGGTCTCGTCATCGGCCTTATCGGTTCGGCCCTTGCCATGAGGCGCTACTTGAAGGTATAGCGCGGATTCCTTCAGATTATGGCGAAGCACGGTACATCGAAGTCAAAAGAGCCTTCCGAGCGCAAGGAACGGAGGGCTCTTTCCGGGTTCTTCAAACAAGCGATGATAGCGCTCATTATCGTTGCGTGCGCCTTCTCCATCGGCTTCTTCATTCGCGGCGAGGGACAGCTGCTGCATGATCTGGGATTCGTCGGGTCCGGCATCGGCGGTGACGACAAACCTGTCACCCAGACCCAGAACGCCAACAA
>DBFAWQ010000140.1:0-8627 GCA_048242115.1 Eggerthellaceae bacterium
ATCTTGGAGTTCACGCCGAAGATGCCCTCAACGCCGATGCCGTTTCCGCCGGTCACGTTCGTGATTTCCAGACCGACCACCTTGTCGCCGTTGTTCGCCGCTTGAACCGCCGCCGCCAAGCCGGACATGCCCAGCCCCACCACGCAGATGTCGCAATCCAGGGTCTCCTTGATCTCGCCGGGGGTGTAGGCCACCGCCTCGGAGTTGTTCGTGGCCTTGAACGAAACGCCCGCCACGTTGCCGTCGGCTGCATTGCCCGAAGCCGCGCCCGAACCGCCCGACGTACTCGGCGAGCCGCAACCCGCCAGGCCCAGGCCCGCCGCAACCGCGCCGACCGCTCCCAAACCGATGAACCCGCGCCGGGACAGAGTAGTATCCGCCATAACATGCTCCCTTCCGTTCCTTCTGATCGCAACTGCCAAAACCCCGGCCGCGTCGAACGCTATAATGCTCATGTCGAAGTAAGCTTATGCGGGGCAACCAGGGCTTGGCAGCGGGACCATGGTATAAACGAGCGCAGTCCGGCGCATCCAACGGGACGGGTGTTTTTCGCTCACCTGAATCGTATGATGCGCTTCAACTGGGGTTTTGTGAGGAGCTCATGGCTGTAACGTCCGTAAAACTCGAGCAAGTCGTCTATCCGCTTCTAGGTATTGCCGCGTACTGGGCGTGGTCGAGCGCGGTCATGATCACCTCCGGAATCTGGCCCGAAAGCCCCGCCGGGCCCGCGCAGCTGGACTGGCTGGCGAACGTGACGTCCCACTGCGCCGCTTTGGCGGTGCTGTCGTTGCTACTCGGACGCTTGAGGCCGCAGATTCGCCGCGAACGCTGGGGATGGGGGTGCGCGGCGCTCATCGCGCTAGGCACCGTGTTGGTGGCAGTGGGCAACGGACTTACCGAAGCGGCGCCCCTCACCGTAGCAGGCTCGGCGTGCTCGGGGCTGGGAACTGCCGGCGCGCTGCTCTTCTGGGCGAGCGCCCTCATGGCCGTGGAGCGCAAGGACGTGCAGCACCTCATCCTAGCCGGTTCCATCATCGTCGCCCTGGTGGTCACTGTGCTCATCCTGTGCCTGCCGCCCGCACCGGGAACGCTACTGTGCATTGCGCTGCCCTTCGCCATAACGCTGTGCAGGCGAGGCGAAAACGGCGGGCGCAGCGGGCAGGTTGCCGCCGAAACAGCCTCCGACGACGTCTGGGTCCCGGGGCGCGAAGAAACGGAAAGCACCAAGACGCCTTCTCGAACCCACGTTCAGCACCTCCAAGGGAACGCTGTCCCACAAGCCGCAGACTGCGCCCCTTCCACCCGAAGCTCCGAAGCGATAGCCACGTCGGTGTCCACATCCGCCAAACCTACGGTCCGCAAGGAGCGCTTCCTTGAGCTGACCAGCCTGTATTTGTGCTGCTTCATCATGGCCCTTGCCGCGGGCATGTACCAGAGCAGCTCGGGTCAGGGTGCGCAGGCCGGCTCCATCGAGCAGTGGCGCACCCTGTACGCCAGCGTCTGCATCCTCATGTGCGCGGCGGTCTATTTGGACGTGAGGCTTTCGAGCACGCGGCTGAGCCACCTGTTCTCGCGGCTCATCGTGCCGCTCATCGCCGGCGGACTGCTCATCATAGCTGCGGTCGGCGACGATTCGAACCGCTGGGGCGGCGTGCCCATGCAGACCGGCTACCACCTGTTCCTCATCTACATATACACGCAGTTCGCCGTGCTGGGACGCACCAGCTCGCAGCCCCTCTCCACCTTCGCCCGCGGCACGGTGGCCATCGACGTGGGACTGCTTGCGGGTTACGCGTTCATGGCCTTCGCGGGCAACGTGGCCGACGACGGCATGCGCAGCGTCATCCTGGCGGTGGTGTACCTTCTGCTGCTGGTGGGCGTGCTGCTGTTTCCCAACGTCATCGCCAGCGTGGCCGAGCGCAACCGCCGTCGAGCGCGCCTGGTCATCGCCGAGCAGGATGAGGCTGCCAGCGCGAATCCGAGCAGCCGACAAGCGGCCGATGGGGAAACGGTGGCCGAGTGGACAAGCGGTGGCGGCGCAACATCAGGACCCCACAACCCCGACGCTACCGCCCCAGGGGCCGCGCTTTCGAAGTCCGAGCTGGCCGCCTTCGCCGCAGGGCTGGGCCTGTCCCCGCGCGAACAGGAGGTGCTGGAACACTTGCTGCGCGGCCGTACGCTGCCCGCCATCGCCTCGGAGGCGCACCTGTCCTACAACACGGTGAAGACCCACGTCAGCCACATTTACCAGAAGGCCGCCGTCCACACCCGCGACGAGCTGATCGACCTGCTGGAGAAACGCGCTTAGCCAGGAACCGCCTTTCGCGTCTCCCGCCTTCCCCTACGGTTCCAGGCCGCTTACCAGGCGCTTCAGCTCCTGCTGGGTGTGCACGCCGGTTTTCTGGTGAATGTGCGACACGTGGGCGCGTATGGTGTTCAGCGACGCGAAACTGCGCTCTGCGATGACGGCCACAGTTCAAGCACAAGCGGCCGGCCCTGGAGCCCCATCAGTCTGGAAGCGACTGCATCGTACGGTCTACACTTCATCCATCCGGCACGCCGAAGAGGCTAGCAAGCGGAATCGGGCTGGTGGGCGGAAGAGGGCCGAGCAACGCAACAGCTTGTTGCTTGAGCGGTCTCGGACAAGCCTCATAATGGTACCTACAGGAACGCGCACGCTTCCCCGCCGACCACCGAAAGGACCCGCCATGGCCATGAGCGACATCATCTCGTCCATCCGCACCGAGAAGGGGCTCACCCAAGAGCTGATGGCCCGCGGGCTGTTCGTCACGCGCCAGGCCGTGTCGCGCTGGGAGACGGGCGAGACGCAACCGAGCATCGACATGGTGAAGCTCATCTGCGTCACCTACGGCGTGCCGCTGGAGCGGTTCTTCGAGATGCCCGCGGAGTACTACTGCCAGTGCTGCTCGATGCCCATCCCCGACCCCAGCCTGCACGGAACCGAGGCCGACGGCACCCCCAGCGACAGCTACTGCAAGTGGTGCTACCAGGAAGGCGACTTCACGGCGAAAGACGTGGACATGGACGAGTTCATCGAAGCCACCGCGCAGCTGGAAGCCGACGCCATGGGCATCTCGCGCGAGGAAGCCGTCTCGCTCATGGCCACCCTTCTTCCCCACCTCAAGCGCTGGCAGGAGCAGGGGGAATAGAACCCGCTTCCTCAAGAAACGCGGCGTCTGCCTGGATGAATGCATCCAGCATCCAGGCAGCCTCTCGATAGAGCGGACCGCTGCTCGCGCGGTCGAGTGCCTCGCAGAACGGCGGCAGCCACCGGCGCAGGTGCTCGTCGAGGAACTCCCGAGACGCTGTCACCGCGTCCACGAACCCATCGGCATCGCCTTCGCGGTACGCATCGGCCGCCCGCTGCCCCAACGACGCGAGGAATCCCAGCTCGATGGCAAGATGGTCGTCGGCGATACGGGGATAGCGCGACGGGATCAGCCCCTGCGAGACGTAGGCTTTGCGCACCGCCAGGGTCGAGGGCTGGAACAGTAGTCCCTCGTCGCCGACGTAGGCCGACTCCCATGGCGCCGCTTCCGGGCAGCGCGGCCCCACGAACAAACGCGTGTAGGCGCTATCCAATGCGTCCAGCGCGTCCTCCCCGCCTTCCAGGCACGCCCGGGCCGCAGCTTGAAGCGCCGCAACGCACGACTCCAAAGGCTCGGCCGTCTCTTCCACCGCGACGGAGACCGAAACCGTATCAACGCCAGCCGCATTCGCCGCGTCGCCCGCGTTCGTATCAACGCCAGCCGCTCTCGCCGTGCCCAGCCCGCATTCGAAAAACATGGCTGCAACCTGCAAGAACTCTGTTGAAGCCAGGGAGGCTATCACCTCCGCCTGGGGTTCGCGACCGAAAAAGGCCTGCAGCACACCGTAGATTGCCGGGCGCGCCGACAGGCTCAGCTCGATGGTTTCGCGCACTTCCACGGGAACCTCTTTCACTAAAGGGCCGCTGCTCCGCCCGGCCGAGGGGGGCGAGCCGAGCGGAGCAGCGGCCACCACGGAACCTAGACCTGCACCGTTTCGGAGACGAGCTCCTGATCCTCGTTCAGAAGCGTCCCCTTGAGCGCGCCGCCCGGGTTCAGCCGCGATGGCGAGAACACCACGTTCGGGCCCGTGCTGCTATCCTCCGGCAGCGGGGCGATGGTGGCCACGTCGCCGTACTTCGCGCGCAGCTCGTCGATGTCGCCGAAATCCAGGCAGCGCATGGAGCACGAAGCCACGCAGTACGGCACTTCTCCCTGGTCTATCAGGTCGGCGCAGAAATCGCACTTGCGGGCGGTGTTCGTCGCGGCGCTCACGTACGATGCGCCGTAGGGACATGCCTGGACGCAGCTGCCGCATCCGATGCAGGTGGATTCGTCGCGCAGAACGATGCCGTCCTTCTCGCGCTTCACGATGGACCCCGTGGGGCACACGGCTTCGCAGGCCGGCGAATCGCAGTGGTTGCAGGCGACCGATACGGAATACGCGAAGGTGTTGCTGGGGGTGCAGACGCCGTTCGCGTCCACCTCCCAGTCGCATCCGGCGTAGTCGTACACCCGGCGGAACTTCTCGCCGAGGGGCAGGTCGTTCTTGTCCTTGCAGGAAATGATGCACGCTTTGCATCCGATGCAGATGTCGGTGTTATGGTAGAAGCCCATTTGAGTCATGGTATGTCCTCCTTACAGTCCCGCAGTCAGCGGAGCGCGCTTGTAGTCGGGAAGGAGCTCCTCGCCAACGTAGCGTTCCACCTTCACCAGGTTCGTGTTGTACGACTGGTAACCGTCGCCCAGAAGATCGCTCTTGCACAGCGTGTTGGCGTTCGCGCCCACGTCAACCCCGGTCTCCTGGTCGATCTTGCGCCAGTTCCCCTGGCCCAGGATGACTACGCCCGGCATCAGGTGCGGCATCGGGTTGACCCGCCGGGCAACCGCTCCGCCCTCCTTCGTGCTGACAAGCACCCAATCGCCCTTCTTGAAGCCAGCTTTCTGGGCGTCGTAGGCGCTCATGAGCAGGTCGTTCGCGAAGATCTCGTCCAGCTGCTTCACATGGGCGAACGAGCTGTGGGAATGGCGGATGACATGGGCGGTGATCAGCTGGTATTTGAACTCGTCCTCCGTCTTGGCCCGCTCGTAGCCTTCGGGGCACGCCTTGTACTTCGGAAGGGCGTCGATGTCGTTGAAGCAGGCGCGGTCGTAGTAGTCCTTCAGCGACTGGCAGTAGATCTCGTACTTTCCGGAGGTCGTCTTCACCGGGTTCGCTTCGGGATCGTCGACGAACGGCTTGTCGAAGATGTTCATGAAGTGGTCGCCATCCTTGCGCTCCAGCTGGTAACCGCCGTTCTTCAGGAACTCCTCCAGAGACACGATGCCCTCGTGCGCTTCGCCCTCCACGCCGTACTCGTCCAGGTCGGCCTGGGTGATGGTGACCAGCGGCGCCCGGGAGCCGTCTTCCTGCAGGATGGTGGCGCCGACGATCTTCTTGAACTCCGCCTGCTTCACGGTGATGCGGGGCGCCACGTCCTCGCCGATGCCCAGCTTGTCGCACAGCATGAAGTACACCTCGGGGTCGGACTTTGACTCGAAGTACGGCTCGATGACGCGACGCCCCACCAGGCACGTTTCGGCCGGGGCCAGGAAGCCGCAGCAGCACAGCTCCTCTTCCAGCGTGGTGGTGACGGGCAACAGGATGTCGGCGTACTGCGCATCGGGCACCAGGTAGCGGTCCTGGATCAGCACGAACTCCACGGTCTCCTTCCGGAACGCAGGCTCGACCCAGATGCCGCCGCTCTGCTGGTTCGCCGGCTGATGGATGGTGTCGCGCACGATGCAGCGGATGTCGCAGGGCTTCTTCTCGCCGTTCGGGCCCGGGACGGAGTACTCGCCCTCGACGATGGCCTTGAACGTCTCGCTGAACGGGATGCCGTACTCTTCCTCCGGGTTGAAGGCGCCGTTCTGGACCTTGCTGCCGGCGCGCGGCTCGGTGCAGATGGGGTTGGGCGCATACTTGTAGCCGGTGCTTCCGAACGACACCATGGGGGTGCCGCCCGGCGTGCCCAGCTGGCTGTTGGGGTTGGAGGCGCCCGCGGAGATCTCGGCGCCCAGCACGCCCACGCTGCCGGTCATCCAACCAACCGTGAAGAACAGCTGCGCGTAACGGTTGCCGTAGAAGGTACGGGCCGGGGCGCCGGAGGACTTCCAGGCCATGGGCTTGGTGGTGGCGATTTCGCGGGCGAAGGACTTGATGGTCTCCACTGGGGTGCCGCAGATGGCGCTCGCGTACTCGGGGGTCTTCGGCACGCCGTCGTAGGTACCCAGGATGTAGTCCTTGAAGTTCTCCTCGGTCTTCGCGTCGGCCGGCATGTGGTCGGCGTCGAAGCCCAGGCAGTAGGTGTCCAAGAATTCCTGGTCCTGCAGGTCGTTCACGATCATCTCGTAGGCCAGGGCCTCGAGCAGCGCGCCGTCGGTCCCGGGACGGCAGGGAATCCATTCGTCGGCGATGGCCTGGGCGGACTGGTGGAAGTACGGGTCGACGAAGATGACCTTGGCGCCGCCGGCCTTCTTGGCGTTCAGGAAGTGCCACATGTTGCCGCCCGATGCGGTCCAAGCGGGGTTGGTACCCCAGAACACGATGAGCTTGGCATGGCGCAGGGCGATGCGGTCCTGCGAGTCGGCCACCCCGGAGGACCAGGCGCCGCGCATCTGGCGCGCCACCACCGGGAAACCACCCTGGGAGGCCTGGCCCCACGTGGTCAGGCAGCCGCCCAGCGCGTTCAGGATGGGGCTGCCCACCAGGCCGCCGTTCAGCTTCGGCTCCAGCTCGCCAAGCGCCAGAAACGCGCGGTTGCCGTAAGCGTCGCGGATGCGCGTGAACTCCGAGGCGATCATGTCGATGGCGTCGTCCCAGCTTATGCGCTCCCATTCATCGGCACCGCGCAGATGCGCGTTCACGCCCTCGCCGCCGCCGGGCTGCCAGTTCTTGCGCTTCATGGGGTACTTGAGCCGCTCCACCCCCGTCACGAAGCGGCGGGTGCTCATGCCCTTGATGCACGGGCGCAGCTGCGGGTAGTCCACGCTGTCGGGATGGGTGTTGCCCGTACCCTGGCGCACGATGATCCCGTCTACCACGTAAGCCTGGTTATGGCAGCGGTAGGCGCAGGTTCCCGTCGTGCAGTTGAAGGTGATCCACTCGCCCCCTTCCAGCGCCTCGGCCGTCGGCACTTCCCGCTTCGGGGCCTCCCCTTTCGTTGCCGGCGCATCGGCATCGCCGTCGGGCTCGTCTACTTCCTTCAGCGTGTTGTCGCATCCCGCAAGCCCGATGGCCGATACCGCGCTCAGCGCTGCGGTCGCCTTCAGGAACTGGCGCCTGTTGAGCTTAGGGCGTGCTGCGCTCTCGACTGTGCTCGTCATGCTTTCCCTTTCTCCTCTTGCGTACCCTTGTCCCTCGGCCGTAGCCGAGCCTCTCGGACAGACGACGCCGGCCGAAACCGTGCTCCGTCGCGGCAAAATGATACGCTCGCACTCGCCGCGCCGGTATCACTACAACACCCGAAACCCCAGGCGAGCATGTAACTACAACGCCGTAATTCGCCGCAGCTTCGGGTTTTGTGGAACGGCTAACCACAGATTCCGTATAATGGTTCGCGCGAAAGAGCTAATGGGGGGAGTGAGATGAACGCCAACGAGCGGCGCATCGTTCTAACGTTTGCATGCGGCTTCGGATGCATGCGCGCATGGGCGCTCACGTTCCTGGGCGACAGCGGTGTGACGCCGCCGATGTCGCTGCAGCTATCGAGCAACATGTTCTACGTATTCGCGCCCATCATGGTGCTCACGATGGCGCTCGTCATGGTGGCCGTGCCGAAACGTTGGGGCGGCACCCGCTTCCTCTCCGCCCGAGCCGTGATCGCCTCTGCGGCCGTACTGACCCTTGGAACCCTGCTTTTGGTGGTAAATCCTCTGGCCGAGCCGATAGTCCCCGAAGCCATCTGCGCCATCGGATACGGCTGCTTCCTCATGCAATGGGGCGCAGCAAGCAGTCGCATCCCCATGGACCGTCTGATGTTTTCCCTGGGATTGGGGTTCGTGGCGGCGGCGTTGCTCTGCTTCGTACTGTGTCTGTTGCCGCCCTTGTTCGCCCACGCCCTGTTCGTGGCTTTCGCCCCTATTTCGGCGCTGGGGCTGCGGGCGACGGTCTACGGTTCCGAAACCGGCAGCCCCGACGTTTCCGCAGACAGTGCCCCCAAAGAAAAAGGTCGCACTGCGGAAAGGCCGGCAGCCCTCAGAGGGGCTCTCCTGCGGCTGACCCTGGCCATGTTCCTTATGGAGCTTGTGGCCCGCAGCTCCCTCATGCTGTCCGGCGAGTACTTCACCGGCGTGCTGGCCTACCCGTCCTACTCGTTCGAGGGCGCCCGCCTTGCAGGAACGACCCTAGCCTCGGTGCTGCTGCTTCTGGTCATGCGCTTCTCATCAAAGCCGCTGCGGATGCTGTACATGCTGGTGCCCGTTTTGCTGGTCAGCTCGTGCCTGTTCCTGCTGTTCGAGAACTGGGGGATTCCGTTCGTGACCTACGCCATCGCGTTCTCGGCGGGCGCGTGGCTGGAAACCGTCTTCTGGATCCTGTTC
>DBFAWQ010000141.1:0-2599 GCA_048242115.1 Eggerthellaceae bacterium
GTGCCGGCGTTGCGGCCGAAGGTCATGCAGTCGGCGATGGCGTTGCCGCCCAGGCGGTTCGATCCGTGGATGCCGCCGGTGCATTCGCCCGCGGCGTACAGGCCGGGGATGGGGTTGCCGTCGGCGTCGCAGGCCTCGGACTCCACGTTCACGCGGATGCCGCCCATGGTGTGGTGCACGGTCGGCACCTTGCGGCATGCGTACCAGGGGCCTTCCACCATCTGGGCGTCGGCGGTGTTGTTCGCCACGAAGCCGAATTCGTCCTCGGCGCCGTCCACCACGGTGTTGTAGGCGTCGATGGAGGCCTGCAGGTTCGCGGCGTCCACGCCCATCTGGGCCGCCAACTCGTCCACGGTGTCCGCGGCCACGATGTGCTCCAGGGCCAGCATGTTGTTGATGGTGGCGCCGTTGGCATCCGGCTCGTCGGGGTCGGGGTAGCGCAGCTTGTTCACCACTACCCAGTAGGTGCCGCCGGGCTGGGCGAAGATGGCCTTGCACAGCGTGTCGCGCTCGGCGCCCTCGTTGACGAAGCGGTCGCCGTTGGTGTTCACGAAGATGCGGTTGCGTCCGGACGTGCGGATGTCCTCCATGAGGCCCGTGCCCGGCGTGCCGCACGGATGCAGCTGGATGTCGGACAGCCCGATGAGCTCGGCGCCCGCAGCTTCGGCCAGCGCCAGCCCCTCGCCCTGAGCGCAGGGCTTGATGTTCGTGCAGCCGATGCTGTCGTCCAGCGTGACCTCGGCCCACACGCCGTCGTTCACGGACTGACGGTACTCCACGTTCGCCCCGAAGCCGCCGGTTGCGATGATGACCGCGTCCGCGTCCACTTCCACTTCCTGCTCGCCGTCGTAGAGCGCCTTCACGCCCACCACGGCGCCGTCGGCGTCCTGGATCAGCCCCTTGGCCTGCATGTCGTTCAGCAGCACGATCTTGTCGGGGTTCTCTTCGATGAACTCCTGGAACGAGCGGATGTAGGTGTTGCCCGAAGGGGTGGCGGGGTAGTGGCTGCGCTGGCCGAGCGAGCCGGTGGCCGACCCGCATTCGTCCTTGAACTCAACGCCCAGGCTCTCCAGCCAGTGGACGGAATCCAGTGCGTTGTCGGTCAGGTAGTGCACCAGCTCCGGCGTGCCCTTCTGGTGGCCGCCTTCCATGGTGGTGTCGTAGAAGACCTCGATGGAGTCCTCGATGCCCTGCTTGCCTTGGCGCTCCGGGTCGACGGCGTTCAGCGCGCCCTCGGAGACGTTCGTGGAGCCGCCGGTGATGCCGCACTTCTCCAGCACGATGACGTTCGCGCCCGCCTGCGCCGCCGCGATGGCCGAAGCCAGGCCGGATCCGCCGCCGCCCACGACGCAGACGTCGCAGGTGTAGGTGTCCTGCACCTCGGGCTTCTCGGGGGCCGGGGCGTCCTCAAGCTCGTCGAGGGCGTTCGCCTGGTCGGCGCACTGCTTCAGTGCGTCCTGCAGGCTCATGCTGGAGAGGGTTGCGCCGGTGATGGTATCCACGTTGATGGTCTGGTACTCCAGCGCCTCGTCGGTCAGAGTCTTCAGCGCGTCGGCGCCTACGCCCAGGGATTCCTGGTTGGCCGACGTGTCGATGGCGGTGATGGCGTCGTCGGAGAACGTCACGCTCACGGTGTAGGGGGCGTTGTGGCCGGAGACTTCGGCGGTGTAGGTGCCGGGAATCCACGCTTCGATGACTTCCTCTTCCTTGGTGTGCGGCGCGCAGCCGGTAAAGCCCAGGCCGGCGATGCTGAGGGCGCCCACGGCGGCGGCTCCCTTCAAAAACGAGCGGCGGCTCAAGGTGGGATAGCTGCTGGTGGATGCGTTGAAGCGGGTCATGATGTCCTCCTTTTGTGCGCGGGCGATGCGCCGAATGCGCAGGGCAGCCGCTTCCTTAAGCGCGGCGTCCTTGCCCTCCCGGTTGCTTCGTTCGAGGCATTGGTTTCGTGCCGGTCTACCCGATGGGTACGGCTAGTCAGATTGGTTTGTCCGGTTGGCCCGACCGTTGGCTTTGCGGGTCCGTTCGGGCGCCTGCCCATCGGGGCGCGTACCGTTCGCCTTTTCCGAATAAACCGAATATAGGAATTTTTCTATGCAGGAAAGTGGATATCTGTCCGTTGTTAATCGTGCGTAGAAAGTATGAAAGGGAGAGAGGGCCAGATTGTCACCCTAACGAAGAAAAGCCTCCGCCAGATTGCACGGAGGCGAGGAAGAGGGGTGCGATTGGCTCGCAATGGAGGAAGCGGCCATTGCACCAAGCCGACCGCTGGCGCGCCTATGGCTTTCCGGTCGTGCTAGGCATCTTTCTCGATTTCAGCGGTCGCCACCGTTACCTTGCTGGGTGCCTCTGCAACCACTTCCACGCCCGCATCCCCCTCCTCCACGAGCAGCTCTGCGAAGGCCGATTCGGGACTCGCCGTGCCCTCGTCGTTCACAGAGCGCACGCGCAGCACGTAGAAGCCGGCTTTCTCGGGTACGTAATCGAAAGTCCATGAGAGGTTCTGGTAGTCGTTGGTGTCCGGCGTTTCGTAGCGAGTCCAGTTTTTACCCTCGTCCAGCGAGAACTCGATGGCCGCTATGCGATGGCCGAAGTCGTAGGC
>DBFAWQ010000142.1:0-10415 GCA_048242115.1 Eggerthellaceae bacterium
TGTTTCCTCCTGCCGCAGCCTGCGCCGCGCCTTCTGCGGCTGCCGGATGCTGACGGGCTTGGACCTGTCGGGATGGGATACCTCGCAGGTGGAGGACATGTCCGAGACGTTCCGCGCCTGCACGCGCCTGCGCTCCCTGGATATATCGGGCTGGGACACCTCGAAGGTTGGCGACATGTCCTACATGCTCGCGGACTGCTTCGAGCTGCGCAACGCCAAGGTGTCCGCCTTCGACACCTCCGCAGCCGCCGACCTCTCGGGCGTGTTCTGCGACTGCCGCGAGCTGCGCAGCCTCGACCTGTCTGGCTGGGACACGTCCCGCGCCCGCAACCTCGGATGGATGTTCGCCGGATGCTCGAAGCTCGTCCGCGCAGGCATCGGGGACTGGGACACCTCGAACGTGCAGGACATGGCCTCCATGTTCGCGAGCTGCCTGTCGCTCGACGCCCTAGACCTGTCGGGATGGGACACCTCGCAGGTGAGGACCATGCGCGGAATGTTCGCCCGATGCCCGACGCTGCGCTCGCTGGACCTGTCCGGATGGGACATGGGCCGCGTGGAGACGGCGGAGCGGATGTTCGAGGGATGCGCCTCGCTTTCGGACCTCGCCCTGCCCAGCACCGGCCCCGGACCTGCGACGCGAACGAAGGCGATGTTCGCCGGGTGCCCGGCGGACTGCAGCGGAATGGCCGCGTAGCGACCACGTTGCCTACTGCGGCGCAAGAGAACGCCGCAGAGGAGATAAGGGCGGGGCTCCCGCCCGGAAAGGAGAAGCAGATGGAAGAGAAGAAGGAAGCACAGGCCAAGCGCAATCGCCGCATGCGCACCTGGGCACGTCCGGCCCTGGCGGTCGGGCTCGCCTGCGCGATCGGCACGACGGGCATGTTCGCGTACTTCACGGACGAGGACGAGGCGGTGAACAAGTTCACGATCGCCAGCGACGACCTGGCAGTGACCGTGGACGAGGATGCCTGGGAGGCCCTCCCCGACGAGGACGGCAACGGGATTCCCGACGCTGCGGAGAACATGGTGCCCACCGAGAGCGTCGCCAAGGACCCGAAGGTGACCAATTCCGGCACCGACTCCGTAGACGCCTACATCATGGCCACCGTCAAGGTCCCCGTGGCCGACGTGACCTACCTGGACGCCGACGGCAACAAGGTGGAGGGCAAGAACGTCGAGCTGTTCACCTACGAGTTCAAAGGCGGCGACTGGACCGAGGTAGGGACCGCGCAGGTCAAGGATGGCTATGCGGTGCACACCTACTCCTACGGCAAGGTGCTCGCCGCCGGGCAGTCCACGCCTACCCTGTTCGACAGCGTGACGCTCATCAACCTGGTCAACGGCCAGCAGCAGGCCGGCGAGAAGCAGGTCGTGGTGAACGCCGTCGCCATCCAGCAGGAGGGCTTCGACACCGCAGCCGACGCCTGGGCCGCCTACGAGGGCCAGAAGGCCGCCCTGGCGGCCTCCGGCGAGGTGACCGAGCCGTAAGAACGACGCCGGAGCGGGCATCCCCTCGGGGTGCCCGCCCTGAGGAGGGGGAGGGTGGTATCGCTCGCCCCCTCGTCAGGGCGGATCCGTCCGCCGCCGAAAAAAGAGAGAAGGGAGACAGCATGGTAGGGACGAACGGCCTTCTCGGGTCGCAGACGATCTGGTTCAAACGCGAGCAGGAGGGCATCGCCCGTCGCGAGGGCGGCGGGTTCACCCGCCGCCAGTTCGCCAAGCTGGGCGCCGCCACGGTGGCCGCGGCGGCCATCGGCACGACGGGCATGTTCGCGTACTTCACCGACGAGGGCGAGGCGGTGAACCGCCTGTCGGTGTCGCCGGACCTGGACATAGAGGTGGTGGAGCCCTCCTGGGTCGAGGCCGACGCCCGCAACATGAAGCCGTCGCAGACGGTGCCCAAGGACCCGGCGGTGCGCAACAGGTCCGCCTCGGCCGAGGGGTGGGTCTTCCTGGAGGTCCACGTCCCCATGGCGGAGGTCGTGGTGTACCTGGACGGCGCGGGCGCCGTCTCCGACGCCTCGGCCAAGGAGCTCTTCTCCTTCGAGCCGGACACGTCGAAGTGGCGGCCGATGAAGGAGTTCGAGACCCTGGAGGGCGGCGTGCGCACCAAGGTCTACCGCTACGCGTGGCCCGACAGGCTGGCGCCGGGCGAGACCACCGACCCCATCTTCGAGGAGATCACCCTCGCGAACCTGGTGAACGACCAGGGCCAGGCCGGGGAGCACGTGGTGGGCGCCGTCGGCCGCGCGGTGCAGACCATCGGCTTCTCCACGCCGGAGGATGCCTGGGAGGCGCTGGGCGTCGTGGACGAGGAGTACACAGCCCCCGAACCGGACAAAGGGCCGGCCTACGCGCTCCTGATGCCCAATCCGGAACAGACCAACATGTACAGCCTCGTGTTCGTGAGAGACGGGACGGAGTACTCGGCCGGGGGCTCGTACAACGGGAGAACGATTACGCAGGCCTATGCCGACATCGAAGAGCACGACGGTGCTTCCGCCCCGTGGGGTTCGTATTCCTACTCCATAGTCGACGTATCGTTCGAAGACCGCATCGCGCCGATTTCCACGAAGAAGTGGTTCTACAACTGTACCAGGCTGAGCACTCTGGATCTGACGAACCTTGACACGTCCCGGGTGTCCTCGATGTCGGAGATGTTCTTCCGTTGCGAGTCCATGGCGGCGATAACGGGAACCGCAACGCTCGACACCTCGAACGTCGTGGATCTTTATCAGACCTTCTACGGATGCAAAAACCTCCCCACGCTCGACCTGTCGGGGTGGGACACCTCGAAAGTCACGTCAATGTCCCAAACGTTCGACCTCTGCACGGCGATGACTGAGATAAAGGGCCTGGAGACCTTCGACGTATCGAAGGTCAAATCGTTCAGGTTTACCCTCAACGCGGCGCTGCCCTCTCTCGACATCTCTACATGGGACACGTCAAGCGCCACCACGATGGAGGGCATCTTCACGCTTCCGAACGTAAAGGAGATAAAGGGCCTGGAGACCCTGGTCGTCTCGAACGTCACCAACTTCTCCAACATGTTCTCAGACTGCGCGGCGTTGGAATCGGTGGACTTATCCGCCTGGGATTTCTCCGCCGCAACGGCCATCTCGAACATGTTCTCCGGCTGCACCAACCTTTCCGAAATAAAGGGATTGGAGAATATGTCGGAAATCTCTCCCGCAAACCTCTCCTCCGTATTCACGAAGTGCACCTCCCTCACTGGTGCAGCCCTGGCCGGCATTTCTTCATGGAATGTCTCGAACGCCACCAATTTCTCCAACATGTTCTCCGGCTGCACTTCCCTCGAAACGCTGGATCTATCCGCTTGGAGCACCTCGAAAGCCAGTAACATGTCTTACATGTTCTCCGGCTGCACCAACCTTTCCGAAATAAAGGGGTTGGAACACTTCGTCACCCGCCTAGCCGGAAATCTCAGCCATATGTTCGAAAACTGCTCATCGTTCTCGTTGCTAGACCTGTCGAGCTTTAACACGGCATGGGTAACGAACATGTCCTACATGTTCTCAGGCTGCGTATCCCTGAAAACCATATACGCCTCAGCGGACTGGTCCACGACGCGAGTTACCTCTGCGGGCAACATGTTCTCGGGTTGCACCGCCCTGGTTGGCGGCAACGGCACTCCGTTCAACGACGGGTTCGTCAGCAAGCTCTATGCCCGCATCGATACCGAAGAAACTCCGGGTTACTTCACCGCCAAAGCGTAGGGCGCTCCGAAACCGCCGTTTCCCATATGGTGACACCTGAAAACGCAATACGGCCCCTCAGAATCGCTCTGAGGGGCCTTAGAATGCATAACGCCTGGTCGCAGAACTCTAAATTTGAAAGCCGACCGAAGCCTGCTTTCATCGTGCTCCCCAGCGTCTACCTGATCCTATCCATGGGCCCTCGCGGGATACCGCCCTGCGCCCTTCGCATGCGGGCCTGCTGCGAGACGAGCTCCCTGTCCGATGCCGGCGTCGGGATGGCGGACTCCGCCTTGCGCGCCGGATCGGGCATGCGGGATTGTCCCGTCGAGAGAAGGCCCGCCCTCTCGTAGGCCCTCAGGAACGCTTCAGCGAGCGCGTCCGTATCGACAAGCTCGTCTTCCTGGTCTGCGAGGACTGCATCGAAACGTTCGAGCCCCTTCGCCTGCAAGGCGTAGGTGAAGGATCTCCTCACGTCAACAGGCAGATCGTCCCAATGCTCGTTCACGATGAAGGAGACGTCGAAAAGGTCCCTCAGACGCTCTCGCCCCAGATATGCCCCGAGCTTCATCTGCGCGAGAACGGGAAGCTTGTACGTGGTGATCCCACCGACCACAGCCACCTCCGCAGGGTCGATCTGCGCGCGCCTGTAAGAGGTCTCAATTTTGAGGGGCTTCACTCCCCCGTAGTGCACGGTACATCTTTGGACGGTGTCGGTGTCCTTCTTGATATGGCAGTCGTAGTCCCGGGCTCTGCAGAAAGCCTCGACCCTCGCTATCGTCGATATCTCCGATGCCGCCGCGTCGAAGTCCAGGTCCTCGCTGAACCGGGGCAGACCGTAGCACAGCATGAGAGCGGTTCCGCCCTTCAGCACCAGCCCGGAGTCCGACCCTATGAACCCGAGGAATTCCCGCTCGACCGCCCTGTGCGACTCATGCCAGTCGTTCATGTTCCTTCTCTCTCCTATAGGAGACCCACTTCCTGCCGTACTCCCGGCCCATGAACTCATTCACCGCCGCCCACCTAGGCGTCTCGCGAAGCATGTAGATATGCTCGAAGATATCCTCGTCGTACTCGTCGCCGTCCAGGAAGACCTCGCTCATACCCTGCGCGTTCGAGAGGCGCCCCAGATATACCATGTCGCAAAGCGCCCGAACATGGTTGGCTATGTTGTGACGCCCAGGGTTCCCGGGCACCCACCTGTCGGAATCGACTTCGATGCCCCAGTCCCCCCAGGGCGTCTCGCCGGTGTCCAAAGTCCGGGGATGCTCCCATCGGATGGCCGAGGCATGCCAGTCGCCCGTCGTGCCGAGGTCGCATTCGAGGTTGAGCGCATGTATGTCGGTGATGTACTCCATAGCCGGGATTGTACCACGCCCCGGGCGACGGCGACCGGAGAGGCGCGGTACCGTATAATATGCTGCATAACGAGGAGGCTCGGATGCGCGAACCTCTTCTAAACACAGGTGTCGCTCCGTGCGAAACTACGATGCCGGCGATTTCGCACCCTTTTTCAGGTTGCAGTCGATGCAGAGCATTTGTCCGTTCGACATCTCCGTGCGGCCGCCTTTGTGCCACGGCATGATGTGGTCGGCGTGCATATCGGAGATACTGCCGCATATCTTCCCGCATAGACTGCATCTATGCTGCTGAGCCTCGTACATCGAGCGTTTCTCGATCTCCGAGAACTCGCGAAGATTCAGAGCCCTTTCGTTGCGGGTCAGAACATACTCGAACACGCCATGCCGCCTCTGAATCTCGGGGTTCGCCATGAGCGCATCGACCTCGGCCTGAACCGAATGGGCATCGAGCTTTTCGTCATTGTGCTCGTTGTAAAGCAGACCCCATTCGACCTGCTTCATCTCCTTCTGGTGCTTCTTTCCGAACGTCTCGAACGTCCATGCGAACACCGACTCGAAGTAGTGAAGCAGCTCGCTTGCATCGGAATCCGCCCGATGCGCCTGCATGTAGGCCGCTATGGGGTCGTCTCCGCCGACCCCATCCCTCGCCGCCGCCCACTTGAGCGCCTTTTCCAGGTACTCCTGGCGTTCGCGCCTACCCGACAGGAACCTGCCGAACCGCCTATCGACGACACATCCCGGGCGCGAGAACATGCTCTTGGCATCCGTGAGCCAGTCGCAGGCGTAAATCGCGTTTCGTATCTCCTGCGACGAGAGCGCCTTGCCGGCGATGTTGATGGTTTGGAACCACGCCATCTTCTCGGAATCGCTACCGTCGCACGCGAAGACCATCAGCTCGTAGTCGAGGAACCGCTCCCGCACGTCGTCGAAGAGATTGGGGAAGTTGACCGCGTTGAAGCCCCCACCCGGCGCGGGCAGCTTGACCGAGTACGCCGGGTTTGTGGCGAAGCGGCATATGCTGATGGTTCGCTGCTGGCCGTCCATTACCTCGTAGGTGCCGTCCGGCCTCCTGCACCAGTACATGCTGTTGAGCGGGAACCCCTTGATGGCGGTGTCGATGACCGCCTCGGATTCCTTCTGGCCGTAGACGAACTCCCTCTGGTATTTCGGGCGCACGTCCAGCTTGCCACCGTAGGCGACCACCTCGCCGGTCATCAGGTCTTCGCGGTAGCCGTCTACGAGGTCCCTGATTCTGATGCGCATCGGTTCGATGTTCATCGCGTGCCTCCTTCCGGTTCGGGATGTCTGTTCCTTATGACGATACGGGCGAACGGGCGACGGTAGGAGCCGTCGGCGTTCCGCACCTCCAAGTCGGTGCGCCCGCGATGGTTCTTCCCGACCCCTATCTCCTTGGCAAGGTCGCCCTCTCCGAGCCCCACGATTTCGAACTGATCGGTGCATATCCGGTCGAGGGCGGATATGGGGACGCCCATGTTGCCGGGGAAGTCGCAGGGGATGTTGTTCACATTGGCGACGTCGATGCCATCGAAATTGGTGTACTCCGGGTAATCGCCGTCGGCGAGATACGTTCCGCGCAGGTCTAGGAACTCGTGGCGTTTCTCGATGTCGAGGTTCGTCACCCAGCAGATGTTGCCGAAGGATTTGTAGAGGAGTCCGTCGCTGCCCCGCGACACGCTCTTGCCGGTCGTCCCCTCCGGGACGACGAACTTCTTGGGATGCGTGTAGCCGAGCCACATCTTTCCGTCGCGCAGAAAGGGAAACGTCTCCTTGTACTTAACCCCGGTAAGCGGAGCGATGATGAGGAACTTCTTCTCGTGCTCCATGAGCTGCCCGACGTACTCGCGGAAGAGGGAGAAGGGAGGGTTCGTGACAACGATGTCGGCCTCCTTCAGCAGGTCGACGCACACCTGAGAACGAAAGTCACCGTTGCACATGATGGGCTGTTCGACAACTTCCTCGGGTTTCGCGTCGCCATCATCCACGACGAGCTTGTAGGCGTGGTTTTTCTCGTTTGGCTCGAAATGAGTGGAGATAAGCCCTTTGAGGCCGAAAGGCTTGAAGTTCCTCGCGAAGAACTTCCAGAACTCGCTCTGCTTGGGGTCGTCGCAGTTGCAGTAGACGACCTTGCCCACGAAACAGCACGTGTAGAAAGCGAGCTCCTGCTCGATGTCCTCCCGTCGGGTGTAGCATTCATCCTCTCTGGCTTTCTTGCTCTTGCCGAGGATGGCGTTGCCCGACATCTACGACCACCGCCCGTCGGCGGTGGCCTCGGTAAGCGCGTCAGCGCTTACTCTCTCTCTCTCTCTCTCGGGCTGCGGCTCCTCGCCCTTGATGGCGACCGCGTCGCGCTTGACGTCCGGCTCTATCCGTACAGTGGCGACCGGTATGCTCGACGGCATGGCCCCTCCCTTCTATTGCACGGTGAGGTTCATTATATGTCACGCCGCCACCCTCGATTCCTAGTATCCCATGAGCGGCACGCGCAGGTTTAACGTCTGCATCTGCACGCCATTCGTCCAGTGCCGCCTGAACGCGGGCCGTCTGGTGCCTGTCTCGGCATGCACCCTTCTACCGCACCGCCGCGCTGGAGGCCCGCATGACGCAGGCCTCCATGCATCCGAGCGGCACGCCGAGGTCCTGGGCGACCGTTTCCGCCGCCTCTATCAGGTCCCGTCTCAGCTCCCCGGCCCGGCGCAGCGCGAGCTCGCCGACCAGGTTCGCCGCCTCCTGCTCCGTGGGCCAAGGGCACATCCGGCCCGCATCGTCCCCGGCACCTCCGCCCGATCCGAGGCCATAGCGGGCGGCCAGGATGCGAAGGCGCGTGATGGGAACGAGGTAATCGGCTATGCGCCGGGCCGTCACCTCCCCTCCCTCGGCAACGTATTCGACCCCCGCCATGTCCTCCGGGTCTACCGCCCAGCACCATGATTCGAGCCTCTTTGCCACCTGGGGGCCGTAATCGCCGGATTCCTCCCCGACGGGCGCGAACGAGGAGGAGACGAGGCGCAGGCCCACGGCGTCTCCCCCGCCTGCGGGGCCGGGATCGCGCATCTCGTCGTAGAGAAGATGATGGCAGCACATCGCATCGCTGGACGCTTCGAAGAAGTCCGTGCGCCCCGAGCTGTAGCGGATTTCCAGGGATATCATCGCCCATCCTCCTTCGCCGGCCCTTTCTTCCGAGCCGGCTTCCGCGCCTGCGACTCGGCATGCGCCGCTTTCCCATTCGCCGTTCTCCTCGCCGGATTGGGGGGCATGGGCACCCTCGACCGCGGGTCGTTCCATGGCTCGTCGCCGACATGCTCGAAGAACCCGCCGCGCGAAGCGATTTCCTGAGCCGCGAGGAGTGTTGCCTTGCGCGCTTCCAGGCGCTCGGCCAAGGAGCTCTCGCCCGCTGCGCGCAGAACGTCAGCATGGGCTTCCAGGCGCTCCATGGCCTCGTCGTACTGCCCGAGGGAGCTTATGCCGTAGATCCGGTTGACCTGCATGCACCAGGCGGCATCGGCAAGGGAGCTGCCTCCGGCGCCGTAGCTGTTGTCGTACTGGTGGGCCATTATGCGCTCCACGAGTTCCCTCGCAGATGCGAGGACGTTCTCCCGCACGGGACCGGGGACGGGTTCGCCCTCCGAGCCGGCTCGCTCGATCTGAGCGAGAACGGCGGTGCGCGTGTAGGCCGCCCCCAATCGGCGCCCAGTGCAGCGCCGCGTGTCGGGATTGGCCGGATGGGCGTAGACGTAATCGGCGCCTCGCCGGTAAACGTCCACGCGCAGATCCGCCAGCGCCTCCAGGAACTCGTCCTCGTCGCGCGAGACGCTCCGCGACACGTCTATCATGTCCGCAAGGCCGTCCTTCCAGGAATAGCCCTTCGCGCCCCTTATAGCTCGCTCGACCTTGGTCCGATATCGGGCCACGCCGGATGTGAGCCATTTCGCTTCGAAACGCGCCAGCTCCTCCGCATCGCGGCTCCTCCGCGCGGCCCGGAACTCCCCGGCCGGGAGGAGCGCCCGCATGCCCATCTCCCGCGAGATGTCCTGAAGGCGGTCCCAGAGCGCGTCGTTGTCGGCGTTTGACACCTGGAGCCGCCGCCCGCTCGCAAGGTCCGTGCAGTTGACGATGACATGGGCGTGGAGCACGCCCGACGAGTTGTCGTCGTGCAGGACTATCGCCTGCTGGTACATCCCAAGCCGCCCAGGGCCCAGCTCGTCCCCGAAGAACTCTCGGCACCACTCGCGCGCCAGCGCCTCCACGTCCTCGGGCGTCGCCTCGTCGCGCGGGTCGGGCGAGAGCACGTAATGCTGGTAGCGCACGGCCCGCTTGCCGTGGTAGGCCTTCTCGTCCTGACCCGACTCCTCCCGCGTCTCGTCCATGACGAGGGCCCATTCGTCGGCCCGTTCGCGGGCGATGTTCACGACGGCGCGCGCCACCGCGCGGTCGCGTCCCTTGTCCCATTCGAGGTACCTTTGGATATGCTGCCGGCACGGCGCATGCCCGGGCTGGCGTTGCAGCATCGTCACGACGCCACCCCCGCCTCGTCCCACGCTTCCACGGCCGCCCTCGCCCGCGCGACGGTTAACTTTGCCCGCGCAAGGGAAGCGGCCGCCCTCCCGGCTTCGACGCCGCGCTCCGAGAGCCTGGCGCACGCATCGTCACATGCGGCGGCGTAGCCCTCGCAGCGGTCCAGCAGCGCGCGGAGCATCGCCGCGCCGTCTCCGGCGATCGAGATGCGAGCGGAACATGCCAGGGGCTCTGCGGCCCGGTCGATTGCCCACGCCCCGTCTCCCACTATCTCAAGCTCCCGAAGCGCAGGGGGAAGGAGGCTTTCGGCGAAGGGGCCCTCCCCCTGAGCCGCAGCCAGGGCCGTCGCATCGGCCGCCCGCTCCAGGCGAAGAGCGAAAGAGTACACGAGGCCGTAGAGGGAGGAGTAGCTGTGGTAGTCGAGAACGGCTATGCTTCCCAGCGCCGCACCGTCGGCCGCCGGAACGCATGCCATGCTCTTCACGTAGGCCGTCCGCGTGATTCCGACCGCGCGGGCGTTGGCTTCGAGCGCAGCCGCCTCGGCTTCGCTCATGCGCATTTCGAAACGGAGCCCACGGGCCCCGCCTGCTTCCTTCGTCTTCATCTTACCGTCCTCGTCGTCGTTGTGCACATACTGCGCCGACGAGGCGGGCCCGGCCGCGAATACGGCCTTTGTCCGGACAAGAGGACACCGGCAAAGATAGCACAGCCGCCTTCGCTAGGTCAACGCTGCGAGGACCTATCGGGCAACCTGGGCAGGCCGCACCGCCGCGGCGAGAACGCACTCCTCTCCCTTTACTTC
>DBFAWQ010000143.1:0-10063 GCA_048242115.1 Eggerthellaceae bacterium
CCCGGAAAACCCTCCACTTGTGCACTGTAATCGGTGGCAAAAGAGGGCGAAGGGCCGGAAGCGGGAAGAGGGGGAGGCGGAAAATGAGCGAGAGACGGCAAGCTGAAACGACTGGCGAGAAGCAGTCAGAATCGGCTGCCACCTTCGAGCCGCGCGCCCCCTTCGAATTCGACGAATCTTTCGGGCTTGCATCCTTCATGAAGGACCGGCTGCCGCTGGTGGGCATCGCCGCGGCCGTCATGTTGTGCTGCGCCGTGATGCTGAGCGCGCTGGGAGTGAACCTGTGGGGCTGCGCGGCAATCGAGCTAGTGCTTGTTTTGTTTCTGGGGCTGGCGTTCTGGTGGTCGTACCGGCGGCGGCGCACCTTCTACCGTGAGCTCTCCGACACGCTAGCCTCCTTGGAGAGTCCGTCGTTTCTGCCGGAGATGGTGGAGGAGCCGCGCTTTCTGGAGGGACGCCTGGCCTACGAGGCGCTGCGACGCTGCATCGTGCTTTCCGAGCGCGAGACGGCCTTCTACCGCAACGACCTGGAAAGCCATCGCCAATTCGTGGAACTGTGGATTCACGAGGTGAAGACCCCCTTGGCGGCAGCACGGCTGACGGCCAGCAAGGTGCATGGCGCGGAATCGGACATGCTGCGCCGCGAGCTGGAGCGCATCGAGCAGTCGGTGGAGCGGTCGCTGTACTACGCGCGCGCCACGGCTCCCACCATCGACTACGAGCTGAAGGAGATACCACTTGCCTCCCTGGTGCGCTCGGCTGTGAAGAAGAACGCGAACCTGCTGATGGAGTGCGGGGTGGTGCCCGACATCCAGCTGAACGACGACGTAAGCGTAATCTCGGATGCGTCGTGGCTGGTGTTCATACTGGGGCAGCTCATCTCGAATTCCGCGAAATACGGGGCTGCCACCCTCACTTTCACCTGCCGCGACGTGGACCCCGAATCGCCGCACGGCTGCACGCTGCTGATTATGCAGGACGACGGCGTGGGCATCCCGGCCAAGGACATGCCGCGGGTGTTCGAACGCGCCTACGTGGGGACGAACGGACGCACCCAGGGAAACGCCACGGGCATGGGGCTGTACTTCGTGGCGCTGCTGGCCCAGAAGCTGGGCATCACCGTGCAGCTGGCAAGCAGCCCGGGCCACGGCACCCAAGCCACGCTGAACTTCCCCCACGACCGCCGCGTCTACCTGCGCAAGCTGCAGGGTTAGGAAAGCTGGCGCTTCACCGTGACACTTACGTAAGATAAGTGTAAGTCGAATCGATGGAATGCCGCAGCGACGCTTTTGTAGGATGCGGAAGGACGATTGAAACCAACCGAAAGGACCGCCATGTCCGACGCCATCACCTTCCGAACCTTTGACCTGGGGCAAGCCATCCCCCCGGCTCCGACCCCCGCACCGCTCCCCCGAACCGAACAGCCCATCAGGGGAACCTGCGCAGAGGGGCCGGTGGCGTCTCCTCTGCGCGAGACGCTGGCCGTGGGGGATGGCGCCAACGGAAGAAGGGCTGCCGATGCGCCCGTGCCGCCGGTCGGCTACGTTGCCGCAGCTTCTTCAGGAACCGTTCCCGCGCACGCCGCCGCTTCCGCACCCTCCCCTGCCCACGCGGCGGCTTCCGCACCCTCCCCTGCCGCTGGCCATGCTGTTGCTTCGGCGGCAGCTCCTACCGGCGCGCCCGTGGCCATGCCGTCGCCTGCGTACGCCAGCTCGGCCGACGTCGCCCGCTCGCGGCCCGGGGGACAGTGCGCCCTATCCGTCAAGCAGCTGACCAAGGTCTACGGGCGCAAGGAATCGGTCACCAAGGCGTTGGATGGCGTGAGCTTTTCCGTGGAGGACGGCGAGTTCGTGGGCATCATGGGCGCTTCGGGATCAGGCAAGTCCACGCTGCTGAACTGCATCGCCACCATCGACAAGCCCACGAGCGGGCAGGTGCTGGTGGGCGGCAAGGAAGTGTCTGCCATGAGCAACCGGGCGCTGGCGAAGTTCCGCCGCGACGATCTGGGCTTCATCTTCCAGGACTCCAACCTGCTGAACACCCTCACCGGCTTCGAGAACATCGCGCTGGCGCTGACCATCAAGCACGACTCTCCGCGCACCATCCCCGACCGCGTGCATATGATGGCCTCTACCCTGGGCGTGGCCGAGGTGCTGAAGAAGTACCCCTACCAGATGTCCGGCGGCCAGCGGCAGCGCATCGCCGCGGCACGGGCCATGGTGGCCGACCCGCGGCTGGTGCTGGCCGACGAGCCCACCGGCGCCTTGGACTCGCGCAGCGCCGCGGTCATGCTGGAGGTCATGGAGATGATGAACACCCAGCTGAACGCCACCATCCTCATGGTCACCCACGACGCGTTCGCCGCATCGTTCACCCAGCGCATCCTGTTTCTGCAGAACGGGCGCATCTTCAGCGAGCTGCACAGGGGGTCGGATACCCGCGAGCAGTTCTTCGCGCGCATTCTGGAAGTGGTGGCGTTTCTGGGCGGGGAGGCGAACCATGCTGGCTAAGCTGGCGTTGCGCAACATCCGACGCTCGTTGCGCGACTACTCCATCTACTTCGTCACGCTGACCATCGGCGTGGCCATCTTCTACGCCTTCAACTCCATCGAGAGCCAGAAGGTGCTCTTCGACCTGAAAAACGCCGCCGACGTGCAGATGTTCCAGTTCACGCAGCAGATTATCAACATGTTCTCGGGGGTCATCGCCTTCGTGCTGGGCTTTCTGGTCATCTACGCGAACCGCTTCCTCATCAAGCGGCGGAAGAAGGAGTTCGGCACCTACCTGCTTCTGGGCATGCGGGCCGGCAACGTGTCGGCCATCGTGCTCATGGAGACGCTGGTGGTAGGCTTCGGCGCGCTGGCCTTGGGGCTGGTGCTGGGATTCCTGCTGTCCCAGGCGCTGTCCTTCGCCACGGCGCTGCTGTTCGGCGTGCAGATCGTGAACTACCAGTTCGTGTTCTCGGGCACGGCCTGCCTGATGACCTTGGGGTGCTTCGCCGTCATTTTCGTGGTGGTGGCGCTGTTCAACACGGCGTCGGTGGGCCGCTACAAGCTGATCGACCTGCTGAACGCCGAGAAGCGCAACGAGCGCGGCGGCGTGCGCAACCCGGTGGTGTGCCTGGCGGCGTTCGTGGCGTCCATCGCGTGTCTGGCCTTCGCCTACCAGCAGCTGTGGGCAAACGGGCTGGTCATGCTGGACGAGCCGGAATTCGTGCGGGCCACGGTGTTCATGCTTCTGGGATCGCTTCTGTTCTTCTGGTCGCTGGCCGGGTTCGTCATCGCGGCGGTGACGCGGGCGCGAGGCGTGTACCTGCGAGGGTTGGTGCCGTTCACCGTGCGGCAGGTGGCGTCGCGGATCAACACGGCATTTCTGTCGCTGTGGGCGGTGTGCGTGCTGCTGTTCTTCTCCATCACCACGTTCTCCAGCGGCATGGGGCTGGTGCAGGTGCTGGCCGGCGACGTGGAGCAGGCGGCCCCCTTCGGCGCCACGGTGACCGCCGACGTGTACTACTTCAACCACAAAGAGCTGGTGGACCCGCACTCGACCTCGCACGACGCGCGAGCGGCGGCCATGGCCGAGGAGTACGCGGCCGCTTACGAGGCGGGCATGGCCAACGACTGGAACATCTCGGCCGACCTGCGCACCCGCGACCCGCAAGCGTGGGACGCGGTGGTGGCCTCGTGGGCCGACCTGAACCTGTACGAGGCCGTGGGCTGCACCTACGGCCAGCTGTACGACGAGCTGTACGCGGTGCGGCCCGACCTGGGGAATCTGGCTGATTTGGACGGATTCCCGAACGGGGATACCAACGTGCTGGTGTCGGGGCTGACGCAGACCAACAACGTCCTGGCGCTTCTGGGCAAGGATGCGATCGTGCTGGGCGACGACCAGTTCGCAGTGGTGAACAACTTCTCCGGCACGGAGGAGGCGGCCCAGGCCATCGCTGATGGCGGCTTGGAGCTTTCCATGGAGGGAACGGTGCTGCGCGCGGCGCCCGACGTGGTGAAGGCGCAGCTGTTCGACACGTCCATGGCCTCCACTGTTTTGTGGATCGTGGTGCCCGACGCGATGATCGACAGCTTCCGCGCCCAGGGCGCCATCCCGAACCGCTGCTACCTGGACCTGAACTTCCAACCGGGCATCACCGACACGGAGACGGCCTTCGACGAGTTGCTGCGTTCCATCGGCGTGGTGAGCCAGCCCGACTCCGCGCTGGACGAGGGATGGCCGGTGTCCTCGTTTTTGACCCAGGTGGAGACGGTCTCGCAGAGCAGCGGGCTTCGCATGGCCATCATCTACCTGGCGCTGTACATCGGCTTCGTGTTCCTGATGGCCACCGCCACCATCCTGGCCATCCAGCGGCTGTCCGACACCGCCGACTCGCAGCCTAGCTACCGCACCCTTTCCCAGCTGGGATGCGACCGGCCCATGATCAACCGGACCGTGCTGGCGCAGACGCTCGTGTACTTCCTGGTGCCGCTTGCGCTGGCGGTGTGCCATTCGGCCTGCGCCATCGGGGTGCTGAACCATTCGTTCTTCGACCCGCTGGGGCTGTCGGTGGCCGAGCCCATCGCGCTGGCCGCGGCCCTGGTGGTGGGCATTTACGGCCTATACATGCTGCTCACCTACCTGATGAGCCGCTCCATGGCAAGGGGGTAAGGGCGCGCCCTCCAACGCAGACCCGAGCAAACGCCGCCAATGGCCAAAAATCGCCAAAGGGCTGTATGGTTTCTCTTCCAGATACAGCCCTTCTCGAAAAAACGGTACAGAGTTACAGCCCTTCGGCAAAATTTGGCCCCTGGCATACAGCACTTCGGCGATTTTTGGCCCAACCGAAAGGCAGCAACATTTTTGTTGACAGCATTCGGTGGTTCCTGTAATCTATACGGACGCAAATGCACTTTCGTGCAGAGGCGCATCCGGTCGGGTAGCTCAGTTGGTAGAGCAGCGGACTGAAAATCCGCGTGCCGAGGGTTCAAGTCCCCCTCCGACCACCACGAATTCGAAAGCCCCCACATCCGGGGGCTTTTTGCTGCCCGCAGGTGATTCCTCCCTCGTCCCCAAAGGTGCCAGTATGAAACAGCCCGATTTCTTCGAAACGCACGGAACGGCCGGCTACATCGCCAAAGGGGTGCTGTCGGCGACGGCGGGAGTGGCGCTGGGGTACGCCATCGTGTGGCTGCTGCGGTACTTCGGCGTGATTCCAGGTAGCCCCGAAGACGTGCAGACCACCATCCGCCTGTTCGCCGTGCTGTGGCTGGCAATGGTGGCCATGCGCGTCTACATGGGCCTGAGCGGCAGGTGGGAGGAGTAGCGGCCGAACTCGACTCCCGCCCCTTTGCCGCCCTCCTCGATTCGCCGCAAAATTCGAAGGCGACCGCAGCGAGGCAAGCGCGCATATGTCGCCAACTTGGCGGGAAATTGCCGCAAGTGGGGGGCTTATGCGCGCTTGCGACGTCGTAGCGCGGCTGGTGCGGACAGCTCTAGGCGGCTACCAGCCGAATGGCGTTCGTGGGGCATACGGCCTCGCAGATGTGGCAGTCGATGCAGTTTCCTGGCTCGACGACGCGGGCCTTGTGGTCGGAGAACAGGTCGAACACGTTGGTAGGACAGTCCTCGACGCAGTTCGTACAGCCATTGCATTCCGACAGTTTGATAATGGGCTCCTCCATGAGCTTCCTCCTTAAGGATAGGCGCGCGACGGGACGGTCGGCCAGCGCAGGCAGACGCCAAAGGGGCGGTCAGCCAGCCGAAATCGACAAAGCGCGGTGGTCAGCGGACCGAACGAACCAAGGGGCCTGGGGATTCGACGCCGCTAGCGCAACGAAGCGGCACGTAGGTCACACCGCCACACTAGCGGATTTGCGCGGTGCAAGCGATGCGGCCACGTCGGTCTGCGTTCGGGTTGCACCATGGTAGGCCGCGAAGGGCGCCGAAGGGTGACAATGGGGGCATCGGTTGACGGATTGCCGCGAACCGGAACACTCCCGTGACCGCCGCGCCATCGCGCCGTTGCGGGGGGGACGTGGGACGGCGCAAGCGAGAACGGCGGGAAGTGGCCGTTCCGCCGCAGCTGGGTGCAAGGGAACGAAATGTCAGGGGGACGGGGATGATGGCATATCCCCAGCTCGCATTTTGGAGGCAGCAGGTTTACGCCAGCATCCCATCTCCTAACATGCCACGACTTGCGATTATGTCATCACCCCCGTCCCCCTGACATGCGTCCTGACATACGCGCGTCAGAAGCCGCCGCGGATTACCACCTCTTCCAGGGGACGACGGTCTTCGTGCATGCGCGAGGGGCCGGCAGCAGCGTGGCCGAGCATAAGGAACTGATAGGGCACGATGTTCTCGGGCAGGTTGAACTGCTCGCGGGCGGCGGCGGGCTCGTAGGCGCCCACGATGCACGACGCGAGGCCTAGGCTCTCGGCCTGGAGCGCCATCTGCATGAGGGCAAGGCCACTGTCGATCCAGCCGTAGTCGGGGGTGACGACCGGGTTCTTCGCGGATTCGTCGATGTTGAAGCACACGAGCACCGCGGCCTGCGCGCCGTAGCGACACTTTGTGCACGCGTCGACTTTTGCCAGCTCATCGGCGCCTTGCAGCACGACGAAACGCCACGGCTGGTTGTTGCATGCGGAAGGGGCGATGCGACCGGCCTCCAGAATGGTGGCCAGCTCGTCGTCGGTCAGCGGCGTTGCGTCGAACTTGCGGCACGAGTAGCGGTTCTTCATGATGTCCAGCGGTTCCATGGAGTCTCCTTCGGATTGCGAGTTTAGGGCCGGCGCATGTTAGCGCCCCGCGCAAAGGCCGCGCCAGCTGTTGCCCTCACGCAAGACCAACGCTGCTTGCCGGCTCACACGGTCGGCGCACCCATCCCTCCGCGTTGAAACATGCGAAAGCGGACAGCGACGCCGGTACGTTTTCGCCTTCCGATTATAGCCATCGCCGCGAAGCATCACCCCACCGCAACCCAGAAGCAACCGAACCGTTCAGGAAGGGGCTTCGGAGCCGATTCCGACCTTCGCCACCGCCCGTTGTTAAATGAAAGGCAATAGGATGATAATAAAGAACCGAGATGGCGAAACGCTGTGACCAGGTACGATGCGTTTCGGGATGTCGCGAAATAGCCAGAAATGTTCTTGGGTGATAATAAGGAAGCAGGCGCAGAAGTGGCGTCGGCTAGTGAATAGGACGATCCTTGCGTTTCGTTGGAGCTCGCTCTATACTGCATTACGGTAATGCAGTATAAGGAGCGATGATTATGGCGAGTGGGCAGGCGACAATCAACGTGCGCATCGATGCGACTACGAAAAGTAGGGGCGACGAGGTGCTCAAGCGGTTCGGGATCTCCACCACCGAGGCGGTGAAGCTGCTCTGGCGCGAGCTGGCCCGCACCAAGGAGCTGCCGCAGTTCCTGGCGGAGTCGGGGCGCGAAGAGGAACGAGCGCAACTTCGGCGCAAGAGGGCGGCGCTGGCGGGGTTGCGCGGCATCGCGAAGCCGAGCGCGGAGCTGTCGGACGAGGCGCTCGACGCCCTCATGCTGCAGCACCGTCTGGCGGACTACGAGGCGCTGTCATGAAGGCGCTGGTGGACACGAACGTGTGGCTCGACCTTGCCCTGGACCGGCGCCCCTTCGCCGACGACGCCGAGGGGGCGGTGGGAATCTGCCTGCTGGACGGCATCGAGATGGTGGTGGCGGGCACGTCGCTCAAGGACGTGTTCTACCTGGTGAGCAAGTTGGCAAATGCCGAGAAGGCCTACGATGCCGTGCGCCGCATCCTGGAGATGGCGACGATCGGGTCGGTGGACCGGCCGGTATGCGAGCGTGCGCTTTCCCTGGAGAGACCGGACTTCGAGGACGGAATCGTCGCGGCCGTCGCCCTTGCCGAGCAGTGCGACGTCGTCATCTCGCGGGACGCCTCGACCTTCGGCTCGCTGCCCGCTCGGCGCCTCTCCCCCGCCGAGTTCATCAAGGACCGCGGCTACGAGTCCCTGTCGATAAACGAGCTTCTGGACGAGGCCTGCGGGGAGGTGGAGGCGCCCAGCCGACGGGGCAAGCGGGCCATGCCCCGCAGCCGGACGGAAGCCCTTGCCGAAAGCATTCGGGAAACCACGTCCCCGGTAGACCCCGCGTTCTTCCAAGGAAAAAGCGACGATAAGCTGCTGGAAGAGGCGCTCCGCGAGGCCGATGCGCCTCGCGAAGAGGGGCGGGTTTAACGCCCACATGCTAACGGTGTGCCAAAAGTAGTTCAAACACGATGTACTATTGCTAAGGCCGTGCAGCTGCTGGTAATTGCAAGATACGCTTGTACGGACGACCCGGAGACCGCCCGTACATACGGTTCGTGCTTGAGAATACGCCTGAACAGAACCGTAATGGCCTGAAAATAGCGGTTTTTGTTGCGCAACATTAGCGTTTGGACAAAGGATATCATTTACCGCAGCGGAAATCGCACGCTACGGAAGGAGAAGGCAATGGTTGAGGCTGGCTACCGTGAGGACGAGCTGCTCGACGAGTTTCTAAAGGGAATGAGGGATTCCTTCCCCGGCACGCTTCCCGATCCGGTTCCCGAGCGCGTCAGGGAAACCGTGCAAGCCGCTCTGCTTGGCCAGGTTCTTCTCGCCCTTCCCGTGGCAGACCGCGAGGAACTGCGGGCATCGTTCCGTTCGTGGCTTGGGAAGCGCTACCCTGGCGGACTGCCAGAAGAAATCCAAGTGGCGCTGCAGCGGTGGCTGCTTGCGACCCTGCTTACGGAATGCGAGAGGGCAAAGCGAGAGGGTACCGCCGAGAAAGCTCGCCGGGCGGTCCTGGACAAGCTGCTCGAGAACCTCGCCGCAGGCACAATCGACGTTACGGCCGCGAAAGACGAGCTGGAGGAATACTGCGAAGCTGCCGGATTCGAAGACTACGGCGACCGCGTCCTGTCCGAAATGGACGACGAAGCAGTTCTCGAACTCTACGTTGCCACGTTCTACAGCGCCGAACCGCAATGCGAAACGAATGCCGCTGTTTCCGAGGAATGGAAGGCACGCCGAGACGCCGAGTGGGCCGACGCCGTCAGCAAGATTACGATTGCTGACGAAAAGTGAGTTTTTATTCCTTGCTAGCTCGCTTGTTAAACAGTCTCTTCATACCGTATGCCCCTGCCGCATCTCCTGTTTTCGAAGGATACCACGCACTTCGTCAGGCGTGTAAAAGCCGCCGCCAGGCTTACTATGCAATACCATGTGGCAATTGGGGCATACGGGTATCAGGTCGTGAACTGGATCCACGGCGTAACTTGAGCCTATCATGCGGAGCGGAACGATGTGATGCACCTCGATCCTCCCCGTAAATTCAGGTCCGTAAGCCTCGCCGAAGTCTAGGCCGCAAATGCAGCAAGCACTGCCATGTGCGGCAATGCAGCGCCTCCTCGCCTCAGGATTGCGTTCGTATTTGTTTGACAGAACATCCTTTGCAGCTCCTTCGATCAACAGTCCGCTTGGCGCCTCCTCGACGACGAGTATGTCTTGATCCAGTTGCGGAAATAGCTTTACATGCCTGTCATGGTTCGTCTTCCAGGCGGCAAGTTCGGTCTCGAAGTACGGCAGTTCATAGTCGAAGAATACCTGCAGCGCGGTCAGAATACCTTGCGCGTCACAAGCCGCGGCGCCGTAGTTCCAAGTTCGCAAGTGAATCGGGCTTCGCCCGTCGTCTGCAGCTACGTTGCAGGCAGCTAGGAGTTGTCTGCAACTCTCTTTCTGGGCCGAAGTGAGCCCCGCATAACTTACCGATGCCGCAACCTCGAAGCGCTTCGCCTCATTGAACACCTCATACATCAGAAAGCGCCCGTTCTTCCATGCACCCGATGCCGTCTTAACGGATGGAAACACGGATTCGAGCATGGGAGTGGAGAAACGAATGCAACGTTCCTGCGTGCACAGTGATGCATCGAAAATGACACCGTCCTTATTCGCTAACAGGCCCTCGATGAGGTTAGCGATGAGCTTCAGCTGAATCTGCGTCTTCTTCTCATCCAACGCTAATCCTCCCTCAGGCTGAGCACCGTACCGTAGG
>DBFAWQ010000144.1:0-20446 GCA_048242115.1 Eggerthellaceae bacterium
CATTTCCTTCACCAGCACCTTGAAGGACTCGGGCACCTCGGCGGCGGGGATGTTCTCGCCCTTGACGATGGCCTCGTAGCTCTTCACGCGCCCGGCGGTGTCGTCGGACTTCACGGTCAGGATCTCCTGCAGCACGTTGGAGGCGCCGTAGGCGTAGAGGGCCCACACCTCCATCTCGCCGAAGCGCTGGCCGCCGAACTGCGCCTTGCCTCCCAGCGGCTGCTGGGTGATCAGGCTGTAGGGGCCGGTGGAGCGGGCGTGGATCTTGTCGTCTACCATGTGGCCGAGCTTGAGCATGTAGGTCTGGCCCACGGTAATCGGCTCGCGGAAGCGCTCGCCGGTGCGGCCGTCGTAGAGCCAGGTCTTGCCGGTGCGCGACAGCTGCGGCACGAACTCGTCGCGGGCTTTGTCGCCGTACTTGGCGTGGTTGGCGTTGATGAGGTTGCGGTTGGCCTTCTCGATGGCGTCGGAGATCTCGTCCTCGTTGGCGCCGTCGAACACCGGCGTGGCCACGAACATGGGGCCGTCCACCACCTCGGTGGACTCCTCCGCGTCGGACCATCCCCACTTCGCGGCCCAGCCCAGGTGGTTCTCCAGCAGCTGGCCCACGTTCATACGGGAAGGCACGCCCAGGGGGTTCAAGATGACGTCGATGGGGGTGCCGTCGGCCAGGTAGGGCATGTCCTCCACGGGCAGCACGCGGCTGATGACGCCCTTGTTGCCGTGGCGGCCGGAGAGCTTGTCGCCCTGCTGCACCTTGCGCTTCTGGGCCACGTAGATGCGCACGAGCTCGTTGACCCCCGGGGGCAGCTCGTCGCCGTTCTCGCGGCTGAACTTGTTGATGCCGATGACGCGGCCGCCCGATCCGTGGGGCACCTTCAGGGAGGTGTCGCGCACCTCGCGGGCCTTCTCGCCGAAGATGGCGCGCAGCAGGCGCTCCTCGGCGGTGAGCTCCGTCTCGCCCTTCGGGGTGACCTTGCCCACCAGCACGTCGCCGGGGAACACCTCGGCGCCGATGCGGATGATGCCGTCGGCGTCCAGGTCGGTGATCATGTCGTCGGAGATGTTGGGGATCTCGCGGGTGATCTCCTCCGGGCCCAGCTTCGTGTCGCGGGCGTCCAGCTCGTATTCCGAGATGTGGATGGAGGTCAGCAGGTCCTCGGCCACCACGCGCTCGGACACGATGATGGCGTCCTCGTAGTTGTAGCCCTCCCAGGGCATGTAGGCGATCATGAGGTTCTGGCCCAGCGCCAGCTCGCCGCCGTCGCAGGAGGGGCCGTCGGCCAGCACGTCGCCGGCCTGCACCTCGTCGCCCTTGCGCACGATGGGACGGTGGTTGATGCAGCCGGACTGGTTGGAGCGCTGGAACTTCGGCACCAGGTACTCGTCGTACTCGCCGTCGTCGTTCAGCACGATGATGGTCTGGCCGTCGACGTAGTCCACCACGCCCGGGTTCTGGGCCACCAGCATCTCGCCGGAGTCCACGGCGATGCGGTGCTCGATGCCGGTTCCCACCAGCGGAGCCGTGGGGCGCAAAAGCGGCACGGCCTGGCGCTGCATGTTCGAGCCCATGAGGGCGCGGTTGGCGTCGTCGTGCTCCAGGAACGGGATGAGCGAGGTTGCCACCGAGGTCATCTGCCGCGGCGACACGTCCATGTAGTCCACCTGGGCGGGCGGCACCTCGTCGGGCTCGCCGTAAGTGCCCGAGGCGTCCTTCGTGCGGCACAGCACGCGGGCCGCCGGGATGAAGTTGCCCTTCTCGTCGAAGGCGCCGAACTCGCGGGTCTCCAGGTTGAACAGGTCGTTCGCCTGGGCGATGGTGTAGTTCTCCTCCTCGTCGGCGGTCAGGTAGTCGATCTCGTCGGTCACGCGCCCGTCCACCACGCGGCGGTACGGCGTCTCGATGAAGCCGTAGTCGTTCACGCGGGCGTAGGTGGCAAGCGACCCGATGAGGCCGATATTGGGGCCTTCGGGCGTCTCGATGGGGCACATGCGCCCGTAGTGGGAGGTGTGAACGTCGCGCACCTCGAAGCCGGCGCGCTCACGGGACAGGCCGCCCGGGCCCAGAGCCGACAGGCGGCGCTTGTGGGTGATGCCCGCGGCGGGGTTGGTCTGGTCCATGAACTGGGACAGCTGCGAGCTTCCGAAGAACTCCTTGATGGCGGCCACGATGGGGCGGATGTTCACCAGGGACTGCGGCGTGATCTCGTCGGCCTCCTGCATGCCCATGCGCTCGCGCACCACGCGCTCCATGCGGGTGAGCCCGATGCGGAACTGGTTCTGGATCAGCTCGCCCACGGTGCGGATGCGGCGGTTGCCGAAGTGGTCGATGTCGTCGGTGGACACGTCCTCGGCGCCGGCATGCAGCGCGATGATGTAGCGCATGGTGGCCACGATGTCCTCGTCGGTGAGGGTGGAGGACTCGAAGTCGGGGTCGAAGCCCAGCTTCTTGTTGATCTTGTAGCGGCCGACCTTCGCCAGGTCGTAGCGCTGGGGGTTGAAGAACAGGCCGTCCAGCAGCGTGCGGGCCGAGTCGATGGTGGGCGGCTCGCCGGGGCGGAAGCGCCTGTACAGCTCGATGAGCGATTCCTCGCGGGTGGTGGCGGGGTCGCGGTCAAGCGTGCGCAGCACCATGTCGTCGTTGCCCAGAAGCTCGATGATCTCCTCGCGGGTCTCCGCCAGGCCAAGCGCCCGCACCAGAAGCGTCGCCGGCTGCTTGCGCTTGCGGTCGATGCGCACGGACAAAAGGTCGCGCTTGTCCGTTTCGAACTCCAGCCATGCGCCGCGCGAGGGGATGACCTTCGCGTTGTATATAGTCTTGTCGGAGGTCTTGTCGCGCTCGCTGCCGAAGTAGACGCCGGGACTGCGGACCAGCTGGCTGACGACCACGCGCTCCGTGCCGTTGATGATGAAGGTGCCGCGGGGGGTCATCAGCGGGAAGTCGCCGACGAACACGTCCTGCTCCTTGATCTCGCCGGTGGTACGGTTGATGAACCGGATCTCGACGAACAGCGGCGCCATGTAGGAGACGTCCTTCTCCTTGCACTCGTCCACCGTGTACTTCGGCTCGCCGAACTCGTGACGGCCGAATTCCACGGCCATGTCCTTCGTGGAGTTCTCGATGGGGCTCACGTCGCGGAAGGCCTGCGCCAGGCCCTCGGTCTTGAACCACTCGAAGCTGTCCACCTGGATGGAGATGAGGTTGGGCACGTCCATGACGTCCGGAATCTTCGCGAAGCTGCGGCGATTCCTATAAAGCTTGCTCTGATCTGGGCTTTTTCCTTCTGGCACGAGGTGTATCCTCCTTCATGAGCTCCCGCAGAACTGCAAAAAGTCGCAATTTGCTAAAATAACCTCCCGTAGGGTCCGGGTCAAGAAAAATTTTCACGAATTATGGAAATTGCCTGTTGATTAGGCCGAACGTCCCATGTTTTTTCCACGCGTCGCTTTCATCCCGCCCCGTCGGTGACGCCTACCGGAACGCCGCGCACCCGGCAACCGACACCTACCGCCCCATGCCGCATCGCCACCACGCGCCCGCACCCGGCGCCACCATTCGCCTGCACCTGTTCGCGTGACACCCTGAACCCGACGCCGCGATCCTCAACCACTCCGCAGCCACCTTGCGACGCCTCGCACTTTGCGCATGGCAGGATTTCGAGGATATGCACATCGGTTGGCAGGATTTTGGGGATATGCACACTCCTCTGGCAGGATTTCGAGGATATGCATACCCCAGCCTGTGCATATCCTCGAAATCCTGCCAGAGGAGGAAGCACCCTACGGCATCCGCCCCGACGCGCGAGGCCCCGGGCGTCCCGCTTTGCCTGCATTCTTGCAGGATTTCGTGCGATATCTAGAATCGAATGTCGCGACGGCGTTTCGCACCGAGCGACATGCCGAAGCCTCCGCGCTCAAGGCGCCTAGCGCACACCGGGGCCAGCGGAGCCGCCCAGACGTTTCCTATGCTCCAACCATGCTGCGTCGAAAAGCCCGTCGAACGATTTCCGGGTGGTGCCCAGAAGCCGCTGCGCCGATTCGAACGAAGCGCTGCTTATGCGCACCCGCGTCCCCATGGCGCGGGCCGCCTCGTCGGCAACGTCTCGCATTCGCTCAAAGGAGGCAAGCTGGCCCGTCGTCACCGTGATGACCTTGACGTCCATCGACTCCAGAGCCATCCGTTTGGTGGCGTCGCGCGACAGCTGGCGTCCGGAACAATGGGTCGCATCGGCGTCGTACTCGATGGCGACACGGCACCTCTCGCTGTACAGGTCGGGAATCACGAACGAGCGTCCCGCCATCTTGGCAGCCCTCTTCCCAAGCGGCACTTTGCAGTTCGGCTCAAGCTCGCGCAAGCCGAATCCCCCTCGATGGGTTGGCAGCGTAAGCACCATCAGCTGGTAGATCTCCGCCGGCGACGCCGCTCGCTCCTTCACATAGGGTAACGCCTGGCACGCCTTGTTCCTGCCCCGTGCGCCGGGATTGGACTCCACGAACGAGCGCAGCTTTTCCAGGTTTGTGAGGGGCTGCACGCTTGCAAGGCCGAAAGGCTGGGCAGGGTCTATCGAAAACGTCGAGCACAACGCGCATCCCGCCTTGACCGTTTGATGGAAGGGCATACGCTCGGCCACCTGCACAAAACACAGCTCGGGACTCGGAACGAAGATGCCGGGCGCAATGCGAACGAGGTAATCGCCGTCGAATGCCTTGTCGCGCACATGCTTGACGAAGCCTCTCCGTTGGGATCGCTGGCTCCTCGGTACGGAGATATGGACGGGGTGCGAGAGGGATGCGAGCAGATCGAAGGCCGTATCCCCAACAGCAAGTGACAGAGATGGGCATAGCGCGCCGGGAACGGCCAGCTGTGCCGGGGTCGGCGCAGAAGGCGGGACTCCTCCGGGAACCCGCCCAAAGCCACCCCTACCGGATGGGCACGCAGCTCCCGGGACAGCGCGCAGGCGACGAGCGGAATCCTCCAATCCCGCTCGTCCGAGCCAGTAAGCGAATGCGGACACACCATGAAGCACTATATCCATGTTCCTCCCCCTCGGTCCAACCCTACCACAGGAGGGAGCCTTCTTCGGCAATTACTTTCTCTGTTGCAAGCGTTTTCAAAACCCACAGCTTTTTCGCATCTTCGCAAAGGGGACGTTGACCCGCTGCGGAACAAAAGCTATCGCGAGCCCCTCCCACCCCTCTGTCAGAAAGGGCATAGGTGCGGAGAGCCGGCGAGGGAGTTGCGCCATCAGCGCCACGCCCAACGTGGCGAGCCCAGAAGGGCATCGGTGCGGAAAGTCGGCGAGGGAGTTGCGCCCGATGCAGTCTCCGGAGCGTCCCGCAACCGCGGTCAACCGGCGAGGGCCCGGCGCGGCCCCGAGGGAATCCGACACGCCTGGCAACCGCGTCGAGGCTAGCAATGGTTGGTGCTCGGCGGGAAATGGCCTGCGGCGGGAGGCCTACGGCGACTGTCGCCGTCCCCCTTTGACAACAACCGCGCACGATAACCGCGGTCGCGCACGACAAGGCCGCTCGTCCGCCAAGCCAGCAATCGCCCCATTGCAGCATAAGCCGACCGCGGTCGAGCTGTGGCCACAGAGACCCAGCAGCCCCTGAAGGCTCTGGCAGGATTTCGAGGATATGCACATCGGTTGGCAGGATTTTGGGGATATGCACACTCCTCTGGCAGGATTTCGAGGATATGCACACTCCTCTGGCAGGATTTCGAGGATATGCATACCCCAGCCTGTGCATATCCTCGAAATCCTGCCAGCGACGCACCGGGCAAAGCTACATGGCGCCCGAGAAGGGGTGTCTGTCTGGACAATGAGCGGATGGCGGCACCGGGAGAAAGTAGAGGGCGGCAATAGGCGGCCTCGCAGGGCGCAGACAGAAACAGCCAAGGGGAATGCCGGCAGATCGCCCGGACGATGGAGGCGATGGAAGGCGGCGGGTCGGCACCTAGCGCATTTGCGGCTGGACATTGCGAGGAAACGGCAACGAGGTTGCCAACATGGGAGGGCGTTCGGGCGAAGCGGGGAAGGCGGAAAACATCGGGTTGGTAGCAAGTATGTGTGCAGTTGGCGCTTGAGAGTTGTGCGCGGCCGCTCGGACGGCCGGTTCGGTAAAATAGGACAGCGTTTCGAAGCGAAGGCCCCGGAAAGGGGCGGAACTGCAAGGCCGCGGAAACAGGCGGGTGCGCGGACGGAAACGCACCTGCGCATTATGGACGAATGCGAGGCTGCGTCGGCGAGAGCACGCAAGGGCGCGGATGCCTGGATACGTTAACGTGCAGGAACAGGCGCACGCGCGAGAGCGGAAGCCAACGGACGCGCCGACGTGCGCGCGTGCGTGAGCCCGAAAGCCGATTCGTCCCCGCGGCATGCAACAACCCGATTAGGAGGCTCCTATGAGCAACGAAGGCAAGAAGGTAAAGGCCCACTACACGGGCACGCTGGACGACGGCACGAAGTTCGACTCGTCGCTGGACCGCGGCGAGCCCATCGAGTTCACCTGCATGGCGGGGCAGATGATCCCCGGCTTCGACGCGGCCGTGAAGGACATGGAGGTCGGCGAGACCAAGACCGTGCGCATCCCCGCCGCCGAGGCCTACGGCGAGCGCGACGAGGCCATGGTGCAGAAGGTGCCGCTGAGCCAGATCCCCAACGGCGACCAGCTGCCCGTCGGCCAGACGGTCTACATGATGGGCCCGGGCGGCCAGCCCTTCCCCGTGTTCGTGAAGTCCATCGAGGACGGCGTGGTCACCTTCGACATGAACCACGAACTGGCCGGCAAGGACCTCACCTTCGAGATCACCCTGGTGAGCGCCGAATAGCGCCCGATCGTCGAAGGACGCGGCGCAAAAGGCGCACGAGCGTCTCGGCCACGCATACGGCAGCTGACGAAAAGGCCTTTCTCCCTGCACCGACGCAGAGAGAAGGGCCTTTTCGTTGCCGAAGGGTTGCCCGCGAACGCACCGAAGGGGACCGGAGGCAACGCAAGCCCGCTGCGGCAGACGGGGGCCAAGGCGTGGAATGCATGGCGAAGCCGGTGCGAGCCGACGCCTTGGCGAATCCCAAATCCGCGCGATGGGGTATCCGCACCCCCGCCGGCGTCCGAGCCCATGGCATGGATCCGAGATCCGCGGAGCGCCGGCGCATCGGGACGTCACCGGACCGACACGGCGTTGGCATCCGCCGGCAAGGTCGGCGCCCTACAATAGGAGGAGCTTGGCGAAGCGCAGACGGCAGGGCGGGAAGACGCAGCAACGACGTAGGCGCAGCGCGGACGCGGAAGCCGACGGGGAGGTGCGCCGTGAAGAACCTTAAGAAGCTGCTGGTGGCGGTGGTGTTCGTCGCCGTCTTGGCGGTGGTGCTCGTCCACGGCAAGAACGCCGACGCCGTGGTCCGCGACATCCGCGAGGGGCAGACCGCGTTTTTGGCGGTGGCCATCGGGCTGCAGCTTTGCAAGTACGCCTGCCAGGGCATGGCCTACGGCAGGGCGTTTCGGGCCGTCGGGTCGAAGATGCGCTTCCCGGAGGGGCTGAAGCTCGTGTTCGAGACCTTCTTCGTGGACACCATCGCGCCGTCGATGAACGTGTCGGGCGAGGCGCTGGTAGTGGACCAGGCCACCAAGCGCGGGGATGCGGCCGGCGCGGCGACCGCTGGGGCGCTGCTCATGCAGGCGGCCATCAACGTGGGGTTCCTATTCATCATGGTGGCAGGGTTCGCAGTGCTGGGCGTGACCGCGGGGCTGCAGCCGGGCATGGGGGCCCTAGGCGCCGCGGGTGTTGTCGCCGTGGGCGGCATGGTGGCCGTCATGGTGGTGGCCGCGGTGCGGCCGAAGCTGGTGCTGCGACTGGCCGGCCCGCTGCTGCGCATCGCCGACAAGGTGGCCGCGCGCTTCCACAAGGGGCCCTTCGACCAGGCCGTCGCCAACGCCGTGAACTCCTACGCCTCCGCCGCGCTGCTGGTGGCCAAGCACCGCGGGCAGGCTGCGGCCTCCGTGGGCTGGTGCGCCCTGAGCAGCGCCTGCGAGCTGGGATGCTTCGCCAGCGTCTGCCTTGCCTTCAACATCCACTCCCCCGCCGCCATGGTCTGCGGCTACGTGGTGGCGACCCTGGCCGCCATGGTGTCGGTGGTGCCCCAGGGCGTGGGCATCGCCGAAGCGGCCGGTGTGGTAGCGTTCGCCCTGTTCGGCGTTCATCAGGCCACCGCGCTCACGGCCATCACCGTGTACCGCGCCTTCGTCTTCTGGCTGCCTTTCGTCATAGGCGCCATGGTCATGGGAGCCTCGAAGCTCGGCAACCGCGCAACCCCGCACCCCGCCGGCAAGTAGACGTCCGGGCCGAACCGCCTTGGACGCGTATCCTAATCGCCCAGCCTGTAGCCCTGCCCCCAGACGGTCTTCAGGAAGCGCGGGTTAGCGGGGTCGGGCTCTATCTTCTCGCGAAGGTTGCGCACGTACACCGGAATGCTCACCGACGACGAGACGTACTCGGCGCCCCACACCGCCTCGACTATCTCGTCGCGGCTGAGCACCTGCCCGGGATGTTCCGCGAGCACCAGCATGATGCGGCGCTCCTTGGGCGTAAGGTCCGCCCTCACCCCGTCGACCTCCACCTCCCCATGGCGCAAATCGACCGAAAGCGAGCCCAGCTGGAAGGAGCGGCCGCCGTACGCGCCTGCGTCGTCCGCCTGCTCCGAAGGTGCGCCGTCGGCCTGGGCGCGGGCCCGGCGCAGCAGCGCCTCCACCCGCAGCAGCAGCTCCTCGGCGTTGAAGGGCTTGACCAGGTAGTCGTCGGCGCCCAGCTGGAAGCCCCGGCGCTTGTCCACGATATCGCCCTTCGCCGTGAGCATGAGGACAGGCCGCGCGAAACCCTGGTCGCGAAGGCGCTCCAGCACCGCGAACCCGTCCATCCCCGGCATCATGACGTCCAGCACCACGACGCCCACGCCCTCGGCCGCGGCCAGGGCGAGAGCCTGCTCCCCCGCCGCCGCCTGAACGCAGACGTAGCCGCCCTGCTCCAAAAGAGACGCCGTAACGGACCTCAGGCCGTCGTCATCATCGACCAGCAGAACCTTCGCACCCTCCATGGACCCCGCCCCTTCCGCAGCGCGCCTCCCGTGCCGGGTCGCGCCTAACATTCTTCCACCTTCGCCGCTTCCAAGGGCAGCCTCACGGAAAACGTGCTGCCCTGCCCTCGGACGCTTTCAACCGAGACGCTGCCGCCCGCAAGCTCGGCGTAGCTCTTCACTATGGAAAGCCCCAGCCCCGTTCCCCCGTTCTCGGCCACAGCACCCTTCGCCGAGCTGGAGAATCGGTCGAATACCCGTCCTACGTCCTCCGGCGCAATCCCCTCGCCGGTATCCCGCACGGCAACGGAAAGGATCCCGTCATCGTAGGAGATGCGCAGCTCCACCGACCCGCCTGCCCCCGTGTAGCGGATGGCGTTGCCCACCAGGTTCACCATGATGCGCCGCAGCATCTCGCGGTCGGCGCGCACCACCGGCACCGGCGGCACCACCTTCGCATCGAACGCGATGCCCCTGTTGCGAGCCAAGGGGTCGGCCATGCGCCGGACCATGCAGACCACGTCGTAGACGTCCACGTCCTCCGGGATGAGCGCCAGGCTGCCCTCGTCCATCCGCGCCGTGTCGAGCACGTTGTTCACCTGCCCCAACAGCATCTGGCTATGAAGCCGGATGGCCTCCATGGCTTCCTCGTCCTTGCGCACCCCTTCGTCCCGGCACGACCCGTCGTCGCCCGGCGCGCCCCTTCCCGAACCGTCGTCGTCCGGCGCGACCCCGTGGCGCATGCCCCACAGCTCCGTATGGGCGATGATCGCCGACAGCGGCGTCTTCAGCTCGTGGGTGACGATGGTGAGGAAGTTCGACTGCGCCTGGGCCTCGCGCTTGAGCCGGTCGTTCTCGGTGACGATGGGTGTGGTCACCCATCGGCGCAGCCCCCATGCCAGCACCAAGGTGACGACTGCCATGAGCACGCAGAAGAACACGATGCTGCCCGTGAGGTCCGCCTTCGCCTCCGCGTCCATGGCGGCCATGGGCAGCGTTATGCTCACCGCACCCGCCACATCCCCCAGGCTCATGCCCTCCATGAGAAAGCCGGTGACGTCCTTCTGGCCCGCGGGTTCGCCGTGACAGCTCAAGCACCCCTGGTCGGCCACCAGCACGGAAACGTAGCGGAACACCGGCTGGCCGTCCAGGGTGGTGAACTCCCAGCACTCCGTCCCCCCCGCCTCGAAGGCCGCAAGCGCCCGCCCCTCGAACTCGTCGGGCTCGTCGGTGCCGCTGCGAGGGTTCTCGCGCACGTAACGGATGGAGTAGTCGGTCCGCTCGGTGAACCGCCGGGCGATGGACTTGCCTGCAACGGAGCAGTACACGTCCTTGAAATCGAAGTGGCCGTTCGAGTAGTTGATGCGGTTCTGTATGGAGTCGATGTAGTCCCAGCCGGCCTGCATCTGGGACGACAACGTGCGCGCCTCGGCCAGCGCGCGCCGCTCGTTCTCGGCCCGCTCGGAAAAGACGCTGTAGGCGAAGTAGGCCGCGAACACCATGGCGGCAGCCACCAGCATGAGCAGGACGAAGCGAACCCACAGCCCGAACTTCCCCTTCAGAGCGCCCACGGCCCACCTCCCGAACCCCGCATCCGACGAAACCCCGTACCGCCCGCAGGATACCATACGCCTACATTAAAGCATGCGCTCCGCCACCGGAAAGGGCTGCGGAGCGCACGAACCGTTTGCGGGAAGCGCCTAGGAGAGCAGGCCTATCCCCTCTTCCACCATGACCACGGCGCGCTGCACGTAGTCGAGCTCGCCGCCAGGGTTGTGGGCGATCTTCTGGCCCTTCGTATCCCCGCCGCCATCGGCGTAGCGCACATACCACGTAGCCTTGGTGTAAAGCTCCTTGGCCTGGTCGAGCGCCTCCTTGTCGGCGCCTGCGTTGGCGTTCGCAGCCACGATGAGCTCCTGCAGCTGCTTCTGCTTCTCGGTGAAGCCGGCCTCGGCGTCGGCCATCTCCTGCTGGGCGTTGTGCACGAACTCCACCATGCCGTCGGCATCCTTCACGCCCTGGGCGGTGTGGCAGGTCAGGCAGTACTCCAGCGCCTCGGGGTTCTCGAGCGGCGACTCAGAGAAGCCGTGGGAGGTGAACTCCTCGCCGTCTGCAGCGGTCATGGTGACGCCGTGGCAGCTCACGCAGGTAAGCCCCAGTTCCTGGTGGACGCTGCCTTGGAAAATCTCCACCTCGGGATGGTTCGCCTGGAAGGTGGCGATGCCCGTCTTCTCGTCGACGTTCATCTCGTAGCCGTCCTCCAGCGCTGCCTTCATGAGGCTCTCGGGGTCCATGCCGTAGCGCCAGGGGTTCGCGTTCTCGAAGTCCGCCTCGCCGGACTGGAACTTCTTCATCAGGCCGCCCCTGGTGTAGACGGCGCCGATGTAGTTGTGGCACTGGCCGCACACAGCTTCCTCCGAGGTGCTCAGCTGGTCGAAGAGGGGCTTGCCGAAGGCCACAGCCGTCATTCCGCCGGGCTCAAGCTCGCCGCCGGGCTCGCCATCCACATGGCACAACCCGCAATCGTACCAATCCACGAGCTCGCCGTCCTCGCCCGCGTAGGTGTCGAAATCGTTCAGGAACGCATCAACGCCCATATCATCGAAGAGCTTGGCGCCCGTGGTGGACTTGCACGCGATGCACGAGGTGCCCGACTGCTCTATCGAGCTCTTGCTGTAGGTGGCATGGAGCGCATTCGCATAGAGCAGCGCATGGGCATGGACCTTGCCGTCCCAATCCTCCACGTCGTCCATGCCGCGGATGAAAGTCTCGTACTGGTTCGGGTACTCCTCCTGCCACTTCTCCCAGCTGTAGTTGTGGGTGCTCACCCGAGCGCCCCCCACGGCCTCGCCCGACGCCGTATCCTGCGCCTGGGCCTGCACCGCCCCGTCGGCTGCGTCCTCCGCACCCGGCTTGTCGCCGGCCGGCGCGCACGCGGCGCAGGCCAGCACGACCGCAACCGCCGCGGACGCGATAGCCGCCTTGCCCCAATTCCTCATGGTCCCTCTTCCCTTCTCGTCCGCCATGCTTTTCGAAACAGGTAACGTTCGGATATCCGAGGGGAATTGTAGCGACGGCGCCGCGCAGGATTCAAATAGTGTTTTCCCAATAAATGAGTTTCCGCAGATGGTATGCAGTATTTCGAAAGCATGAGACATCGATAGCCCCTGAAGAGGCATTGCGAATGCGAACGCAGATTGATATACTTTGTATATCCTATGAAAGGAGCGCCCGTGACAACCGCCACCCTTGGAAAATGGGGGAACGCCTCGGCCGTGCGGCTTCCCAAGCCCTTCTGCGACACCCTGCACCTGCGGGTGGGCGACGACGTGCGCATCTACGTGGAGGACGATCGGCGCATCGTCATCGAATCCGCCCGCGAGAAGGACACCCTCAAGGGGCGCATGGAAACCTGGGACGGCAAGCGCTACCAGGGCCGCGAGCTCGACTGGGGCGCCCCTGCGGGAGAGGAGCTGTGGTGATCTACAGCCAGGGGGACATCGTCGAGGTGGACTTCGACCCCACGCGCGGGCACGAGCCCGCAAGCAGGCGCCCCGCGCTGGTGGTCAGCAGCTACGACTTCAACATCTCGAACTCCATGACCATCGTCTGTCCCATCACCACGCGCATGAGGCCGTTCTTCCTGCATCAGGAGCTGCCCCAGGACTGCTGCGTGCGCGGCTCGGTCGTCATGGAGCAGGTCCGGGCGCTCGACCTGGACGCACGGCCCACACGCCTGCTCGGCTCGCTGCCGAAGAACGAGCTGGACCCGATCCTCACCTGCATCCGCTCCTTCTTCGACGCGGACTGAGCCGCGCTGCGGAAGCCGCCGCGAAGGGGCCATCCGCGCGCCCCTTCCCCGTCATGTCAGCTTTCGTTGCTTGCCTTGCGACGGGGCGCCGGCCTACAGTGGCAGCAGCGAAACGGCGAGTGCGGAAGGAGACGGCCATGCTGGGAGAGAACATCGGGTGCGCGCGCAGGGCGGCGGGGCTTACCCAGGAGGAGCTGGCGGGGCGCATGCACGTGGTGCGCCAGACGGTCTCGAAGTGGGAGAAGGGCCGCTCCGCTCCCGACGCCGACCAGCTGGTGGAGCTGGCCCAAGCCCTGGGCACCACCACCGACGAGCTGCTGGGGCAGGAGGCTTCCACGCCCAAGAGCGTGGAGGAGCTGGCCGTCCAGGCGGCGCTTATGAACGAGCAGCTGGCACTTCAGGGCAAGCGGCTCGGCCATGCCACGCGAATCGCGAAATGCTGCGGCGTGGCGCTGGCATGCGTGCTGGCAATAGGCTTCGCAGGCTTCTGGGTGCAGGCGCTCTCGCCGAAGGACGAGTACCTGGTGTCGGTGAACTACACGATGGACGGCCAGGAGGGTTTCGTGGGCATCTGGCTGGACCCGGACGACTTCGCCACGGCCCGCGGCTTCTTCTTCGACGAGTCGCTGAGCGAGTACTTCGCCGACGAGGACGGCTTCGTGCTGGAGGGGTTCACCCGCCGCCCGGGAGGAGCCCAGTCGCTGCAGCACGCCGTGGAGACCATCATCGAGGCCAACGGCGGCACCGTGACCGGCATCACCGCCGAAGTCCTCCCGCACTAGGCGCTCGCGGGACTACCGATCGGGCGCGCTGGGAAGCGACTGCTTGCTCGGAACCACCTTGCCGTTCTTCAGCTTCGGAAGGGCCAGGATCATGGCTATGCTGGCCGCGGGCATGAACATCCAGGCCACCAGGAAGAAACCCCACCAGCTGTAGCCCTTGCGCTTGGCGAAGTAGGCGATGGGCGCCGCGATGATGGCCCGCACGATGAACCATCCCGCCAAAGCCCCGAGCACGCCGGAATCGATGGGGCCGTAGATCTGGAAGACGAACGCCGGCTCCGCCCGGAACAGCAACCCAACCGCACCCATCAGCCAGACGAACAGCGTATGGAAGAAATCCATGGTCTACCGCCTCCCCGCAAACGACCGTCGCCCGAAGTCCCTGCGAACGACGCGACCGTCCCGGATGCGCGGGATCACGAGCAGCATGGCCGCGCAGGCGATGGGGTCCAGCAGAAACGAGCCGAAGAAGAACTCCCAGAAGCCGTAGCCCCTCCTTCGGGCGAAGAAGCCGACCGCGTAGCTCACGAGCACCCGAGCCAGCAGAAGCGGAAAGACCATGAGGGGCGTTGCGGCCCACCCGAGGCTCTCCGGAAGAAGTATCGTCATAGCCCACCGGCCTTTCCGTAGATTCCGAACGACAGCATCCAACTCTTTGAACCTGCCGTGCTTACAGAACGATGTTGTAGAGAACGCGCCCTACCCCGTCGATCTGGCCGCTAGCCGCATGGCGAACCGACGTCCCCCAGCTGGCGAACCAGCAGCCGGAGACCCTCGCGCCCGTAGGATAGGACCCCCACAGGAACAGCTGCGGGCACGGCTGCTCCACGTAGTAGCTCGTGGTCTGCCCCATCTCGACGAACCCGGTCACCATGGAACCGTACGGAAGCTGCTTGCGCAGGGAGCACACCCGCTCGTCGGCCATGTAGCACTCGAAGCCTTCGTAGGCGAGGCGCCCCGTGTGCATGGCGCCGTCCGGGTCGAAGTAGTAGCGGCAGCCGTCGATCTCGGCCCAGCCGACCACCATGGTCCCCGCCGTCCCCGCACTCGGCACGTCGTCAGCGGGACGCAGGTAGTACCAGTAGTCGCCGCTGTGCGCCCAACCGGTCTGAGGGACGCCCTCCGCGCTTAAGAAGAGCCAGTCCTCCCCATCCTGCGACCATTTTCCGTCCGTTGCGAAAGCCGCTCCTTGAGATGGGTTGCGGGCCTCTTGGGAGGGGCTGAGGGGCGGGTCCGAAATCAAGGACGAACTATGCCTCGCATCGGGAACGTTCCAAACCAGCGCCCACGTCAGCAGCAAACCGACAACCCCCAACAGAATCGCCAGCACAGCGCCGGCACGACCCGACAACCATCCCGAAGCTCCAACACCCGATTTCTTCTTAGAGCTCACAGCCCGCACCTCCGCTCCCGCAGTCGTTTCATAATTTGGCCGCCGTGCCCAGTGACCAGCGTCGCCCCGGCGTTCCGAGCACCACGGCGTTCCTACAGCTTCGGCGCGACGGATGCGCTTTGCGGCAGCTTCGCCTTCGCGCCCACCTTGCCGTCGGGCGGGAAGAAAACGGGCAGCAGCAGGTAAAGGGCAAGGCTTAGGAGAGGCCCGATGAGCAAAACGACGACGAAGGAGCGGCCGTACCGGAAGCCCCTGCGGCTGAACAGCCATGCGATGGGCAGCGACACGACGATGGCCGCCAGGAAGAAGGGGGTGTACGACACGAGCAGCGCAAGCCATGCGGGCGTGCCCCCTGGGAACAGAATCATCTCTCGGCCTTTCTCTCGAATCCATGCGAGCATGGCAAACAGGTCGGGCGTGCGGCTACTGTATCGGGAAGAGCCATTTCAGCCACGTGTACTTCTCGGACAAGGCGTAGTAGGTGTACGGATGGCCGCTGCTGTCGATCTCCCCGTAAATCACCCTGGTCCCATCAGGGGACCAGTAGGTGTACGCGCGGTCCTTCACCATGGCTCCCTCGGGATAGCCGGTGCCCGGAACAAACGGGACGCTGGACGGTTCGGCGTAATAGCAATCGAACGACCCTATCCGCACGAAGCCGGTGATCATCCTCCCGAAGTCCGGCCTGCCGAAGATACCTTCCGATTGGTCGTCGAACGTGTTAACGGCGCCTTCCGAGCGTCTGTCGGGCACGCCGACGGCGCCTCCCGTGTATTCGTCGGACATGTAGTACTCGTACGGGCCCCAGAACACCCGGCCTAGCTGCATGCGGCCGTCGCCTCCGAAGAAGTACCAGAAGCCGTCTATCTGAGCCCAGTCAACAACCATGGACCCCTCGGGCCCGTCAGTAGGGTCGTCCGTCGCAGGGCGCAGGTAGAACCACGCATCGCCGTCGAAGACCCACCCTGTGAGCCTGACTCCGTCGACGCCGTAGCAGTACCATCGTCCGCCCGTCTCGCGCCAGTTGACCTCGGCGGTGCCGAGCTCCGAACCTGCGTCCCCATCAGCCGCAACGCGTTCCCGGGGTACCGCGGCCTCGCCCGCCACCGTCCCTTCGTCAGCCACGGCCAGCGGACCGCCGAAAGCAACGACCATCACGCACGCAAGTGCAAGCACCACGCTATTTGCTCTTCCCCTGTGCATTCTCTTCTCCGATCCCGATAGCGCCGACCTCCGTACAGCGTCCAGCATAGATCAGGCAATCCGGGCGGCGCCCCCTGCGAGCGCCGCCCGCGACAGCCTTCGAGCACGACTCGCCGGCAGCTAAATCTGCTTCTTCTTCCCGTTCGAAGACCGACCGCCGCCCGGAAACAGCACCGGCTGCAGCAGGAAGAGGGCAAGACCGAGGAAGGGGCCTGTCAGCATCGAGACGAGGAAGAACCGCCAGAACTCATAGCCCTTCCTGCCGAACAGCCACGCAACGAGCAGCGACCCAACCACCCAGAGCAAAATCTCGGGCCAGTTGTTCAGCAGCGCCAACTTGGCACTCAGCACCCAATAATCAAGCGAGTACATCCGGCCATCTCCTTTCCACTTCAATAACCACCGGCAGAGCAAGACATAGAACCGGACAACAGCTGCAAGCGTTCATGCGTCCTTTCTTTGTCTGCGCCGTCTCGCGCTGCCATTCCCTCACCCTCGGGGGCAGGCGCCGTGCGAGACGGCATTACTTGTAGAATCGGTAAGCTCACCTAGGGAAACTATGCGCTACTTGCTGCTTGGGCGCCATACCCCCCGCGATATGAAATTTGCCGAATTTCCAGCGCTCACCCTCCGGGGGTGAAGGGGCTTGCTCCGTTCGCGACGCTCGGAGGGCCCGATACGGCGCATCGTCGGGCGCACGGGCGGGAAAGGGCTATACTGGGCGCCGCAGCCCGGGCGCGGTGCTCGGGGCGTCTTTTCGAGAACCACGGCAAGGACCGCGAACCATGAACAAGAGAGCCAACACGATTCCGCTGTTCTCCACCGACGAGGTGAGGCAGATCGCCTCCATCGGGCTTACCTGCTTCGTCTCGTGGGTCACCATGCTGCTGTGCTTCGACGGGCCCCTGCGCGACCGCGTCTCTGACGGCGTCATCGTCCACGATCCGTTCTTCTGCGCGCTGCTGCTGGTCGCCGCCCTGGTCCTTGCCGCGATCGGGCTGCGCTCGAAACCGCAGGGGAGCGCACAGGATGCGCCAAGAGACGCCGTGGACGGGGGCTGGGCGTTCGCCACCTGGGTCGTCCTGGGGGCCCTCTGCTCTGCGATAGCCGTCACCATAGGCCAGCGGCTCTCCCAAAGCAGCCTTGGCCCGCAGCTGCTGGTGGTTGCGCTGGGAATCGCCACGGGGCCCGCGCTGGCGCTGCTCACGCTGCGCTGGGGGCGCATCGTTTCGTCGCTTTCCTTCGGCCAGGCTATTCCCGTGCTGTGCATGTCGCTGTGCGCCCAATGGATGGTGCTGTGCGTCGTCGGCATCCTGGACACGTGGGCGAAGCTGCTGGCCGCCTTGGGGCTGCCGCTGGTGTCGTGGCTGTGCGCGGCCGTGCTCTTCCGCCAGCGGAGGGCGGCGCAGAGGGCGGGGCGGCCGGACGACGAGGAGGGCCCCTGGGCGGTGCCCCTCCCCCTGGACGGCCCCGGCTCCGCCCTCCCCAAGCGTCCCGCGCGCGGCCGTCTGGCCGACATCCCGTTTTTGCTGCGCGCGACCGTTGCCGTGTTCTGCTTCTGCTTCGTCATCCAGCTTGTGGGCACGTCCCATGCGAAGCTCGGCGACGTGGGCCTGAGCAGCTACAACGCATGGCTGTTCTTCTTCGCCGTGTTCCTGGTAGTGGCGGCCGTCACGAAGCTCTCCCTGGTGGTCATGGAGCGCGCCCGGGGCTTCCGCTCGGAGGTCTTCTACCGCATCGCCTTCGCCTTCGCCATCATGGCTTGCGTCGCCTTCGCGGTGGTCCCCGACATTCCGGGCAATTTCGTCTACATAGGCATCTACACGGCCTACGGGCTCATCCTGCTGACCGCGTGGACGCTCGCATGGAGCGCGGTGGCGCTGAAGGGCGAGCGGGCCGACCGCGTCTTCGGGATGCTCTTCGCGGCCGAGCTCGCGGCGTTTCTGGCCGCCTTCCTGGTCTCGCAGGCCACAGGGGTCCTAGGAGGCGCCGCTGCGACCGCCGGTATGCCTTTGCTTACGGCGGGGCTTTTGGTGCTCGCCTACTGCTTCGTGCTGCCGGAGCGGGAGATGGCTCCCTACTCGCCGCAGGTCGCCCGCCTGAACCGCGAGGGGTTGGAAGGGCGCTGCCGGGTGCTGGCCGACCGGTTCGGGCTGACGGAGCGCGAGGCGGAGATCTTCGTGTACCTGGCCCGGGGCCGCGACGTGCAGTTCATCGAGCAGGACCTCAAGATCAGCCGCAACACCGTGAAGACCCACCGCAAGAACCTCTACCGCAAGCTCGGCATCCACACCCAGCAGGATCTGCTGTCGCTCATAGAGGAGCCGGAGGGGCAGCTGTAGCATCGCAAGCCGGCCGCCGGAAATGGCAGCCGCCGAGGGGTCGATAGAAGGAGCCCGCCGGGGAGGGACCGGCGGGCTCCTTCTGGATACCGGGAGCAAGGGAACGCCCGGGAGGGTACGCCTTCTGCGTGCGGGCGCTTAAGCCTTGGGCGCTCCGCCTTCGCCGCCCGGAGCCCCGGCACCACCTTCGCCGCCAGGGGCGCCAGCCCCGCCTTCGCCCTCGCCGCCAGGGGCGCCGCCGCCCATGGGCGGGCCGGCCATGCCCTTGTCGGACTGCTTGATATCGGCGTTTCCGGCGCCCAGGGTCACGTACTGGTCGATGTCCTCGGTGGCCAGGAACTCGCCCAGGCAGTAGCCCAGGCACAGGCACATGCCGATGGACACGCCGTTCATGATGCCGTTATATCCCATGGTGAAGCGGCCGCCGGAGGTGTTCCCGCAGGCGAACAGGCCCTTGATGGGCTCGAAGCCCTGGCCCTGCACCTGCTGCTCGCCGGTGACCAGCAGACCCGACGTGGCCACAAGCGACCCGCCGCCCACGCGTTTCTGGCACACGTAGCCGTAGTAGGGGCCGCCCGTGATGGGCCACATGGTCTCGGGGTCGCGGCCGAATTCCAGGTCCTCGCCCGCGTCGTGGGCTGCGTTCCATTTCTTGACCGCCGCCACGGCGTTGGCCTTCACGCCGGCCTCCATGCCCATGTAGTCGCAGAGCTCCTCCACGGTGTCGGCGCAGTACATGAACTTGCCGGAGGTGTCGTCGCCCTCGGCGCCGGTTCCCTGGACGTTCTCGAAGTAGGTGGCGACGGTGGCCGCGGTGTCGGCGTCCCACTCCTTGGGAGCCAGGTGCCCCGCCAGCTGGTTGAAGAACACCTCCTCCCAGTCGGAGCCCCAGATGAGGTAGGCGCGGTCGCCCGGCTGGCGCGCGCCGGCGCAGCCGGACAGCAGCGGGCCGCCGAAAGCCTCGTTGCAGTAGCGCTTGCCGTACTTGTTCAGCCACAGGCTCTCCACGCCCTCCATGGGCGACAGCGGGATGAAGGCGTGGCTGCCCATGTCGCCGCCGGTGCCGATCTCCACCTTCGCGCCGATGCGCATGGCCATGGCGATGCCGCTGCCGTCGCGCCCGGACATGGCCTGGCAGTCCGCGTACTCGCCCAGCTCGTAGTTCTCGCGGCAGATGGCGTTGTACATGGCGGAGTTCGACCCGATGTCGCCGCAGGAAAGCACCACGGCGCGCCCGTTGTACTGCACGTAGCCGCTGCCGTCGGTCTTCTGGGCGATGACGCCGGTCACCTCGGTGCCGTCGTCGTTGTGCACCAGGCGCACGGCCTGCTGTCCGTAGTTGAACACGGCGCCGGCTGCCTTGGCCTTCTCCTGGCTGCGCTTCACCGCGTCGGTCATGCCCACCGAGCCCCCGAACTGGCAGGTGCCCACGTAGGAGGTGAAGGGGCCCTTCTTGTAGCTGTAGCCGTCCACCACGGGCCAGTTCATCGGGATGAGCTCGTCCTTCTCCGCCTCGGTATAGCCGTCGATGAACCAGTCGAGCGCCTCGCCGGAGCGGTTCGCGAACTGCGAGAGCAGCGTGGGCTGCACGCGGCCCGCGCCGTACATCTGGTACTCGTTCATGAAGTCCACCACGGAGTACTCGGGGATGCCCACGCGCTTGGTCTGCCACTCGGAGTTCAGATGCCCGATGTCGTTGCCGAGAGCGCTGAAGGTGTCTTCAGGCTGAACCTCCACCACGATGACCTTGGCCCCCAGCTCGGCGGCACGGCGCGCCGTCGCGGTGCCCGCATGCCCCGCGCCGCACACGATGATGTCGGCCTCCTGGGTCTCCACAATCTGGT
>DBFAWQ010000145.1:0-3425 GCA_048242115.1 Eggerthellaceae bacterium
CACCTGGGCCACGGACGCCACCAGGCTGAACAGGGCGAAGATCCCCGTCTTGCGCAGGCTGCTGAAGACCTTCTGGTAGTAGGTGCTCAGGGCGTACACCGGCAGCGCCAGGGCGAAGGTGGCCAGATACGACGCGATGACCTGGGCGGCGTCCATGGTGAAGGCTCCGGCGTGGTACAGCGTGATGAGCGGCAGCGAGAACACGACCAGGTACAATGCGAAGGGGATCATGAGGAAGATAATCTGCCCGGACCCCGACACGATTCCCCGCTTCACGCCGACCATGTTCCCCTCGGCGTGCATGTCGGAGAGCTCGGTGAACATGGCGGTGGTGATGGGCACCGCCAGAAACGAGTAGGGAAGGGTGAACCATAGCCGCGAGTAGGCGATGACCGAGGGCCCGTAGTCCACGAACACGTAGGAGGCGGCGTTCTGCACCGACACCACGACGAAGGTGCACACGGTGACCAGCAGGATGGGCACGCCCAGCCGCAGGGTCTCGGCCAGGGCCGGGTCGCGAAGGTCGATGCGGGGCCGCAGCCGTATGCCGCTTCTGCGCAGCGCCGGCAGCTGCAAGGCCATCTGCATGAACACCCCCAGCGGGTTGCCCACGGCGATGACGTAGAGGGCGAGCTCGGGGTTTTGGGGCGCCACCGCAGCGTAGATGAGGAACGTCGCGATGACCACCACGTTGTTCGCCACGGGCGCGATGGAGGGCCACAGATACTCGCGGTTGGCGTTCAGGAGGCCGCCCACGATGGTGCTCGCGCCGTAGAAGACGATCTGGATGGCGAAGAACTGGAACAGCAGCACGGCGCTTGCCATGGTGCTCTGGTCGGAATAGAAGCTCTGGGTGTAGATGATGGCCGAGGGGAAGGCCATGCACAGCGCCGCAAGCACGATGCACAGCAGAAGGACGAGCGTGAGCAGGTTCGACGCGTAGGCGTTGCCCGCCTTCTCCCCTAGACGCTTCTTCGTGGAAAGGTACACGGGCAGAAACGCGGTCACGATCATGCCGCCAGCCACCAGCTCGTAGAGCATGTTGGGGAGGTTGTTCGCCACGGCGTAGGCGCTCGAGAGCATGGTCGAGCCCAGGGCGAAGGCCATGGCCCAGGTACGCCCGAACCCGGTTATGCGGGAGATGATGACGCAGACGCTCATGAGGGCTGCCGATGCGCCCACGTCCTTCGCGGGAGCCTTCTCCAGGGCGGTTCCGCCGCCGGCGGGGGATGGCTTGGCGGTCTGCGCGTCCCCGACTGGCGAACCGTGTCGGGCCCGAAGGCGCAGCTTGCCCGTGGAGGCGCTTTCCAGAGCGTCGGGCTGTTCGGCGCCCTGCTGCTCGAAGGAGACCGGGTGCGGCGTGGGCCTTTGGTGGTAGCGGCCGTCGGCGCCGCGCGCGACGGTGCGTTCGAAATCGGAGGGGGCGGTGCGCGGCGCCAGCGGGTCGGCGAGCTGGGTGCGGTCGGTTCCGGCATGGGAACCCCCCACGTAGATGCGCGAGGTTTCGCCCGGGGCGGCATCGCGCCTGCGCCCCCGCGCGTCGGATGCTGCCGCTTCCGGCGCGCGGGGGCCTCCGAGCCGTTCGGAGACGACGGACTCGGCAATGGCTGCGGCCACGGCGGTGCGGTCAACACCCGCATGGCGGCCGCCGACGAACAGCTCGGAGGTGCGGCCCGGGTCGACGGGTCGCGCATGTCGGGCTTGGGACCAATTCTTAGCCATAGCGCGTAAAGGCGCACCCCTTACAGATGACAGCGTTTATAATGCTCCCATCATATCCTTCTGCAAAGGGACGGGCCCATGCACATCCTCATCGTACGCAATAACTCCAACAGCCAAGCGGTCGAAACGTCGCTCGTCCTGGGGCTTTACCTGGACAATCAAGGCATAGGCCGCAGCGTCTGGGACGCGGACGGCCCCCTGTTCCGCCAAGACGAGCGGACATCGGCGCTGGCCCAGGACAGCATGATGGCGGTGGTGCTGGGAGGCGACGGCACCATCTTGAGGGCGGCGCACCTCGTGGGCTCAAGCGGGGTCCCCATCCTCGGCATCAACTTCGGCCATCTGGGCTTTCTGGCGAATCCTAGCGACGAGGGCGCGGTGGCGCTGGTGGGACGGGCCCTGGCGGGAGAGCTGTCCTTCGAGCGGAGGACGAACCTCAAGGTGACGGTGGTGTGCGACGGGCAGCTGGACCCGATTGCCGACGATTGCGGGCCGTCGGAGTGGCCCCAGGGGGAAAACGCTCCCGACCACCGGTGCCCGCTCGAGTTCTTCGCCTTGAACGAGCTGGCGGTGACCCGCGGCGCGAACGGCCGCATCATCGAGGTGGGACTCACCATCGCCGGCCAGCCCATCGACGATGTGAGGGGCGACGGCTTCGTGGTGGCTTCGGCCACCGGGTCTACCGCCTACGCGCTGTCGGCGGGAGGCCCCGTGCTCGCCCCGCTGTCGAAGAACCTGGTGGCGGTGCCTATCTCCCCCCATTCCCTTCGCGGAAGGGCGATCGTGACCGACCCCTCCGACGTGGTTGAGCTCGACCTTTCCCGCAACGAGGAGGGCCGCGACGCCACGGTCTTCATCGACGGCGAGCTTCTGGACCTGCCGGCGCCCGTGCGACGCATCTACGTGCAGCGCGGCGACGCTCCCACGGTCCTTCTGCGCAGCGGCAGCCAGGGCTTCTACCGCCACGTCTCCGAGGTGTTCTTCTAGCGAAACGGCCCCGCGCGCCGCTCTTCGGCCGCTTCGGCGACTCTCCTGCGGCCTCCTGCAACATTGTGGTCGTGGTATGCAGCTTCTTCGGGTAAAATCGGGAAATCATGCGACCGTGGGGGTAGCAGGGTCGTGGGTTCCCCATCCATCGAAGCGAAAAGGAGAGCTATGGACGGTCTTAACGACATGCTTGTCGCCGTCACCGGCGAAATCGACGGGTTCATGTACACCTACATCCTGGTGATACTGCTCGTCTTCGTGGGCATCTACTTCTCCGTTCGGACGAAGTTCGTGCAGGTCCGCTACATCAAGGACATGTTCACCCAGCTGACCGAGAAGAAGCACATCCCCGGCCAGAAGTCCATCTCCTCGTTCCAGGCCCTCATGGTGTCCACGGCAAGCCGCGTGGGAACCGGCAACATCGCCGGCGTGGCCACGGCCATCGCCACCGGCGGCCCGGGCGCGGTCGTGTGGATGTGGATCATGTGCATCGTGGGCGCCGCCTCGGCGTTCATCGAGAGCACCTTGGCCCAGATTTGGAAGATCCGCGGCAAGGAAGGGGAGTACCGGGGCGGCCCGGCCTACTACATCGACCAGGCCCTGGGCAAGCGGTGGCTCGCCATCCTGTTCGCCGTGCTGCTCATCCTGTGCTTCGCCTTCGGGTTCAACGGCCTGCAGGCCTACAACGCCGCCAGCGCGCTGGAGTACTATATTCC
>DBFAWQ010000146.1:0-3606 GCA_048242115.1 Eggerthellaceae bacterium
CTGCAGGACGTCCCAGTCCCTGGCTATGGAGGAGACCTTGCTCAGCAGCTCATCCGCCGCCTTGCGCTCCCCGAACCCGGCGTTCGTCCACTTCTGCTCGATGACTCGCTCGGGGGGCACCACCGGGACGAGGGCGGGCGCGAACTCCTCGTATACCTGCGCCAGGGCGTCGAACCTCGCTTGGCGGGCCGCCGACTCCGCCCGCCTGATGGAGTCCCCCAGCAGGGCCTCGTAGCCCCGCATCGGCTCCAGCAGCTCCTTGACGCGCTCCTCGAACGCCGCCAACGGCTCGTTGTAGGCCCGCTTGACCGCCTTCCGCGCGTCCTCCACCTCCTTGATGCCTCGGTTGAGCTCCGCCCTCATCGACCGCTGGACGCTCAGCTCCATGGCTGCCACCTGCTCGGCGTCCATGCCCTCTATGGGCTTCAGCTCCTCGGCCAGCCTCGCGGCCATGCCCTCGAAGTCGGCCTCGATGACGGCCGGCTTGAGCGTGGCTTCGAACCTCTCCAGCTCCGTTCCCTCCGTCACAGCAGGCCTCCTCTCAGGGCGATGCCCACGAGCAGCCCGAGGGCTGCGAACGGCGCCAGCGCGAGCGCGTTCCGGAAAAATCCGCGGCCCTGACCAGGCAAGTAACGTTTCCGGTAACAACTCGACGAAATCTCCACAGCATCCCTGCGCGCCAGCCTCTCCTCCAGGCGGGCCTTCGCGAGCGCCCGTCTCTCGCCGCTCGGCCACTCGGCGTGGACGTGGGGCTCGGCCCCCTTTCTCGCGCGCCTCCGAGCGTCAAGGCGCTCCCTGGCCCGCCTTCGCTGCCCTCGCGTCAGCCCGCAGGCGCGATATGCGCCTGTTCCACATCCTGTACTCGGTGATTGCATCCTTCGCCTCCGTTTCCTCGCTGCCGCTCCTCAGCTCCGCCACGAGCCTCGCGTGCAGCTCCTTCTGCTCCTGCGTCCTGTGCCGCGCGTTGCAGGCCCGGCACAGCCCCGTCTGCCTGTTCAGCCTCTGCGACTTCCTGCCGCAGCCGGGGCATATCTCGAACCGCACCATCGGGATTCCGCATCGACTCGCGTGCATCTTGACCGCGCCCGGGGACCTCTCGGCCCCCGTCTGGCGCCTGATCTCCTCCGCGCACGCCTCCGCCCCGAGGTGCGCCGCAGCCCTAAGCACCGACTCCTGCTCCTCCGTCCACCGCAATGCGCACATTCCGAAGCTCCTCCTCTTCGTACCAGCGGGAGAAGACGCTCGGGCGGACGAGCAGGATGGGCCGCTTCTCGCCGCTCCTCACGTGGGGCAGCGGGTGCTCGTCGGGTGCGCGCCAGCAGGCGGCTCGTATGGCCCCCTCGCTCATGGTTCGCCCCGTCATCTCGCTGAGGATGCGGACGGTGACGGGCTTCTCGAACTCGACCGTCATTCCTCCACCCCCAGGTCGGCGAGAACGAGGCCACGCAGGTACGCGCCCGCGCCCTCGCCCGCCTCTGCCAGACGGGCCGCAACGGCCTTGCTGCCGCCGGCTATGGCCGCCATGGCCCAGCCCCACCCCTCGCGGGTGGGGTTTATCGGGCCGTTCCCGAGCACGTCAGTGTGGTGCGAGATGAGCGCCCGGTCAGGCGGGATGATGAGCACCGCCACGACGTCGAAGCGGACCCTGACGTTCGTCGGGACCTTGATGCCGGGGGTCGCCAGGTAGTAGCTCGCCACCCCCTCCATCCGGGCGCGCTCCCGCTCCATCAGGTTGCCGTCCGGCAGGCCCTCGTCCGAGTCCTTCCGGCCCTTCACCTCGATGAACGCCAGGGTGCCGTCCTCGTCGTCGAACGCGATGATTCCGATTTGCCCGGCGGGGCACTCCCAGCCGGTCTCGAGGATTTCGTATCCCTTCCGCGCGATGAACGATGCCGCTACGAACAGCGCGTCCTTGCTCAGGGCGTCCGCCTTCTCCTCCGCCGCCTTCTTCTCCTTCTCCATTCCAAGCTCCTTCCACTTGGCGCTCCCGCGCCGTCCTTATATGTCGAACTGCTCCGCCAGATAGCGGCGAATGCAGCTCTTGCCGAGTTCGGGTACCCCCCGGTACCAGGCCATCAGCCGCTCCAGGCTGATGGAGTTCGGGTCGCGCTCCAGGCGGCTCACGGTCTGGAACGTGAACGTCTCCTGGTCCATTGCCTCCCGCATGTAGCCGGCCCACTCCTCCTGGGTCACGTTCGCCTCCTTGCGCGACTTCGCCAGGAAGCTGTCAGCCCTCTTTCCCATCTGCTCTCCTCCTTCCGAAATGAGACGTCTGGTTTACACTGCCCCGCATGCCGAAACCGAAGCACATACGCAGGGCCGAAGTTGAGCTCTACGAGCGCAGGAAAGACCGCTCAACCCAGGTCTTCCTCGGTGTCTGCACCCTTCTCGGCCCAGCTCTCGGAGCCTTCGTAACCTGGCTCCTCGCCAGCCTCTAGCGCCCTTGCGATGCGCTTGAGGTCGATGCTCAGGAACACCGTGCATCCGAGCATCACGGCAGCGAACGTCATGGATTCAGCCCACATGGCCCCTACCCTTCCTGTTCGATGTCTGCGTGCCGGGACACGATGGCCACCTGGTAAGGCTCGTTGCGCTCGTCCATGAAGCTCGCCGAATCTACGCGCACGTACCGGCGGGCATAGATACTGAACCGCAGGTTGTCCTCGTTCTCATGCGCGATCTTGAGCGCGAACTCGCGGGCGCGGCCCAGGCTGCAGAACATCTTCCTGCCCCAAACGTTGCCGTCCTCGGTCCACGTGACCTCCCAGTCGGCGCAGAACGTGGTCTCGCACTCGCCTCTCTCCCTCATCGCTGTCTCCTCTCTCATCTCTTGCTCTTCCCACCTGGCGCCTAGATGACGGCGAACTCCTCGCCGAACCGCTCGAGGTGCGCCCGCTCGTACGCCTCCATGAACTCCTGGTCGGAGCAGGGGGCGAGCTTCAGGTGCAGCTCCTCCCGCAGCTCGTCGTCCATGAGGCGCACGGCTGCGTCGAAGTCCACCTCGTCGCCCTTCCGGGTCATCACCTTCGGCATGCCCTTCCCCTTTCCGCCGCACACGGCCTCCGCGATCGTCCGCGGCTCCCAGTGCAGGTCGCGCTCCACGACGCAGAACCCTGCGCTTTCGTTGATCTCCTCCAGCTCCGGGATGCTGAAGTACCCCAGCTCCCCCTCGAAGCCCCTCACGTACCCGAACGCGAGGCCCGTCTCCGGCTCGTACTCGGTCATGTACCAGTCCCAGCCGGACACGCAGCTGAAGTAGTGGGCGACCACCGTCGCGCCCATGCCCATGCCGTCGGTCTCGCCCAGGCGCGGGGCCTTGCCCTCTATCTCCTTGGTCATCAGCTTCATCGCTCTTGCTCCTTTCCGTCTTCCCTCTAGCAGCGTCCGAGGCCCAGGATGCGCACGTCCGTGCAGCAGTCCTCGAACAGGTTCCGGTCGAACCCGAACAGGCGGCTGAAGTGGTCCAGCAGCCCCTCGTACAGGTCGTAGTCCCCGTCCAGGTACGCCTGAACCGTCTCCAGCTGCGCCGCCTCCAGGCTCTCGATGCCCGGGTGCCTCTCCCCCCACTTCCCGCGGAGGGCCGCCAGCTCGCGCTCCCTCATGTCC
>DBFAWQ010000147.1:0-16979 GCA_048242115.1 Eggerthellaceae bacterium
CTTCGGCCCTCATCGCGAGATTGGGGGTGGTGGGTGCTTCGTCGGGGCGCAGGGTGTGGGAGCGCGGCGCGCGGTGCTGCGCAGCCGGGGCGGTCTGCGCGGGGCCGTCTTCGGCGAGGGGCTCCATAGCGTGCGTCGCCTCGTCCAGCGATTCGGGATTCTGGTTCATCGGTTCTCCTTGCCCGGCTTCAATGGGCGGTAGGGCCCTCAGATGTTTTAAAACGTTTTGGCATTATATCAGAGGCGTCAGCGTGCCCTATGGTAGCATCGGGGAGCGCATCGGGAGGCCACAGTTCGGAGGGCTTCGCATCCGATGCCGAAGCGATTGGTTGCCGAGCTACCCGAGGAGCATCAGAAGATGGATCTGTCGATTTTCGCCACGCCCGAGGCCTGGATAAGCTTGATCACGCTCATTTTCCTGGAGATCGTACTCGGTGTGGACAACATCGTGTTCATTTCCATCACCACCAACCGCCTGCCTGCGGATAAGCAGCATATAGGCCGAAAGCTGGGCCTGGCGGGCGCTCTCGTGATGCGCGTCCTGTTCCTCTGCTTCGCCTCGTGGCTCGTCCATATGACAACGCCGCTGTTCACCATCGACCTGGGCTTCTTCTCCCATGGTTTCTCGGTGCGCGACATCGTCATGCTGGCAGGAGGTGCCTACCTCGTCTACAAGGGCGTCGACGAGCTGCGCGGGATGCTCGCCCTCACCGAGGTCAAGGCCGAGCACAGCGAGGAGCATCGCCAGAAGCACATGCTCACGCTTCCCCAGGCCGTGGGGACCATCATGGTCATGGACGTCGTGTTCTCCATCGATTCGGTCATCACCGCGGTGGGGCTTGCGAACCACCTGATCATCATGATCTTGGCGGTGATCATCGCGGTCATCGTCATGATGGTGTTCATCGACCCCATCTCCGACTTCATCAACGGCCATGCGGAGATGAAGATCCTGGCGCTCGTGTTCATCGCGGCCATCGGCGTGCTGCTGCTCCTGGACTCCTGCGGCATCAACTCGGGCGTCGAGGTGCTCGATATGCACATGGAGAAGCTCATGGTCTACTTCGCCATGGTGTTCGCCGTGGTGCTCGAGCTTGTCCAGATGCGCTACAACGAGAACCTGAAGCGCTACCAGCAGGAGCGCGCCGCCCAGGCGCGGGAACCCCGCGACGCTTCCGCGGCGGTCCCCGAGGCGAAGGCGGCGGCCAAGCAGGATGCGACCGCGGTCGAGCTGCTTTCCAAGGGGGAGCCGGGGAGGGACGGAGGCTCCGAATCGGGAGCGTCGAACAGCCGGTAAACTTTCCATCTGCGGAAACGATTCCGCCGGCGGAGCAGACGAGCGCCTCGGGCGGCCGTCGTATCGGGTTATTTGGTGGAAGCTCCTAAGGTGGGGCCGTTATGCGCTAACCTGTTTTTCGCGCCCGACAGGGGCGAGGAACCTGTATCTTGCGAAAGGGGATACCCTATGACGACTAAGGTTGGCATCAACGGGTTCGGCCGTATCGGCCGTCTCGCGTACCGCGCTATGGCCAACGATCCCGATATCGAGGTCGTGGCCGTCAACGACCTGGGCGACATTCCCACCATGGCCCATCTGCTGAAGTACGACTCCGTCCATGGCCGCGCCTTCGACACCGTGGAGGTTGTGGAGGACGGCTTCGTGGCCGACGGCCATCATGTGAAGGTGCTTTCCGAGCGCGACCCCGCGAACCTGCCCTGGGGCGAGCTGGGCGTTGACGTGGTCGTGGAGTCCACCGGATTCTTCACCGACGCGAACAAGGCCAAGGCCCATCTGGACGCCGGCGCCAAGAAGGTCGTCATCTCCGCGCCCGCCAAGAACGAGGACATCACCATCGTCATGGGCGTGAACGACGACCAGTACGACCCCGAGAAGCACAACATCATCTCGAACGCCTCCTGCACCACGAACTGCCTGGCTCCCGTGGCCAAGGTGCTCATGGACAACTTCGGGATCAAGCGCGGCTACATGAACACCATCCACTCCTACACCAACGACCAGAAGATTTTGGACCTGCCCCACAAGGACCTGCGCCGTGCCCGTGCCGCTGCCATGTCCATGATCCCCACCACCACCGGCGCCGCTCGCGCGGTGTCGCTGGTGCTGCCGGAGCTGAAGGGCAAGCTGGACGGCTTCGCCACCCGCGTCCCCACGCCTGACGGGTCCATGGTGGACCTGACGGTGGAGCTTGACCAGGACGTGACCATCGACCAGATCAACGCCGCCATGAAGGCTGCGGCCGAAGGTTCGCTCGAGGGTATCCTGGAGTACACCGAGGACCCCATCGTCTCCATCGACATCGTGGACGACCCCCATTCCTCCATCTTCGACAGCCAGCTGACCATGGTCATGGGCGGCGAGGGCAACCTGGTGAAGGTGGTCTCGTGGTACGACAACGAGTGGGGTTACTCCAACCGCGTGAAGGACCTGGTGAAGATCCTGCTGTAAGCAGCCGGCGAACCAAAGGGAAGGGCGGCCTTGCGGCCGCCCTCTTTCGTAGATGAGGAGGAACGCATGGCCGACATCAAGACCATCGACGACATGGAGCCTGCGGGCAAGCGCGTGCTGGTCCGGGTGGACTTCAACGTGCCCATCAAGGACGGGGCGGTGACCGACGACACCCGCATTCGGGCGGCGCTGCCCACGATACGCGCCCTCTCGGAGCGCGGAGGTCGCGTCATCCTGGCGAGCCACCTGGGGAGGCCCGACGGCACGGGTTTCCAGGAGGAATTCTCGCTGCGGCCAGCCGCCCTGCGCCTGTCTGAGCTGCTGGGGCGCCCTGTCGTCTTCGCCTCCGATACGGTGGGAGAGGACGCGAAGGCCAAGGCTGCCTCGCTGCGAGACGGCGACGTCCTTTTGCTTGAGAACGTGCGCTTCGACAAGCGCGAGAAGAAAAACGATCCCGATTTCTCCGCAGAGCTGGCCTCCCTTGCCGAGCTCTACGTCAACGACGCCTTCGGCACCGCGCACAGGGCCCATGCCTCCACCGCGGGCGTGGCCGGGCTGCTTCCCGCCTTCGCCGGTTACCTCATGCAGCGCGAGGTGTCCACGCTGACCGGGATGCTGGACGATCCGAAGCGACCCTTCGTGGCCATCCTCGGCGGCTCGAAGGTGTCGGACAAGATCAAGGTCATCGACGCGCTCATAGAGAAGTGCGACACGCTGGTCATCGGCGGCGGCATGTGCTTCACGTTTTTGCTGGCCCAGGGCAAGCAGGTGGGAACCTCCCTCAAGGAGGAGGACTGGGTGGAGCGCGCGGCGGCCATGATGGACAAGGCGGATGCGCACGGCTGCAAGCTGCTGCTGCCCGTGGACGTGGTGGTGGCCGACGCCTTCGCCAACGACGCGCGTACCGAGGTGGTCTCCGTCGACGCCATGCCCGAGGGCATGATGGGCCTGGACATCGGCCCGGAGACGGCGAAGCTCTACGGGGATGCCATCGCCGAGGCCGAGACCGTGTTCTGGAACGGCCCCATGGGCGTGTTCGAGATGCCGGCGTTCGAGGCGGGTACGAAGGCGGTGGCCCAGGCTGTGGCCGACAACCGCGGGGCCGACACCATCATCGGCGGTGGCGACTCGGTGGCGGCGGTGAACCAGTTCGGGCTGGCGGACGCCATGACCTTCATCTCCACGGGAGGCGGCGCTTCCATGGAGCTGGTGCAGGGCGAGGCGCTGCCCGGCGTCGAGGCGCTTCGGTAACGATCATTCAGAGTTAGGAGCCGTGGTATGGCACGCAAACCCATGATGGCGGGCAACTGGAAGATGAACAACACCATCGGCGAGGCCGTGGTGCTGGCCCAGGACATCTCGAACAACTTCGAGCGGGATTGGGACGACTTCGTGGACGTGGTCGTCTGCCCGCCCTACGTCGACCTGAAGCCGGTGAAGACCGTCTTCGACTTCGACAAGACGCCGGTGAACGTGGCGGCCCAGAACGTCTACTTCCAGAAGAAGGGGGCGTTCACGGGGGAGATCTCGGTGGAGATGCTCGCCGAGATCGGCTGCGTGGCGGCCATCGTGGGCCACTCGGAGCGCCGCGAGCTTCTGGGCGAGACCAACGAGGATGTGAACAGGAAGGTGAAGGCGCTGCTGGAGGGAGGCCTCTACGCCATCGTGTGCTGCGGCGAATCCTTGGCCGTGCGCGACGCGGGAGCCGCCATCGAATACGTAACCGCCCAGGTAAAAGCCGCTTTCGCTGGCGTGGACGGGGTCGATGCGGCCAAATGCGTGGTGGCCTACGAGCCTATCTGGGCCATCGGCACCGGTCGCACCGCAACCCCCGAGCAGGCCGAGGAGGTGTGCGCCGCCATCCGCGGCGAGCTGGTTCGGCTCTACGGCGCCGACGTGGCCGAGCGCATGCGCGTCCTGTACGGCGGCTCCATGAACGAGGGCAACGTCGACGCACTGCTGGCCCAGCCTGACATCGACGGCGGTTTGGTGGGAGGGGCGAGCCTCAAGGCGAAGTCCTTCGTGAACCTGGTCAAGGCCTGCCTGTAGGAACGGCCCGACCGCCGACGACACCGGTTTAGCACCGCCGCCCGAAGGGAGCGCCCATGACAACCAAACCCGCCCGAGATCCGCGCGCCGGCCTTTCCCTGCCCGCCTGCCTCGTCATCATGGACGGCTTCGGCCTGGCCGACCCCGGTCCGGGCAACGCCATCTCGCTCGCGCGCACGCCGAATCTCGACGCGCTGTTCGCCGAATGCCCCTGGACGCGCCTGCAGGCCTCGGGCGAGGCCGTGGGCCTGCCCGAGGGGCAGATGGGCAACTCCGAGGTGGGGCATCTGAACATCGGCGCCGGGCGCGTGGTGTACCAGGAGCTCACCCGCATCAACCGCGCCTGCGCCGACGGCTCGCTCGCCGCCAACGGGGTGCTGCAGGGCGCGTTCTCGCAGGCGAGGCGCGACGACGCGGCCCTGCACCTCATGGGGCTGCTCTCCGACGGCGGCGTCCATTCCATGAACGCGCACCTCTACGCTCTTCTGCGGGCGGCCAAGGAGGCCGGCGTGCACACGGTCCTCGTGCACGCGTTCCTCGACGGTCGCGACGTGCCGCCGGCCAGCGGCGCCGACTACCTCGACGAGCTGCAGGGCGTGCTCGACGAGCTGTCCGACGGAACCTTCGACGCCCGCGTGGCCTCGGTCTCGGGCCGCTACTACGCCATGGACCGCGACAAGCGCTGGGACCGCGTCGAGCGCGCATGGCGCACGGTGGCCCTCGGCGAGGCCCTCGACGACACGGGGAAGTCGGCGTCCGACCTGGTGCGCGACTCCTACGCGGCCGGGGTGACCGACGAGTTCGTGGTGCCCTTCGCCCTGGACGGGCGAGGTATGGCCGACGGCGACGCCGCGGTGTTCTTCAACTTCCGGCCCGACCGCGCCCGCGAGATCACGCGCGCCATCGTCGACGCGGACTTCGACGGCTTCCCGCGTCCCGCGCGCCCGGAGGTGTCCTTCGTCTGCCTGACCGAGTACGACCCCACCATCGCCGCGCCGGTGGCGTTCCCGAAGGAGTTCCCCGACAACGTGCTGGCAGACGTGCTGGCCGACGCGGGGCTGCGCCAGTTCCACATCGCCGAGACCGAGAAGTATGCCCACGTGACCTTCTTCCTCAACGGCGGCGTGGAGGCGCCCAAGGCGGGGGAGGAGCGCTGCCTGATCGCCAGCCCGAAGGTGGCCACCTACGACCTGCAGCCGGAGATGAGCGAGCCCTCCGTCGCCGACGCGCTGGTGTCCGCCATCGACCGGGGGTGCGCCGACGTCTACATCGTCAACTTCGCAAACCCCGACATGGTGGGCCACACCGGCGTCATCCCCGCAGCCGTGGCCGCGGTGGAGGCGGTGGATGAGGGCGTGGGGAAGGTGGTCGACGCCGTCCTGCGCGCCGGCGGTACGGCCTTCGTCACCGCCGACCACGGAAATGCCGACAAGATGATCGCTGAGGACGGCGCGCCCCATACCGCCCACACCACCGCACCCGTCCCCTTCGTCTTCGTCGACGGCGGCCGAACCGGGCGGACGCTCTCGGGACGGGAAGGGGCGCTGTGCGATATAGCCCCCACCATGCTCGACGTCATGGGCATCGCGCGTCCGGCTGAGATGACGGGGGAAAGCCTGCTGGCTTGAGGTCGGCGGTTCGTCCGGCCTGGGCGGCCCCGGCCCTTGGCCGACGGGAGCGCCTTCCCTTCCGCCGGAGTCCGGGCCGAAAGGGCGACCCCGCCCCTTCGGCCTCGCGGGAGGCTGGCGGGGGCGGGGTCGTGCGCCGCTACGCTTGGGAGCGCATCGCGCTGCTGTCGAGGGCGTACCCTCAGGCGGCGATATGCTTGCCGGCGATGTAGCCGTAGGTGAGCGCGGCGCCGTGGCTCGCGCCGGACAGGGAGAACGGATAGTCGTCCACGAAGCGGCCTCCCTGGGTGTTGCCCACGGCGTACAGGCCAGGAATGGGGCGAAGGTCGTCTCCCAGCACGCGGGCGAACTCGTCAGTCTCAAGACCGCCCATCGTCACGAGCAGGCGCATGCAGCTCACGTCGTCCACCGAGGTGTGCTTGCCCATATCGTAGGTGATCGCCTTGAACGGCCCCACGGCGATGGGGTGCATTTTCTCGGCGGCCTTGCCGAAGTCGTCGTCGTGGCCCTTCTCACATAGCTCGTTGTAGCGGGCCACCTCCCCGAGGAAGGTCTTCGCGTCCTCGCCCTCGAGGCCCAGCTGCGCGGCCAGCTCCTCGAGCGTTCCCGCCTCGGCGGAGTAGGTTTCGCCGTCGCCGTAGCTGCGAATGTACTCCAGCATCATGTCCAGCTCGGGATAGTAGTCCGCCGCCTTCGCGTCGACGATCTGAAACACCTTGGTGCCCGGCTGCGCGACCATGATCTTCGCGATGTTGGTCATGCTCAGGTCTTCGTTGCAGAAGCGACGGCCGTGCTCGTTGACCTCCAGGAACTGATCGGCTCCGAACTGAAGGATGTGCGCCATGACCGCATGGGGTCCGCAATCGAGATGGCCGCCGGCGGCCACGCCCATGATCTGGCCGTCGCCGGTGCTCGCCGGATTGCCCCTCATGTCGCGCGCCTCGTGGGAGAACAGGTACTTGTCCTTGTTCGCGTGGACCCAGGGAGCATAGGTCTTGAGCATGTCGTCGTTGAGGCTGTAGTCGCCCGTGGCCAAGATGACGCCCTTCGATGCCCGATAGCGCGTGTAGGTGTCGTCGGCCAGGTTCTGGCATACGACGCCGGTTACCCGGCCGTCTTCCACGTCGATCTGCACGGCGGGGGAGTCGAACACGGTTTGCGCTTTACCGCTGCCCGTGGCCTTCTCGATGTTCGCCTCCAGCAGGGGGCGATGCGTCTCGTTTCCCCCGCCCACGCTGATGCAGCCGGGGAACAGGCGCTCGTGGTCGATGCCGAACCGGTAGGTGTCCTCCGCGCCGTCGCCGTAGAGGTATATCTGCTCCGGATCCTCGGGATAGTCGTCTTCGGGGCCGACGAGCACGAGGTCGTCCATCGCTCCCGCATACCACTCGAACGCCTCGCCGCATCGCGCGAGCCAAGTGTTGATGACGCGGTAGTTGCCGCGATGGGCCATCTGTATCATGAGCTCGTTGGCGACGACCGTGGGGTCGACCTCCTGCACGCCCAGCTTGCGAGCCAGGTCGCTGTTGAATGCGGCGAACATGCCCGAGCGGCAGTTCGGGATGCTCGTCTTCTCCACCGCGATGACGTTCGCGCCGCCCTCGGCTGCCGCGCGCATCGCGGCGACGCCGGCAACGCCCAGGCCCACGACCACCACATCGCATTCCTTCGTCTCGACGATGGCGTCTTCGGAGACGGGTTCCCGCTCCCCGCTCGGGCTGCCGTCCTCTTCGGCGTCGCCGTCCTTGGAGGCCGGGGTCGGCGCGCAACCCGCCAGGCCCGCTGCGGCCGCGGCTGCGCCGGCCAGCGCTGCGGCGCCGAAGAACGAGCGTCTGGTCATCCCGCCAATCGTCGCAGGCGACTCGGCTTTGCTTCTCATGGGTCTCCTCCTTTGATGCCAGCCTCTCCGCGGCCGGCGGTTTCGGTAGGAAGAGAATGGCCCTTCCGGGCTTCGCAGGCTAGACCCGAAAGGTACGCAATATCCGCATTTGCCCATTGCATACGAAACGGGTGTGAGGGATGAACTGGTGTTTTACTCGCACCGGCTGTCGTTGGCCTCGATAGCCGCTTGCTCCGCGAGCGAAATGAGCTCTTGGCGGGAATGGACGCCGCATTTCGCATAGACCTTCTGGAGATAAGACTTGACGGTGTTTTCGCTGAGCACGAGCTTCTCCGCTATGAAGGGAACGCTGCGGCCAGAGGATGCCAAGGCGAGCACGTCGGTCTCGCGCGGCGTCAATCCGGCCCTCTCGGCCACGGTCTGCACGCCCAATCCGAAATCGCTCTGGGCGGCGCTATGGCCCTGGGTCGAGGAGTGCTTCGCGGTGACGAGCAGGTCGATGCCGCGATCGCTCAGCAGCCAGATCGCCGCCAGCGCGTACCCGAAGGCGAGCAGCGCTATGAGGCCGCGGTTTGCGATATCGATGCCCGCGACGGCAAGCCCGAGGAGAACGATCGAGCTGGAAAACAGCATGGCGCCCATGAAGCCGAAGATCGTCGGAGCGGCGAATGTGCGCGCCTTCGCCATGAGCACGGCGGCGTAGTATCCCAACCCGGTGAGCAGGCCGTAGGAAGCGCTCGCGAAAACGTAGGCGGGATAGTCGAGGGAATTCGACAGGAGCAGCAGAAGAAGCGAGGCGATAACGAGGGACGATATGATTTTGACGCCGGTGGAAAGACTCGCATCGCCCGAGGAGAGCAGGATCCCCGCAAGCAAAGCGACGGACACGAGGTCGGAGGGCTCCGGGTAGAACGCCCCGGATCCTGCGCTGGAGAATGCGAGATTCTGGGTGATGCCCGAAATCATGCTGGCAAGGCACAGTCCCGCGATGGTGCCCATGAGCAGGTGCTTGTCGACTTCCAAAGGTCGGCTGTCGCAGGGGGCGGCGTCCCTCCCCAGCGCATGATCGAGGTATCTCAGGCACGCCAACGTCGCGACGGCGGCGATGGCGAACGTGAGCGCCGTGTGCGAGTCCGTCCAGGGGAGGACGGAGACGACGAAAGAGGTTAAGGCGCTCAGCACGATGACGGATGCCACGATGCGGGAGTTGAACCGAGTCATCAGCTCGAGCCAGAGGAACAGCGCGGTCGTGTTGCCGGCAGCGTAGAGCAGAAAGCAGACGGCGCGCACGGGGCGGGGAAGCGCCTCCCCCACAAGGGCCAGACCCGCCAGCGTGAGGACCGCCGCCGCGTAGAAGACGCACGGGTGGGCGCGCAGGGCTTGGAGCCGCGGTCCGGCGGCCATGAAGAACGCCGAGGTAACGGCTGCGGAGAGCACGTACAGCAAGGTGGAGCTGTACTCAAGCGACCCGATGCGCGGAAGGGCCTCTCCGGCGAGCAGGATGGCGGTCCATCCGGATACGTCGATCGAGAAGCCCCCGAAAACGAGCAGGGCGATGGCCCCCAGTGGCGGTCGCGGGAGAGGTGACGCCCATCTTCTGTTTGGTTCTCGCGTCAAACGGTCTCCTACTCGCCATCGTCCAGAAGGATGGGGGGATTATAGCAGTTGTCGGGGCCTACGTGCGTGAGCCGGCGGGCTTTCCCCTGATAGCGTGAAGTTTGCAAGGTTTTTCCACGTCGGGGGCGGGAAGCTGATAGACTTTCAGGGATATCCCGCATCAGACCCCTAAGGAGGCCCGCCCCATGGCGCTGTACACCCCCGAATACAAGCCGAACGGAAACGAGGTCGCCGTCATCCGCACCTCGAAGGGAACCATCCGCGTGCAGCTGGCGGGGGAGGACGCGCCCATCCACGTGGGCAACTTCGTCGAGCTGGCGCAGAAGGGCTTCTACGACGGCCTGAAGTTCCACCGCTACGTGCCCGGCTTCGTGATCCAGGGCGGTTGCCCCAACACGCGCGGCCTCACCCCCCACGAGGTGGTGGCCAAGGCCAGCAGCCCCTTCGGCGGTCTGGGGACCGGCGGTCCGGGCTACTGCATCAAGCAGGAGTACACCACCAACCCCCACAACTCCCATGAGGACGGAGCCCTGGCCATGGCCCGCTCGCAGATGCCCGATTCGGCGGGTTCCCAGTTCTACCTTTGCTTGGGCCCCCAGCATGCGCTTGACTCCGGCTATACCGTGTTCGGCCAGACCATCGAGGGCAAGGACGTTATCGGGCAACTGCATGTGGGCGATGTGATCGAAGGCGTCGATATCGAGAACGCCAACGAGGCCTAAGGACGCCCGAGCGCAGGTTTCGGGCCGCCCCCGCGGCGATGAGGACGAGGTAAGGAAGCAGATGAACAACGAGCTTTTCAACCAAGCGAAGGATGCCTACCGCTCGCGCAACTACGAGCTGGCCCTGGCGTTGTACACGCAGTGTTTGCAAGACTCGCAGAACCCCCTCGGACCCGGAGAGACGGGGCTTTTGTACCACCAGATCGGCAACTGTCTGGTCAAGCTCAACAACCCGGTGGAGGCAATCCAGTCCTACACTCTTGCCACGGGCGATACCGCCTACGATGCCTGCGGGGCGGTGAACTACAACTTGGGCATGGCCTATGCGGCGCTCCACGACTTCGAGAACGCCGAGCGCCATTTCGAGATTGCGGTGTCCGATCGCAAGTACGGGGCCGCCTACAAGGCCTACGCCGCCATGGGGAACGCGCTCATGAAGATGGGCAAGACCGCGGAGGCCGGCGTGGCCTACCGCGAGGCGGCGCTCGACGATGCGAATCCGGACCCTACGAAGTCTTTGCTCAACCTGGGCGTTTGCTTTATGGCGCTCGATCGGCCGGCCGATGCGGCCAGCGTCTACGAGAGCGCGCTGCAGCTGAACCCGCCGACCGACACCAAGAACCGCCTGTACGCGAACCTCGGGCAGGCCTACGTCGCCATCGGCCAGATGCAGAAGGCGGTGCATGCCTTCGAGCAGGCCCTGGCCGACCAGACCTACTTCCTTTCGGATTCGGCCCGCATCGATTACCAGAAGGCCGTCGGCGCCGTCTCCCAGGGCGCTTCGGACTCCACCCAGAAGATGAGCCCCCTGCGTTCCGGCAGCGACATGTCCGGACTCGACGTGATGGCCGAGCCCATAGCGGACTACGAGGGCGGCGACGGGCAGTACCTGGCCGTGCAGTCCGGCGACGGCTACGCCATGGCTTACGGCGAGGGATACGACGACGTGCCCGGTTACGAGGGCCAAGGTAGCGGCGACATGTTCTTCACCGCCACCGACGAGGAGATCGAGCAGTGGTCCCGCGGCATCGCCAAGCAGGATCGCAAGCGCCGCAACGTGGGGTTGAAGGCGTTGGTGGTGGTCGTGTTCCTGCTGCTTATCGCTTTCGGCGCGTGCATCTTCCTGTACACCCAGGGCTTCGGCATCCCCTCGCAGGAGACGGTGATCTCCGAGCTCTTCGACGACCCGCAGGCCGCCGTGGAGACGTCGTTCGCCGACGAGGTGGACGCTGCGAAGGCGGCAACGCTCGTGGAGCTTCTGGTGGAGGACCCGGAGGTGACCATCGACGGTATGAGCAAATCCATGACCGAGACCACCGCCTACGTGACGGCCCGCACGCCCCAGGGCGGCGACGTGCAGTACAAGCTGTCGCTGGTACGGTCGGGCATCGGATGGAAGGTGTCCAACATCGAACTCTACTTCGCCAGCCAGAACTAGCGGGCGGCGCTTATTTCGGAATGCAGCGTGCAAGCGCTTTTGCATGAGGTTCGTCAGATAGGAAAGGACAGTTATCCATGGCAGTGCAGAAGACCTACAGCATGATCAAGCCCGACGGCGTGCGCAACGGCCACATCGGCGAGATCGTCAACCGTTTCGAGCGCGCCGGCCTGACCATCGAGCGGATGGAGATGGGCATGGTCACCCCCGAGCAGGCCAAGGCGAACTACGCCGAGCACGAGGGCAAGCCGTTCTACGACGGGCTCATCGCCTACATCACCTCCGGTCCGGTGGTGAAGATGGTCGTCTCCGGCGAGGGCGCGGTGGCGAAGTGCCGCAGCCTCATGGGGGCCACCAATCCCGCGGAGGCTGCGCCGGGCACGATTCGCGGCGACTTCGGCTTGATTATGGATGAGAACGTCATCCACGGCTCCGACTCGCCGGAATCTGCCGAGCGCGAGATCGCCGTGTTCTTCCCCGAGGCTTAAACGCAAGTTCCACGGCTTTGCCGAGGAGGGCCCGCCGGATTGCCGGCGGGCCCTCCTTGCGTCTCCGGCCGAATAGGCGGTTTCCTTTGCGGGGCTTGGTTGGACCGGGTCGCTCTTACCGGGCCGCTGGCAGCTGCGTGCAAGGTACCCGTCGGTCGCGGGCAAGCTTTCTGCAAGGTTCCTGGAAGGAAGCGCGGCAAGGACCGCAAGCTTTCCGCCGGCTTCCGTGCGGGGCGCCGGAAGATGGGCTGCAGCTTCCGCCGCTCTGCCTGCAAGGAACGATCGTCCAAAAGCATCGCGGGCGAGGAAAAACCGAGAGGGCAGATGAGCCAGGGCGACGGAGCCGGTTCGGGCAGGACGACGTTTCTGGTTCGAGCGTGCTCGCGGAGCGCGCCGATGCGCCATGGGCGGTTGCGAGGGCACGGAAAGGTCCCTGTCATCGTTTTGCGAGGACGGCAAGGTATCCTTTGGAGAGGCTGTCCATGGAAAGCGAAGGGAGCTGCAATGGTGGGGATCGGGGGTGTCGGCGCGCCCTTCCCGGATGACGCGGGTTCGGAAAGGGTGCGCAAACCGCTGCTGGTGGGGCTGAGCATTGCGATGGCGGCCGTCGTGGTTGTCGCGGGCATCCGCTTGGCCACGGCTTCGGAGGGGGCGGGCCTGAAGGTAACGGTCGCAGCGCAGGATAGGGAAGCCGTCCAGTCCGAGGGTGGCGATAGGGCGATGTTGGTCGAGCGCGCGGGCGCGACAGCGGATGCGGCCAAATCCGATGGGGAAGGCGATGCGGGAACGGTGCCGGCTCCCGCATCCGGAGGGGACGGCTCGCCAGCCGCAAGCGCCTCGTCGTCTGCGGAAGGGACGATCTTCGTGCACATCGGCGGATGCGTGGCGAGCCCCGGCGTCTACGAGCTTCCCTCGGGGTCTCGCATTTCCGATGCCGTGGGCGCCGCCGGCGGCTTCGCCGAGGATGCGGCGCCCGATGCGCTCAACCTGGCCCGTGCCCTGGCGGACGGCGAACGGGTCATCGTGCCTTCCGCGGAGGACTACTCTCGTGCTGGAGCAACCGCTTCGGCCGAGCTGGGAGCGGAAGCGGATGGCGGGGCGATTGCGGATGTCGCCCTCCGCGGGGGCGCCATTCCCGGTTCGGGTGCCCAGATTGGAAAAGTGAACATAAACGCCGCCTCCGCCGACGAACTTCAGGCTCTTCCGGGCATCGGACCCGCCATCGCCCAGAAGATTGTGGCGAGCCGGCAGTCGGAGGGTCCGTTCGAAACCTGCGAGGACCTTATGCGGGTGTCGGGAATCGGGCAGAAGAAGTACGATGGACTGGCGGACAGTATCTGCGTCGGTTGATCGGCTGCGTCGCAGGAGGGGCGCCCGGCAACGGGAGGCAATCCCCTGCGCGAGGCCCTCCGTCCCGCCAGTGCTGGTTGCGGGCCTGGCGTTCTGGGCGGCGACTGCGGCTTGCGTTGCAGCGGGGCGGGACCTGGGGCGTGCCGGATGCGAGGCGGCGGCGATCGCGGCGCTCTCGCTGCTGCCTGCCGCGGCCGTCATCCTTTGGCGTGCGCGTCCGCTGTGGAAGGGAGCGCTGTTCGCGGCCCTGTTGGCCGGACTGCTCAACGGCGCCGTCGGCTGCCTGCTGCTCTATGGCCAGTCGGAGACGCTGCAAGAGGGCGGAATGGTCCTTCGCGCACGGGCCTTGGAGGACGGTGCCGACAGCGGTTTCGGCATGCGATTCCTGGTCCAGGTTGAGGGAGGGGCCCTACGCGATGCAAAGGTTCAGGTGCTGACCGATGGCGAGCTGCAGGTATGCTACGGGCAGCTTCTGGATGTCGTCGGCTCCCTTTCGGCTCCGGGGGAGTCCTCGGTGCAGCGCCTGTGGGATTCGGGCTGCGTCGTTCGGTTGCGAGCAACATCGGTGCAACTTGCGCCGGACGGGACGCTTCGTGGGGCCATAGCCTCGATGCGGGCGCAGGCGGTGGGGCGCCTGCGCGAAGCCGAGGGGGAGGGCCCCGCCCTGGTCGCTGCCCTCGCGTGCGGCTGGCGCGGTTCCATAGACGACGAGCTGTCCAACGCCTTCAAGGCGGCGGGACTCTCGCATCTTGTCGCTGTGTCCGGAGCCCATCTGTCGCTTGTAGCCGCCTTCGGCGCGACGGTTCTGGGGGCTTTGCGATGTCCTCGCAGGTTTGCGATTCCCCTTCAGGGAGCGATGCTCCTTGCGTTTTTGTGCCTCTCGGGAGGCTCGCCATCGGCGATCCGGGCCTGCGTCATGGCGCTGTGCGCTCTGAGCTCCTTCTTCGCTCGGCGCCGTCCGTCATCGCTGGCGGCTTTGGGGGTGTGCGCGACCGCGTTCGTTGCGGCTGACCCGTTCGCGGCCGTTTCGGTGTCCTTTGCGCTCTCCACGCTTTCGACATTGGGAATCGTGCTGTTCGGGCGACTGATGCAGGGTTGGGTCGATCGGTGGGCGCCGCGGCTGCCCGGCTTCGCCCGCGAGGCCCTGGCCCTGACGCTTGCCTCGAACCTGGCGGCTACCCTCTACGGATCGGCGCTCTTCTCGCAGCTGTCGCTGGTGTCACCGTTTGCCAACGTGCTTGCGGCGCCCTTGTTCGCGCCGGCATGCGTCCTCAGCGTGGCGACATGCTTGCTGCTGGGGGCGGCCCCGGCGTTCCCAGCAGCCCTGGTGGATGCGGCGTGCGTGCTTCCGTCGCTTCTGGCCGAGACGGTTCGTCTGTGCGCGTCTGTTCCCCATGCGAGCGTGCCCGTCTCGTGGGAGCCGCTTGCGGCTTTGGCCGTGTCGGGAACCGCCATGATGCTGCTCTACCGGCTTTGGCCCGACGCCGGTGCGATTGCGACGCGCCCTAACATCCGGCCTCGGGACGTTCGGCCGCCCTTTCGGGCTGCGTTGCTGTCTGTGGCGTTCCTCGTCTGCGCTACGCTGCTCGCATGGCCTTTTACCGACAGCGGCGTACGGCTCGTCATGCTGGACGTTGGGCAGGGAGATGCGATCCTTCTTGCGGGCACGAGGGCTACGGTGCTGGTGGATACGGGAAACAAGCCTGCGATGCTGCGGCAGGCCCTGGCTCGAAACGGCGTGACGTCGCTGGACGCGGTGGTGCTCACCCACAGCGACGGCGACCATGTGGGTTGTCTGGCGGACCTGAAGGGGGTGGTGGAGGTGGGCTCGGTCATGGTGGCCGCCGACGGGCTTGCATGCCCCTGCGCCTCTTGCGATGGGCTTCGCGCCGACGCGCGCCTGCTTGCGGGCGAAGGCGCCCTTGCGGGGCTGCGCCCCGGCGACGAGATGGACCTCGGCGGCCTTCGGCTTCGGGTGCTCTGGCCCGAGGCTTACCGGGACGAAGGGGGCAACGCCGACAGCCTGTGCCTGCTCGCTCTGGCGGACGGCGACGGAGACGGAACGGCGGACTACCGGGCGCTCCTTGCGGGGGACGCGGAGCACGAGCAGCTCCTGCAGCTCATCGAGAAGGGGGCGATAGGGAAGGTCGATGTGCTGAAGGTTGGACACCACGGATCCAAAAACGCCCTGGATGCGCGGACTGCTCAGGCGTTGGAACCGTCCGTAGCCCTTATCAGCTGCGGCGCGGGCAACCGCTACGGGCACCCCTCGTCCGAGGCCCTCTCGCTTCTAGGGGACGCGGGGAGCGTCGTCTTCCGCACCGACGAGCTGGGGGATGTAACTTGCCGTTTCGCGTCGGAAGGCCTGCAGGTGCAGTGATATACTTGCCCTATGAGCAGCCGACCGGCACAGACCAAACCGGGCACGCCCCTGCCAGCCTACCTGGTGGTGGGCGACGACGCCCTGAAGCGCGAGCGTATCGCCGCCGGCATCGCCCGGCGTCTGTCTCAGATGGGCGACATGTCCTTCAACACCGAGTCCTTCGACGGCGAGGTCGCCGAGGGGCCGGCCATCGCGAACGCCTGCCGGACGGTTCCCTTCCTAAGTCCCTACCGGCTGGTGACGGTATCGAACGCCGACAAGCTCCGAAAGGCGGACTCCGAGGAGCTTGCGGCATACCTGAAGGCTCCGAACCGGAGCACGGTGCTCGTGCTGTCCGCCGAGAAGCTGGCGAAATCGACGCGGCTGTACAAGGCGGTGGCCGCACTGGGGGCGAAAGCGGTCATCGAATGCGTCGCCCCGAAGGCTCGCGACCTTCCGAACCTGGTGCGGGAGATGGCCCCGGCCCACGGCGCCACCATGACCGCCGACGCCGCCCACAAGCTGGTGGAGCTGGTGGGGGAGAACACCGTGCGGTTGGATGCCGAGGTGGCCAAGCTCGCACTGCTGCACGAGGGGTCTCAGCCCATCGGCGTGCGTGAGGTGGCGGAGAACGTCACCCGGGTGTCCGAGCCTACGCGGTGGGACTTCGCGAACGCCTTCTCGGCCCGCAACGCCGCCGGTTGCGTGCGCATGCTGGAGCAGATGGAGTCGGTGTCGCCCCATTCGCTCATCGGCCTGTGCGCGAACCGCCTGCGCGAGCTCATGGCAGCGCAGTCGATGATCCGGCGCGGCACCCCGAACGCCACGGCCCAGGCGCTGGGCAAGCAGGATTGGCAGGTGCGTTCGGTCGTGGCGGACGCCCGCAGGTTCTCGGCTTCGGAGCTGGAGCGGGCCCTGTTGGGCGCCCGGGAGACCGAGATCGCCATGAACAGCGGCAAGGATGCCGACGCGGCGTTTCTGGAATGGGTGCTCTCGGTGACGGCTCCAAGCAAGCGGT
>DBFAWQ010000148.1:0-10573 GCA_048242115.1 Eggerthellaceae bacterium
GACGTCACCCTTTTTGACAGCACCATTGGGCATAGCCTCTTTGACGCTGCAGATGATCACGTCGCCCAGGCCCGCGTAACGGCGCTTGGAGCCGCCCAGGACCTTGATGCACTGCACCTTGCGAGCGCCGGAGTTGTCGGCAACGGCGAGCATGGATTGCATCTGAATCATTGCTGAAACCTAACTTTCGTGTCGGTAGTCGTCACAGGCTAGCTGGAGCGGACTACTTGGCCTTCTCGACGATCTTCACCAGACGCCAGCGCTTCAGCTTGGACAGCGGACGCGTCTCCATGATCTGAACCGTGTCGCCGATGCCAGCCTCGTTGTTCTCGTCATGGGCGTGAAACTTCTTGGTGGTGGTCATCATCTTCTTGTACACGGGATGCGGCTTGCGCTCCTTCACCAGCACGACGCAGGTCTTGTCGTTGCAGTCGCTGACGACGACGCCCTGGCGCACCTTGCGCAGATTACGTTGTTCGCTCATTGGTTATCCAACCTTACCTTTCCGTCCGGCCTTAAGCGGAAAGCTCGCGGGCACGCATCTCGGTGAGGATGCGCGCGATGTCCTTTTTTACCTGCTTCACGCGGGCGGTGTTGTCGAGCTGGCTGGTGGCCATCTGGAAGCGCAGGTTGAACAGCTCGGCTCGCGCCTCCTTGAGTTTCGCCTGCAAATCCTCGGCAGACAGCTCGCGGATCTCTGCTGCTTTCATTTACTCCTGCCCTTCGTTCTCAGTCTCGCGGGAAACGATCTTGCACTTGATAGGCAGCTTGTTGATTGCCAGGCGCAAGGCTTCCTTGGCGGTTTCCTCGTCGACGCCGTCGATCTCGAACATGATGCGGCCGGGCTTCACGACGGCCACCCAGGCCTCGGGGTTGCCCTTGCCCGACCCCATGCGGGTTTCGGCGGGCTTCTGCGTGATGGGCTTGTCGGGGAAGATGGTGATCCACACCTTGCCGCCACGCTTCATGTAACGGGTCATCGCGATACGAGCAGCCTCGATCTGGCGGTTCGTGATCCAATGAGCCTCCAGCGCCTGGATGCCCCAGGAGCCATGGTTCAGGCGAGTGCCTCCCTTGGCGCGGCCCTTCATGGAACCGCGCTGCACCTTGCGGTGCTTGACGCGCTTAGGTACCAGCATTACTTACGCCCCCTCTCGTTGCGGTCGCCGCGACGGGGACGGCTGGGGCGGGAGCTTCCCTCCAGCGCGGGCTGGGGAGCCTTCTGGCCCGGCAGCACCTCGCCGTGGTACACCCACACCTGCACGCCGATGGAACCCATGGTGGTGGCGGCGGTGGCGAATCCATAGTCGATCTTGGCACGGAGCGTGTGCAGCGGCACGCGACCTTCGCGGTACCACTCGCGGCGGCTCATCTCAGCACCGCCCAAACGGCCGGAGCACTGGATACGGATGCCCTTGGCCCCGGACTTCATGGCGGACTGCACGGCCTTGCGCATGGCGCGGCGGAAGGCCACGCGGCCCTCCAGCTGCTCGGCCACGGACTGAGCGATCAGCTCGGCGTCCAGCTCGGGGCGCTTCACCTCGATGACCTCGATGTTCACGGGGCCGCCGGTGACCTTCTCCAGCTTCTTGCGAAGCGCGTCGATCTCGGCGCCCTTCTTGCCGATGACAACGCCGGGGCGGGCGGTGGTGATGACGACCTTGACCTTGTCACCAGCGCGCTCGATCTCCACCTTGGAGACGGCGGCACGGGCGAGCTGCTTGTCCAGGAACTTCCTGACGGCCAGGTCATTCTCCAGATTGCTGGCGTAGTCCTTGTCGGCGTACCAACGGCTGCGCCAATCCTCGGTGATGCCCAGGCGGAACCCGGTGGGGCTTACTTTCTGACCCATGCGACCTTATGCCTCCTCTCGCGGTGCGACGATAACGGTGATGTGGCTGGTGCGCTTGCGGATGGGCGACGCACTGCCCTTGGCGCGGGGGCGGATACGCTTGAGCGTGGGGCCCTCGTCCACGTAGGTGGTCTTCACGACCAGCTGCTCCGGACGCACGTGATGCAGGTTCTCGGCGTTGGCCACGGCGGAGTTGAGCGTCTTCTCGACGATCTCGGCGCAGCCGCGGTTCGTGAACGCCAGGATCTCGCGGGCGGCAGGCACGGACTTGCCGCGGATGAGATCCACGACCACGCGCGCCTTGCGGGGCGAAACGCGGACGTAGCGTGCAATAGCTTTAGCTTCCATGATTCACCCCTTCTACTTTCTCTTGCCCTTGTCGGCGGAATGGCCCTTGAAGGTACGGGTGGGGGCGAACTCGCCCAGCTTGTGCCCGACCATAGACTCGGTGATGTAAACCGGCACGTGCTTGCGGCCGTCGTGGACGGCGATGGTGTGTCCGACCATCTCGGGGAAGATGGTGGAAGCGCGCGACCAGGTCTTCACGACTTCCTTGATGCCCTCGGCGTTCTGCTTCTCGATCCGCTCAAGAAGGCGCGGCTCGACGTAGGGGCCCTTCTTCAAACTTCTACTCACTATTACTCCTTAACGTGCTGCGCTACTTCTTGCGACGGCGGATGATCAAGCGGCTCGAAGCCTTCTTGGGGTTGCGGGTGCGATGGCCCTTGGTGGGAACGCCCCAAGGGGTGACCGGGTGACGGCCCGAGGTCTTGTTCTTACCCTCGCCGCCGCCGTGGGGATGGTCTACCGGGTTCATGACCGTGCCGCGGACCGTGGGGCGGATGCCCTTCCAGCGGTTGCGGCCCGCCTTGCCGATGGTGATGTTGGAGTGCTCGGCGTTGCCGACCTCGCCCACCGTGGCGCGGCAGGTGAGCAGCACGCGGCGCATCTCGGAGGAGGGCATGCGCAGGATGGCGTACTTGCCCTCCTTGCCCATGAGCTGCACGCTGGTGCCGGCGGAGCGGGCGATGGCAGCACCCTTGCCGGGCTGCAGCTCGATGGCATGCACGAGGGTGCCGACGGGGATGTTGGCCAAAGGCAGCGCGTTGCCGGGCTTGATGTCGGCGTCCGGGCCGCTCATGACGGTGTCGCCCACGCGCAGGCCCTTCGGATGAAGGATGTAGCGCTTCTCGCCGTCGGCATAGTGCAGAAGCGCGATGCGGGCGGAGCGGTTCGGGTCGTACTCGACCGTGGCAACCTTGGCCGGCACGCCGTCCTTGTTGCGCTTGAAGTCGATGATGCGGTAGCGGCGCTTGTTGCCGCCGCCCTGGTGGCGCGTGGTGATGCGCCCGTAGCAATTGCGTCCTGCCTTCTTCGGCAGCGGCGCAAGCAGGCTCTTCTCCGGCTTGTCCGTCGTGATCTCGGAGAAGTCCGAGACCGTCTGGAAGCGTCTGCCGGGACTAGTCGGCTTGTACTGCTTAATTCCCATGCTAGCCTTTCCTTCCTTCGGAGCCCGCCGCAGCTTGCGGGCCGGCTCCCTTTGCGGCCCTTCCCTCACGCGCCTCTCCGCGCACCGAAGGACCTACTTCTTCCTTCGTGGCCACCGATGGCCCTCCGAGCTGCTGAGAGGCTTGAAGCTCGAACGACGCCGGCTAACCACGCGTCCGGGTGTATCCATTGCTGGCCAGACGCAAATGAAAAGTATATAAGTTGCCTGGTTCCGCGACAAGGATTGATTGGAGCACGCTCGGAAAAGCACAACCCATCCACAAAGGGGCAGCCTCCGCGGCAGCCGCGGGCGAAGGGAACAGTGCACAAGTGGAGGGTTTTTCGGGAAATCGCCCGGAACCCTCCACTTGTGCACTGTGGCTCCGGCGAAAAGCGGCCGCGAAGGGCTGCGGCGGCAAAGGGGCTGCGCTCTGGGGAAGGCCGCGACAGAGGGATGCGTGGAGCGGGATTTACAAATCGAAGCCGGCACCCCGGGCCATGATGTCGAAGACCTGGGCGTCGTCGAGGGCGCATTCCACCTGGTTGAGGTCGAAGAGAATGCGGGCCGTGGCCACCGCCTGGCCCACCAGCATGCCCCGGCCGTCCAGGAAGCGCGCGCCCTGGGCGGCGCATCCCCGTTGCAGGGCTGTCTCGCCGTGGCCGTAAACCGCCTGCAGCACCGTCTGCCCCTCGTGCAGCACCTTGGTGTCGAAGGGGGCCGGATCGCCCTCGCGCATCCCCAGGGGCGTGGCGTTCACCACCAGGTCGGCTTCGGCCAGGGCATGGCGGGCGGCCTCGTAGGCACCGAAGCGAAAACGGGTGGATTCTAGCACCGCCGACAGGTTCTCCTCCCCCAGCGCCGCCGTGGGCAGCAGCCGCGACGAGCGGGCCAGATGTCCCAGCCGCTCCAGGTAGTCGCTCAGCTGCACCTCGGCCTTGCGCTTGTCGCGGGACAGCAGGAGCACGTCGCCCGCGCCGGATGCGGCGCAGGCGTGGAGGATGGAAAGCGACGTGGGGCCCGTGCCGCACACCGCCACCGACGCGCCTTCGAGGGAAAGCCCCGCACGGCGAAGCGCCATGACGCAGCCTTGGCCGTCGGTGTTGTAGGCCACCAGGCGACCGTCCCGCACGGCGAGCACGTTGGCCCCCAGCGCAAGCTTCGCCGAAGCGGCCTTCGCGTCGGCCTCGGAAAACGCCACGGGCTTGTAGGGCGTGGTGACGTTCGCCCCCAGAAAGTCCCGCTTGGCCAGAAACTCCTGGGCGTCCGCCTTGGTGGGCAGGTCGGCCAGCCCGTAGGACCAAGGCAACCCCAGAGCCCGGTACAGGGCGTTGTGCAGGGCCGGGGATTTGGAATGGCCCACCGGGTGTCCCAGAACATAGAGGCGCTGCGACTCGTCGACGGTGCTCACCGCACCCCTCCCCTCTCGTCGCCCGGGCGAAGAACCACCGTCTCGGAATCGCCCGAACCCGCGACGGCCTTCGCCGCGATTCCGGCTTCCGCCGCCTTCGCCGTCATCTCGGGGGCTAAGACTCCTTCAGGTCGCCGGTCGCCCATGACCAGCCGCTCGAAGTTGCGAAGGATAAGCGTATGGGGCAGGTCCGTCTCCACCAGCGGTGCCAGCATATAGGCGCACATCCCCAGGAAATGGGCGCCCAGCACGTCGGTGACCAGCTGATCGCCTACGACCACCGTATCCTCCCGCGTGCCGCCGATCTTGCCCCGCGCCATCAGGAAGGCCGGGGGCAGCGGTTTTATCGCATGGTCGACGATGGGCAGCCCAAGCGTCGCCGCAAGCTCGCGCACCGTACCATGCCAGTTGTTCGAAAGCAGGCAGAACGAGATTCCCGCATCGCGTGCGCGCGCAAGCCACATCCCCACGTCGCGCGGTACCTCCGAGGTGTCGCGGGTGAGTATGGTGTTGTCCACGTCCAGAAGCACGTGGGTAAATCCGCGCGCGAGCAAGTCGCCGTCGATGTCGATACGGCTTAGACGCGAGAAGTACCGTTCGGGCTGGAAGAAGGCCATGGCATGAACCGGAGGCGCTGCAGGTCGGGACTACTCGCCCGAGCCGTCGCCGCCGTAGGCCTGCTGATGGTCCTCGTAGGTCTCGCTGAAGGTGTACTGCATGTTTCCGTTCTCATCGGGCTCGAAGTAGAAGTAGTAGAGCACGTCGATGGAATCGGGATCGGGGTTGCAGGCAGCCTCGATGCACCCCAGACCCGGATTGCAGATGGGCGTGGGGGGCAGACCCGCGTTCAGGTAGGTGTTGTACTCCCCTTCGGCCTGCAGGTCCTCGGGAGTGGGATCGTGGCCTACCTCGTAGGCGGTGGTGGCGTCGCTCTGCAGCCGGTAGCCCAGCTCCTCGCTGTTCAGACGGTTGACGAACACGGCCGCCACCTGCTTGCGGATGAGCTCGTCGTCGGGAGCTTCCTTCTCGACGACGCTAGCCAGCTTCACGATGTCGTACCAGCTGTAGTCGGCTACCAAATCGGAGTAGGTCATGCCGGCGATTTCAGTCTCGAACTGGTCAAGCATAAGGCGCGTCACCGATTCGGCGGTGGCATCGGCGGTGATGTCGTAGGTCTTCGGGAACAGGAAGCCCTCCAGATTGTTCGAACCTACGCCGGAGAGGAAGTAATAGTCGTCGGCGTAGACGCTGGCGTCGGCGGTGGCCGCCAGGAAGTCGTCGGCGCTGATGCGGCCGTCGGTGGCCTCGTCCACGGCCTGGGCGATGCCCCAGCGGGTGGAGCCCTCGGGGATGGTGAGGGCGTTGAGCATGCCCGGCCCCGCCTCCAGCTGCTTGATGATGGCGTCCAGGGACGAGCCGCCCTCGAGCTCGTAGGTTCCGGGCTTCAGCTGACTTGCCACCCCCAGCTGGTTCACCCGGTTGGAGAAGGCCTGCTCGCTTTCGATGAGCCCCGCCTGGTAGAGGATGGAGGCGATGGAGCGCGCGTCGGAACCTTCGGGAATATCCACGGAAGCGCTCTGTCCCTGCTCTAGCAGCACGGCCGGTTTCAGGAAGCCGAACATGTTCGTCACCCAGTAGGCAGCACCGCCCACCAAGCACAATGCCAAGACGCCAGCGATGATGCCCGGGATGATGGACTGCTTCGGACGGATGTAGCTGGTGTCGTAGGTGCGAAACTGCCTGTCACCCTGGCGATGCACCGCCCGGGTGGCACGGTTTGGATGCGACGAGTACGTTACCTGGTTCCTCCGAGCCATAGCAGCCCTTTCAGCCTACGGGTCCAGACGGGCGTCCAGCCACGCCTGAAGAAACAGAGATGCGGCTATCATATCAACTCTTCCCCGCATCGCCTTTTCGGATAACCCCTGTTCATGCAAAATACGTTTGGCTTCAGAAGAGCTTAAGCGTTCGTCGGTGAACTCCAAGGGCAGTCCCGCGGCGCAGGCGACGGCTTCGGCGACCGCGCGGACCTTCCGGGTTTGGGGGCTCTCCTCCCCCGACAGGGACAAGGGCAGACCCGCCAGCAGGCAGTCGGGTTCCCAGTCCTCCAGCAAGCGCCGCCAGGCCGGGGCGTTGCCGACGACCTCCCCGGCCGCGAGGACGCACACAGGCGTAGCCACGCGCCCAGCCGGGTCGCAGACGGCCACGCCGATGCGCGCATCCCCTATATCGAGCGCAAGCACCCGCACGAGGCAACGCCCCTAGAGAAGCAGCTGCCTGACAGCTTCCAGAGCCTCGTCAAGGCCGCCGGGATTCTTGCCGCCGGCTTGGGCCATGGTGGGCTTGCCTCCGCCGCCGCCTTGGATGAAGGGGGCTGCGGTCTTGATGACGGCGTTCGCATCGAAGCCGGCCGCCACCGCCTCGTCGGTGGCCGCGGCCATGACGAGGGCCTTTTCGCCGTTTCGCACCGCGAAGACCGCGGCTCCGGGGGCGTCCATGCGCGAGCGCACCACATCCCACATGTTGCGCAGCTTGCCGCCCTCAACGTCCTCCATGGACACCAGCAGCAGCGGGTAGCCGCCCTTGGCCTGCACCACGGAATCCAGCATGCCGGCCATGCGGTCGGCCGCAGCACCTTCGCGAATGCGCTTGTTGACGGTTTGCAGCTCCTTCAGCTGCTTGAGGTTCGCGGCCGCGCGCTCGGACACGTCGAACATGGGCACGCGCAGCTCGGCGGCCACTTCCTTTAGCTCGCCCTCCACGCGGTTGAGGTAGTCCAAGGCATCGAAGCTTGTCACGGCCTCGATACGGCGTAGGTTCGCGCCCACGCTGGACTCGCCCACGATCTTGATGAGCCCGATCTCGCTGGTGGCGGACACGTGGGTGCCGCCGCACAGCTCGCGGGAGAACCCGCCGGTGTCCAGCACGCGCACGGTCTCGCCGTACTTCTCGCCGAACAGCGCGATCACGCCCTCCTCGCGCGCCTGGGAAAGCGACGTCTCGGTGGCAGTTACCGGATGGTTCTCCATCACCTTCCGGTTGGCCAACCGCTCCACCTCGGCCAGCTGAGCGGGAGCCACGGCCTCGTAGTGGGTGAAGTCGAAGCGCAGGCGGTTGGGGGCCACGAAGCTGCCCGCCTGCTTCACATGGTCGCCCAGCACCTGGCGCAGCGCCCAGTGCAGGATATGGGTGGCCGTGTGGTTGCGGCGGATGCGCTCGCGGCGCGCCACGTCGATGGCCGCATGGACGGCATCCCCGACCGAGATGCGGCCGTTCTCCACGGTGACCAGGTGCGCGATCAGGCCCTTCTCCGGTTCCTTCGTGTCGGTGACCTTGGCTGCCGCGGATTCCTTCTCCAGCACGCCCGTGTCGCCCACCTGGCCGCCCTTCTCGGCGTAGAACGGCGTGCGGTTCAGGATGACCGAGCCGGACTGCCCCGCTGCCAGGCTGTCCACCGACTCGCCGTCGCGGACGACGGCCACCACCGTCGCATCCTCCTCGTCCAGGTCGTAGCCATCGAAGACGGTGGGGCCCGTTGCGTCCAGAATCTCGCTCATGACGCCGCCGTAGGTGGACCAGGCAGCCTCCGCGTCCTTGGTGTTGGCCGCCCGGGCGCGGGTGCGCTGGGCCTCCATCTGCCGGTCGAACTCCTCCATGTTCACGGTCACGCCGCGCTCGGCCGCAAGCTCCCGGGTCACCTCCACCGGGAAGCCGAAGGTGTCGTGCAAGGTGAAGGCCTGCACGCCGGAGAGCTCGGTGCCCTCCAGGGCGTCCAGCGCCTCGTCCAGAAACGCGCGGCCCTGGCGCAATGTGGCGCCGAAGCGCTCCTCCTCGGAGAGGATGACGCGGCGGGCGAGCTCGCGGTTCTCCACGATCTCGGGGTACACGTCTCCCATGAGGGTCACGATCTGGTCCACGTAGTCGTTTAGGAACGGCTTGTCCAACCCCAGCAGATGACCCTTCATGACCGCGCGGCGCAGCAGACGGCGCAGCACGAAGCCGCGACCCTCGTTGGAGGGCAGGATGCCGTCGGCCAGCATGAAGGTGACGGCGCGGCTGTGGTCGGCCATGATGCGCAGCGACAGGTCGGCGGCGGGGTCGTCGCCGTAGACGCGTCCGGTCAGCTTCTCGCCCACGGCCACCAGGCTGCGCAGCACGTCGGTCTCGTAGTTGGACTGCACCCCCTGCATGATGGCGGCCATGCGCTCGAGCCCCATGCCGGTGTCGATGTTCTTCTTCGGAAGCGGCGCAAGGGTGCCGTCCTCCTGGCCGTCGTACTGGGTGAACACGCAGTTCCAGTACTCCAGGAAGCGGTCGCAGTCGCAGCCCGGGGCGCAGTCGGGGCTTCCGCAGCCGAACTCCGGGCCCTGGTCGAAGTAGATCTCCGAGCAGGGGCCGCAGGGACCGGTGGGGCCGGCGCGCCAGAAGTTGTCGTCCTCCCCCAGCTTCGAGATGTGGCTCTCCGGAACGCCCAGGCGCTTCCAGATCTCGATGGTCTCGTCGTCGTCCTCGAAGACGGTGAAGTACAGCCGCTCCATGGGCAGCCCCAGCACCTGGGTGGAGAACTCCAGGGCCCAGGCGCACATCTCGTCCTTGAAGTACTCGCCGAAGCTGAAGTTGCCGAGCATCTCGAAGAAGCTTAAGTGACGCCCGGTGGTGCCGATGATGTCGATGTCGTTGGTGCGCACGCACTTCTGCACCGTGGTGGTGCCGATGTAGGGCGCCTCCAGATGCTTCTGCTGCAGGAAGTAGGGCTTGAACTGCACCATGCCGGCGCTCGTCAGCAGAAGCGACGGGTCGTCGGGGATAAGGGAGGACGAGGGCATGCGCTTGCAGCCCTTCTCTTCGAAAAAGCGCAGATACTTCTCGCGGATCTCCGCCGTGGTCATGTACTCCATGGAACTCCTGCTCTCTGCTCTCTAAACCGTCAACGCTTCCTGAAAAGCGATTTTACCCTTTGCGCGATTCCCCGTTTGCCGCCAGCGCCGGGAGCGGTCGAGGCGCACTCCCCCGAAGAGCCCTCCTGCGCCTCGCAGCCGGAGACCGCATCCCCCATGGGATCCACGGTGCCGTCGCGGGCCGGCGTTCCCTTGAAGAACACGCCGTCGGTGGCCACGAGCTGGCGACCCGTGCGCTTCTCGAAATAATACACGAAGATGCTCTTGGAAACCGCCACGAGGGGAATGGAGGCCAGCATACCCACAACCGAACCCATGATGCCGCTCATAGCGCCCCCGACGGCGCTGCCGGCCATCAGAGCGAACAGCATGAGGGCGGGATGGATGTCCACGGAATTGGACATGATCTTGGGCGAGATGAACGTGTAGACGACCTGCTGGATGACGATGGTGCCCACAAGAGCCGCCACGCCGGCCCAGAAGTTCACGAAGATGCCCGCCACGGCCGCAAGGGCGCCTCCCAGCCACGGCCCCACCACCGGGATGATGTTCAGGATGCCGGCGATAACGCCCAAGGCGGCCCAGTTGGGAATCTTGATGACGGCGAACAGGACGACGCAGGCAGCCCCGATGACGCCGCATTGGATGAGAGTGCCCTTGATGTAGCCGCCCATGACCCGCGTGAAGGTCAGGTGCAGCATGGTGGCCGTCTCCTTGTGGCGCGGACCGGCCAGGCGGGTGCACTCGCGGCCCAGTGCCGGCAGCTCCATAAGAATCCAGAACGCGATGACCAGGGCGAATCCGACAGTCATAAGCGTGTTGGCCACCCCGGTGCCGAAGGCCACCACGCCGTCGGCCGACGAGGAAGCGAAATCCGACGCCCAACCGGAAAGGCTGGCGAAGGCGCTGTTCATCCACTTCTGCAC
>DBFAWQ010000149.1:0-2958 GCA_048242115.1 Eggerthellaceae bacterium
GAGCTGGACACCCTGGCCATGGTGAAGATCTGGCAGGAGCTGCACGAGGTCGCGGGGTAGGGCGGTCGGCTTTTCCGCGCGCCAACCGCCCGGCGGCTTTCCGCTACTCGTTCTCGGCGATGTACTTGCCGGTCAGGTAGCCGAAGGTGATGCAGTTCATGCCCAGGTTGAACCCGGGAATCTGGAAGGTGTAGGCGTTCGCAAAGGAGTCACCCACCATAGTCCCCACGTTGTACAGGCCGGGGATGCCCCTTTCGTTGCCAAGAAGCCGTTCATCACCGAGAACACCGTGCGCAGCCATGTGAAGAAAATCTACGTCAAGATGGGCATCCATTCCAGGCAGGAGCTCTTCGACCTCGTCCACCCGGAAGGCGAAGGGGACTAGTAGAGGGGTTGGGGCGCATATCGTCGGCCTCGGCATCGTCCGCTTCGGTGTTCCGCGTTCCGTTTGGTCCTGCCGGTTTCAGGATTCCGCTTTTGCATTTCCTTCGGCTCTACCAAATCTCGTGCTTTGATTCTGCGTTTCCTTCGGTTCTACCATTCAAGAAGGGACGCAGCTGTCTAATACGTCTGCGCGCTTCCGCGCTTTCCTTCGGCTCTGCCGCAGCGCTTTGATAGAACCAAAAGAAAGTGCATTTCGGGGGCAGCATTTTGGCAGAGCCGAGAGAGGTGCATTTCAGGTGTCGCCTCTTCGGTGGAACCGAGTTTTCGTAAGTGCACAAGTGACGACTTTGGCGCGGAACCCCGCACTTCGTTCGGCTTTGGCACATTTTTGGCCGCCGGATTACGCAAGTGACGGCTTTGGCACGCGATTTTGCACCGCTCAGCATATTGGGACTGCAGTTCTCCGCAAAATGCCTGTTCAGAGACTTGCGTGAACGGAAGGGTCATTGCCAAAGCCGAACGAAGTGCGATTGGTCGTGCCAAAACCGTCGTTTACGCATTTCCTAGAGGTATTTTCTGCCATAACCGTGCGAAGTGTGCGGGACGCTGCCAAAACCGAACGAAGTGCGGTATGCGGGGATGTGTCTATGGGGAAGCCGGCGCACGGCGCATGTGGGGATGCGGTGCGACGATGCGATGCGGCCCGCGGGCGATGCAACATGCGGGCCGCGGACGATGCGGCGCGGCCTGTGGGGGATGCGATATGCGGTCGGCTGTGGGTGCTGGTGATGCAGGATGAGCGTTTCAATCGGAATCCGTTTATTCCCGCTCCACCAGGTCAAGGAGCTCTTGGCGGCTGTGGACGTCCAGTTTGCGGTAGATGTGGGAGATGTGGGAGTTCACGGTGGCGGGGGAGACGGACAGGTCGTCGGCTATGCGGGCGGCGGAGCGTCCCTTCGCAACCAGGGTCATGACCTCCAGCTCTCGCTCCGACAGCCCGAAGCGCGCACCCACCGAGCGCATCTTGTCGCGGAAGGGCGAGGCGACGGCTCGCTTCGGCATGCGGGCCAGCACGGCGATGCAGTCCCGGTCGGTGAAGACGAAGGTGAACACGAAGGCCACGGCCAGCCCGATGCCCACGGTGAGCGCCTGCAGCCCGGAGGAGGTCTCGGCGCTCACGATCGCGTGCCCCAGGCCGATTCCCGCCAGCGCCGCCAAGGCCCAAACGGTGCGGATGAGCCCGAAGGCCAGCACCGGGTTCAGCCTGAATCCGATGCATATCTGGTAGGCAACCATGAGCATGGTTATCTGGAAGAAGTAGGACCCCAGGTCGAGCAGCGTGTGGGCCAGCCAGTTGCCTGCGAGCAGGCTGGGGATGCACAGCACCACGCCCAGCATCAGGAGGAAGGCCACGCGGTAGACCGCCGACACGCCGCGGGAGTCGTAGGTCTCGAACAGGTAGAGCAGCCATGCGGTGCTTGCGATCTTGAGCCCCAGCCCCAACAGGTTGGCGGCCCCGGCGTAGAAGGTGAGCGCGGTGCCCGACAGCAACAGGTTGCGGACCGCCTCTATGGCGGCTATCACTACCAGCATGCACAGGCAGAAGCGTAGCAGAATGGCGCGGCTTCTGCCCGGCGCGCCCTGTTCGACGGCGGAGGTGCCGGCGTCGGTCGGAAGCGGCGACGGGTCGGCCGCCCCCGCGGTTCCCCCCGCTCGCTGTCCGCACCCCATTGCCGGTTCTCCCGGGCCTTGCGACCCAGATGCTTGGAGGGTTGCGCGCACGCCGCTTCCCATCAGGTCGGTGAGCGAGCGCCCGGACGATTCGCGGTGCGCTGAAAAGCTTCCGTCCCGTTTCGCCCCTTGCGCGAGAATCGCCATGGAGGCCAGCGGAAGCGCCGAGCCCACGACGGCCGACACCCAGGTGCTGACCAAGTCGGTGGTCAGCACGTTTGCCAGCCCGTAGGTGAGGACCGCCGTCACGGCCACGCTGAGGGCAAGCCCCATCATGTCGCGGCGCTCGCAGAAAAGATTGTACCATGCAAGGGGCATCATCGCGAAGCCGACGCCCACGGCGACGGCGGCGATGTAGATGAGCGGGTAGGCGAACGCCGGCTGTAGCGCGCTCGCGGGTCCCAGGAAGCTCCCCGCGCTGGCGAGGGCGCCTAAGGCGATAAGAGCCCGGCCGCTCTGTAGCAGCTTCTGGGCCTGTTCTGACCAGATGGCCGACAACAGCAGCAGCCCGGCGCAGGTGGTGAGCGACACCCAGCGCAGGTCGTGGAAGGGGGCGCTGTAGGTGATGGGGTCGGGCAGCGCCACGCACAGGATGTTCCAGGTCTGGCAGAGCGCGAATCCCAGCACAAGCGGCGCCGATACGCCGGAGAGCATCGATGCTGCCGCCTTGGCGCTGGGCATATGGAGACGGTCGGCCAGCTTCGCACGGCGGACTTGCTGCGAGCGCTCCCTGACCGCAGGTCCGGCGGCTGCGGAGGGAGAGGATGGCGGCGACGAGGGTCCTGCCTTGCGGTTCTCGGAAGCTTGCATCGTTGCCTCTCCCTTCGCTTTCTCGTCCTGCAC
>DBFAWQ010000150.1:0-4910 GCA_048242115.1 Eggerthellaceae bacterium
TCGCCCCCGAGCATCTGGAGCTGCATGTGGCCCATGCCTTGGACTACCTGGGCGAGATCCGCAACGCCGGCGCCATCTTCCTGGGCGCGTGGACCCCGGAGGCGGTGGGCGACTACGCCGCAGGTCCGAACCATACGCTTCCGACCGGGGGCACCGCCCGTTACGCCTCGCCCCTTTCGGTGGACGAGTTCGTCAAGAAGTCCAGCGTCATCCAGTACTCGCCGCAGGCTCTGGCCAACGATGCGTCCGCGGTCATGGCCATCGCCGAGCACGAGGGTCTGTGGGCCCATCGGGAGAGCGTGGCGCTGCGAAAGAACCTCTTCGAGACCGGCAGCCTGGACGGTGCGGGCGAAGGCGGTGCGCTCCATGCGTAGGGTGCGACCGGCAGCCCCCCATCTGGCGGCCGTGGAGGCCTACGATCCGAAGTACCTGCCTGCACGCGCCTTCCTGTCCGCCAACGAGAACCCGAGCGATGTGGGGGAGGGAGTGCGCCGCGAGATCTCCCGCGAGCTGGCGCGCGTGGCGCTCAACCGCTACCCCGACCCTTTGGCGAACGCCCTTCGCGACCAGATAGCCGAGGCTTACGGCCTTGGCCGCGACCGGGTGCTGGTGGGGAACGGCGGCGACGAGCTGCTCTTCGACGTGGCGCTGGCCTGGGGCGGTGCGGGGCGGACGTTTTTGAACCTGCCGCCGACCTTCTCGGTGTACGAGGCGAACGCGCAGCTGACTGGCACGACGACGGCGAGCATCCCGCGGCGCGCCGACTTCTCCGTGGACGAGGAGTCGGTTCTTCGCAGGGTCGGGCAGGGCGATATCGACTACGTGGTCCTGACAAGCCCCAACAACCCCACGGGCAACGCGACCGACCCGTCCCTCGTGGAAAGGCTGCTAGAGGCCACCGATGCGCTCGTCGTGGTGGACGAGGCCTACGGCGAGTTCGGCGGCCGGTCGGTCGCGGAGCTGCTTTCGGGCCACGAGAACCTGCTGGTGCTGCGCACCTTCTCGAAGGCCTATGCGCTGGCCGGGGCGCGCATGGGCTACGTTTTGGGGTCGCCGGCGGTTATCGGGGAGCTGACGAAGGTTCGCCAGCCCTATTCCGTGAACGCCCTGTCCCAGGCCGCGGCCTCCGTGGTGTTCCGCAACCGCGACCGCTTCGCCCCCGGCATCCGCGCCATCGTGGCGGAGCGCGGGCGCGTGACGGCCGAGCTCGCCTTCATGGACGGCGTGTCGCCCTATCCCAGCGATGCGAACTTCGTCATGGTTCGCGTGCCGCAGGCCCATCGCGTGTGGGAGCGTCTCTACGACCGCGGCGTGCTGGTTCGCGACTTCTCGGGCCATCCGATGCTTCCCGACTGCCTGCGGGTGAGCATCGGCACACGGCAGGAAAACGACATGTTTCTGGAGGCCCTGGCGGAGGTGCTGGGACAGGAAGGGCAGGAGGTAGGCCGATGAGCAGGGTTGCCGAGGTCGAGCGCGTAACGGGGGAGACCAAGGTGCAGGTGCGCCTGGATCTGGACGGCCGGGGACGGGCGCAGGTCCGCACCGGGATCGGGTTCTTCGATCACATGCTCACCGCCTTCGCGCGCCACGGGTCCTTCGACTTGGAGGTGGTCTGCGAGGGAGACCTCGAGGTGGACGGCCATCACAGCGTGGAGGACACGGGCATCGTGCTCGGCCAGGCGTTCTCCCAGGCGATCGGGGACAAGCGGGGCATCGTCCGTTTCAGATCGCTCGCCCTTCCCATGGACGAGGCGCTGGTGCTGGCTGCCTGCGACATCTCGGGCCGGGGGCAGCTGCACTGGGCCGCGTCGGTTCCTCCCTGCCTCATCGGGTCGTTCGACGCATGCCTTGCCAAGGAGTTCTTCATCGCCTTCGCGGGCAACGCCGGGGTCACGCTGCATATCCGCCAGCTGGCCGGCGAGAACGCCCACCATATCGTCGAGGCCATGTTCAAGGCGGCGGCCCGCGCGCTGTCCCAGGCCGCGGCTATCGACTCGGCCCGCGCCGACGAGCTTCCCAGCACGAAGGGGGCCCTGTGATGGCCATTGCCGTCGTGGACTACCACAAGGGAAACCTGCGCTCGGTGCAGCGAGGGCTCGAGGCCGTGGGGGCCCGGGTGATCGTGACCGACCGGGCGGGGGAGGTTGCCGCCGCCGACGCCGTCGTGCTGCCCGGGGTGGGGGCCTTCGCCGATGCGTCATGCGCGCTGCGCGACCTGGGGCTTGCCGAGCTCATCCGCCGGCGCGTAGCCGAGGGCGCGCCCTTCCTGGGTATCTGCCTGGGAATGCACCTCATGTTCGAGGAGGGCACCGAGGGTTGCGCGGATTCCGACGGCGAGGAGGACGCGCAAGCCCCCAACGCTTCCGGCCTCTCGATCCTGCCGGGCGTGGTGGACCGCCTGCCCCGCACCGACGAGAGGGGCGTTTCCTACAAGATCCCCCACGTGGGCTGGAACACGGTTCAGCTCGCCCCCGGACCGGCCGCATCGCCCCTGTTCGACGGTATCGCCGACGGGGAGTACTTCTACTTCACCCACAGCTACGCGGTGCCGGACGGCCCCTTCGTCGTGGGACGCACGCGCCACAGCGTCGCGTTTCCCAGCGCCGTGCGCTACGGGCGGCGCGCTTTCGGCGTGCAGTTCCATCCCGAGAAGAGCTCGGATGCGGGCTTGCGGCTTTTGCGCAACTTCGCGTCCCTGGTGCAGAAAGGCTGAGTCTGCGATGTACCTGCTACCTGCCATCGACATCCTGGGCGGAAAGGCCGTTCGTCTTCGGAAGGGCGACTACGACCAGGCGACCGTCTACAACGACGACCCGGTCGCCCAGGCCCGAAGCTTTGCGGAGCAGGGCGCCTCGTGGCTGCATGTGGTGGACCTGGACGGCGCGCGCTCGGGGTTGCCCGAGAACCTTGCGGCGGTGGAGGCGATCGTGGCCTCCACGGGACTGTCGGTCGAGGTCGGCGGCGGCGTGCGCTCCCTGGCCACGGTGCGCCGGCTTGCCGACGCCGGTGCTTCCCGCGTCGTGCTGGGAACGGCGCTCGTGGCCGACGAGGCCTTCGCCCGGGACGCCCTGGCCGAGTTCGGCGACCTGCTGGCCGCGGGCATCGACTCGCGCGGGGGCGAGGCCGCCGTGGCAGGCTGGAAGGAGGGTTCGGGACGTTGCGCGCTCGAGTTGGCCCGGCACGTGGGCGAGCTCGGCTTTGCGCACCTCGTGTACACCGACATCTCCCGCGACGGCATGCGGACCGGCATCGACCCGGATGCCTACCGGGCCGTGTGCGCCGCTTTCGGGCGTCCGGTCATCGCCAGCGGCGGCGTGGCGGGCGTAGGCGACATCGAGGCCTTGGGCGCCGTCGCCTCCTGCATAGAGGGAGTCATCGCGGGCAGGGCGATCTACGAGGGGTCGCTGTCCGTGGCCCAGGGCGTCCGGGCCTGCGCGGCGGCGACGGAAGCGGGGCTGTGATGCTTGCGAAGCGGGTGATCCCCTGCCTGGACGTGAGGGACGGGCGCGTGGTGAAGGGCGTGAACTTCGTGGGGCTTCGGGATGCGGGCGACCCCATCGAGCTGGCGGAGCTCTACGACCGCCAGCGGGCCGACGAGGTGGTGTTCCTGGACATAACCGCCACTTCCGACAAGCGCGCCACCGCCCAGGAGCTGGCCAGCCGCGCTTCGGAGTCCCTGCGGCTGCCCTACTGCGTGGGCGGGGGCTTCCGAAGCGTCGCCGACATGCGCTCCATGATCGCCGCCGGGGCCGACAAGGTCTCGGTGAACAGCGCGGCCGTGGCCGACCCCGACCTCATATCTCGCGCCGCCGCGGCTTTCGGCAGCCAGGCGGTGGTGGTGGCCATCGACGCGAAGTCGGTGGCGGGAAACCCCGACCGCTGGGAGGTTTACGTGGCAGGGGGCCGCAAGGCCACGGGCATCGACGCCGTGGCCTGGGCCGCCAAGGCCGCCTCGCTGGGAGCCGGAGAGATCCTGCTCACCAGCATGGACCGCGACGGCAGCCGCGAGGGCTTCGACTGCGCCCTTACCCGCGCCGTGGCCCGGGCCGTGGACATCCCGGTCATTGCCAGCGGCGGCGTGGGGTGCCTGGAGCACTTCGCCCAGGGCGTCCTGGAGGGAGAGGCCGACGCGGTGCTGGCGGCAAGCGTCTTCCATTTCGGGGAGTTCACGGTCGAGCAGGTCAAGCGCTCCATGGCCTCCTTCGGCATCCCCGTGCGCCTGTGAGGGCTCCGCGAAGGACGCCGTGTTTTTTCTTGCGGCGGCGCAGGGCTTGCGCTACTATGGGTGCGTTGATTCTCGCAAACCCCTTTCGGAACACGATACAAACGGCTCATCCGACGGGGAATGCCATCCGTCTTTTCACATCCGCAAAAGCCAACGGGTTTCCGTGCGCGCAGACTCTGCGCGCTGGCGACGGCAAAGCTTGCAAGGAAAGGGGAGCTAGGTGAAGTTTTTCCTGGACACGGCAGATTTGGGCGAAATCGAGGAGGCTGCCAGCTGGGGGGTGCTCGCAGGGGTGACCACCAACCCTACGCTCTACGCGCGCACCGGCGGTTCCGTGGACGGCTTCCACGACCACATCAAGCGCATCTGCGATCTGGTGGACGGCCCGGTGTCCGCCGAAAGCGTCGCCATGACCCGCGACGACATCGTCGCCGACGGCCGCGAGCTGGCGTCTCTTGCCCCCAACGTGGTGGTGAAGGTGCCCACGACCATCGAAGGGCTGGCCGCCACCCACCAGCTGGCCAGCGAGGGCATCCCCGTGAACATGACCCTGTGCTTCACGGTGCCCCAGGCCATCATGGCCGCCCGCGCCGGCGCCCGCTACATCAGCCCCTTCGTAGGCCGTTTCGACGACATCTCCGAGGACGGCCTGGCCCAGCTGGCGGACGTGGTCACGGCCATCGGC
>DBFAWQ010000151.1:0-12439 GCA_048242115.1 Eggerthellaceae bacterium
GCCGCAGAGCGTCGAGAGCCCTGCGAGCGCCGCCACCCCGGCGGTGGCCGCCGTTGCGTGCTTGATGAATCCCCTCCGGTCCAACGTGGTGTTCTTCATGGTTCCCCTTTCCGAGAATCGCTTGGCTGCAGTCGCCGGAAGCGCGGCTGCGGGGACCGATGATGCCCGCGCGCTGGGCCGCCGCCAATCGGGCGAAAGGGTGCAAAGGGCGCAATCCTTGTCGGGTGAAACGGTGTATCTTGAAGAAAATGCAGGTCGCAGCCGTGCGATTGCGTTGCCCGCTTCGGGGAAATGGGCTAAGCTGATGCGGAAAGTACGATGTTCGCGGCAGTCGGCGCCAAGGGCTCGCGCTCTGCGACGGCGCGGGTTCGCGCAGGGGCTGCCGAAGGTTTGAGGGAGTGCTGGATGCTTGACGAGACACCGGGCCGGGGCTCGGGCTGGCTTTCGCCCCGGACCGGGGTGCGCGTGCTCGCCGTCGCCGTCTTCTCGGCGGTGCTCTGCTTCTCGAACCTGCTGTCGTCGCCCTACCTGGGCGCGCCGGGGTTGCTCAGTGCCCTTCTGCCCTGGTTCTACGGAGGCTCGGCCGCCGCCTTCTTCGCCTCTCCCTTCCTCCTGCGCTGGCGCCGCGTCCCCCTGGGGTTCCTGGTGCCGCTCCTGGCCGGCGTCGGCGGGGCGCTCGCCGCTGGGCCCTTCGCTGCTGCACCTCCTTCCGGGGCCGTCGGCGGCCTTCTCTGCGGCGCATCCTACGGTTTCGCGGCCGTCGGCGCCGTGTCGTCCTTCGTGCGCCGTAGCTCGCCGAAGGCCGTGGCGCTTTGCGTCCTGGTAAGCTACGTGCTGTGCTCCGCGGGAGCCACCGCTGTGAGCCTGCTGGCCCCGCAATCCTCCGACCTTTCGCTGGGAGCGCTGGCGGCGTTCGCCGTGCTGGGCTCGTGCCTGCTTGCGGCTGCGGGACGCAGCGGGGGAGTCGCCGGCGCCGTCGACCGGTCGGCGGCCGCCGATGCCGGCGACCGGGGCGGCGTGCAGGAAGGCGGTCGGCCCTTGCGCGGGGATTGGCTGGCGCTGCTCACCGTCGTCGCGTTGGGCCTGTGCGCCATGATGTTCTCCATGGTGGTGGGCACCGACGCCTTCGGTGGCCGCATGGGCGGCTCCGTGCCTGCGGAGGGCGTAGGCGCAAGCGCCGCCTGCATCGCGCTGTTCTGCGCCGTCTTCTACGCCGCCGTCGTTCGGTGCTCGGCCAAGCCCTTCGCCGTCCGCTACCGTTGGGCGATCTTGGTGCTGGTCGGAGGGCTGCTCGTGCTATCCGTGATGCTGCTGACCCGTTTCGGCGAGGGGCTGCTGCCGCCGCTGGTGTGGGTGTGCCGCATGTTCTGCCAGTGCCTGCTGGTGACCGCGAGCATCGACACGGCGCGGGCGCTCGGGCGCGGCGGACTTGCGCTGTACTGCGCCGTTGTCGGCGCCATGCACCTGGCCAGCGCCCTATCGCCCATGCGGGCCCTCCTGCCCGACGCCGAGGTGGCGGGCGTGGTGGTCCTGGTCCTCTGCTTCGGACTAGTGGCCCTTGCACTCGTGCCTCAGGGCGCCTCATCGCGCGCGCCTTCGCCCGGAGCTTCCGACGGCGAGGGGACGGCATCCGAGGCTCCCGAGGACTCGCTCTCCCGGCGGGCCTGCCGCATCGGAGCTGCGCACGGACTGTCCCCTCGGGAGTGCGAGGTGTTCGCGATGCTCGCCCAGGGGCGTAGCGGCCCGTTCATCTGCAAGAGGCTCGTGATAGCCGAGAGCACCGTGAAGACCCATACGGCCCGCATCTACGCGAAGCTCGGGGTCCATTCGAAGCAGGAGCTCATCGACCTTCTGGAAAAGGACGCCGAGGGCTAGGCCCTTCGGCGCGTTTCGGCGGCCGCGTTTGCGAGCCGGGCGTCCTTACCTGTAGACCGGCGTGATGTTCCCTTCGAGGTCCACGAAGAAGGCCTGGCTGATCTCGGGGTGGCGGCGCACGAGCTCGCTTCCCCGCTCGGTTCCCAGGGCCAGGAGCGTGGTGGAGAATCCCTCGGCGTCGATGGAGCGGTCGGCGAGCAGCGTGACGCTGGCCACGTCGGTGTCGGTGGGCATGCCGGTCCTCGGGTCCAGGATGTGGTGGTAGACGGTGCCGTCGTCGGCCGTGAAGGTGCGCTCGTAGGTGCCGCTCGTGACCGCCGAGCCGCGGGAGAGGGGCACCGCGCCCAGCAGCTTCTCGGGGTTGCGGGGGTCGCGCACGCCTATCTTCCACGGCGCCCCCGAGGGCTTCGCCCCCTGCACGGCTACGTTGCCGCCCAGGTTCACGATGATGCCGGTGAGGCCGTAGGGGGCCATGGCGTCCATGAGCGCGTCGGCGATCCAGCCCTTGGCGATGCCGCCCACGTCCACCGACGCTGCCGGGTCGTCCAGTCGCGCGAAGCAGCGCACCTGCCCGGTGCCGAAGTCCTCCCACAGGCGGAGGTTGCGCCAATCCACATGGGGAAGCGCCGACGCGATGGCGGCGGGGTCGGCGACGACGCCCTGGTGGAAGTCCCACAGGCGCACGAGCGAGCCCACGGTGATGTCGAAGGCGCCCTCGCTCTCGGCGCAGTAGCGCACCGCGCGGGTGAGCAGGTCGAAGGTGCGCGGGTCTATCTGCACGTCGGCGCCGCCCGCGCCGTTGATGCGCGAGATGTCGGAATGGGGCAGCGTGCGGCTGAACAGGCGCTCGTAGGTGCGGCAGAGCGCCAGGCACTCGTCGAACGCCGCCTGCGCCGCCCCGTCGTCCCCGAAGGCCTCGATGTCCACCACGGTGTTGAAGGCCAGAAAGCGTATGGCCGCCGGCTTGCCCTCGTCCGCCGGCCGCCGAAGCACCAGCTCCTCGTCGGGTATGGGGTCGGGCGCGTCTGCGGTCGGCAGGATCTCGTTGTGTTCGCTGATGCTTTCCATGGTTCCAGTATAGGACAACGGTGCAGCGGAAGGTCGATGGAGCGAAGCCGAATCGGAAAAACAACGGCGAGGGGCGCCTAGCCCTTGTAGGCCTTCTGGAAGCGGGCCACGTCGCGCTCGTAGGTGACCAGGGTGGAGTGGGGCTCCTCAAGGTAGAAGGCTACGTCTCTCAGGCGCGGGCTGTTTACGAGGGCCGAAAGGGCCTCGAAGCCGATTTTGCCCTCGCCGATGGGGGCGTGACGGTCCACATGGCTGCCCAGCTCCTCCTTCGAGTCGTTCAGGTGCACGGCGCGCAAACGCTCAAGGCCGATGGTGCGGTCGAAGCGGTCGAGCACGCCGTCCAGGTCGCCTGCGATGTCGTATCCTGCGGCCCATACGGCGCTCGTGTCCAGGCACACCCCCATCTTCTCCTTCAGCTTCACGCCGTCGATCATGGCGGCCAGCTGCTCGAAGGTGCTGCCTACCTGCTCTCCCTCGCCGGCCATGGTGTCAAGCAGCACCGTGGTGGTCTGGGTGGCAGAAAGCGTCTTGTCGAAGGCCTCGCTCACGTTGGCGATGGCCTGCTGCTCGCTGATTTCGGGAGCGCTGCCCGGTCGCACCAGGTACAGCTGGCCGGGGATGTCCTCCAGCCGCGCCAGGTCCTGGGCGAGCACCATGAGCGTGAAGTCGCGCCGTGCGCGGTCGGAGGACGCGGGCTCCACGTCGTAGGGAGCGTAGCCGCAGATGGTGCGGATGCCGTGCTCGGCGGCGTAGGCCTTGTAGGCCTCGACGTCCTTGGGGTCGATGGCCTTCACGGCGCCTCCGCGGGGGTTGCGGGTGAAGTACTGGAAGGTGTTCGCGTTGATGGACACGGCCTCGCGGGCCATGAACAGGTAGCCTTCCTTGGTGGACAGATGGCATCCGAGCGTGAGCATAGGACACTCCTTCGAACGGTTTTCGCTGATGGGTCCACCGTATCTCACCGTCGGATGCGCCGGGGCCGTACCGGATCGATGTCACGGTTCGGTCAACGAACGCGCGCCCGGCCGTTGACGTCGGGCGGTCGGGCGCGAAGAAAAGGCGGCCCGCGAAAGGTGCGGGCCGCCTCGGTCGGTGCGAAGGGGAGGGGCCGGCTTACGGGCGCTGGCCCATGCCGCCTTCCAGGGTGAGGGTCTCGCCGCTCATGAACTTGAAGTCGGGGTTGGCCAGCTGCACCACCACGCGTCCGATCTCCTTCTCCACGTCGCCGTAGTGGCCCATGGGAGGCATGTGCACGTTGGCCTTGAAGGCGTCGGGGTAGGCCTCTTGGAAGTCCTCCAGGGCCTTGGTCCAGGCCAGGGGGCAGACGACGTTCACGTTGATGCCGTCGGGTCCCCACTCGGTGGCTGCCACGCGGGAAAGGCCGCGAATGCCCTCCTTGGCCGCGGCGTAAGCGCACTGCCCGTAGTTGCCGAAGAGCCCTGCGCCCGAGGCGAAGTTGATAACCGAGCCCTTGGTCTCCTTCAGATGCGGATAGCAGGCTTGCATGTAGTAGAAGGTGGCGTAGAGCCCGGAGTAGATGGCCAGGTCGAACTGGTCGGTGCTGTGGTCGGCCAGCGTCACGCCGGAAGCGGAGGCCTGGGCGTTGTTCACCAGCACGTCGATGCGCCCGAACTCCGCTATGGCCTGGTCGATGACGTTCTGCACGACGGCCTTGTTGTCAGCGCCGGCGTTGACGTCGGCCTGCACGGTGAGCACCTTGATGCCGTAGGCGGCCTCGAGCTCCTCCTTGGCGCCCTGCAGCTTGGCTACGTTGCGCCCGGTGATGACGAGGTTGGCGCCCTCCTTGGCGTAGGCGATGGCGATGCCGTAGCCGATGGCTCCGGGAGACCCGTCCTTGAGCTTGGCCACGCCGGCCCCGGTTATGATGGCGGTCTTACCTTCCAGAAAACCCATGGTCTCTCCTTCGTCCGTCGGGTTTGCAAGCATGTCCTCATTCTAGGGCACCGTGTTTCGCTTGCGTTACGGAGCTGGCGCGCGGTCGGGATGCGGGTCGAGCGGGACGGCTGGGTCGGCGCCTCTTCGCTAGGCGCTCAGCTCGGATTCGGAGGCAAGCAACCGGTCCTTCTTGTCGCCGATGGCTTCGGCCTCGGCGTCCTCGTCCTTCGCGCAGCGCTCTTGCAAGCGGAGCGTCCTCTGGAGCACGATCCCAGCCAGGGTGGTTTTCTCGAAGCTTGTGTCATTGGAGCGGTTTCGGGTGAAGTTCTGCGTGCTGAGGTAATCGCGCACTTCTACGCGATCGCTCTCATCGCTCATGATATCCCGGACGAACTCTTTGGCGTCCTCAACGAGCTGCTGGTCGTCAGCGTCCACTTCACAGAAATACTGAATGCCCTCTCCCTCGGGTTCGTAGAAGAGGAACAGGTTCGCGAACTTGCCTTTGGGACCTGGTTCTGCTTCCATGGAGGCTTTTCGCAGCACGGCGTCGCGGTCGACGAGTGTTTGACCTCCTTGGCGTTTACCGGGAAGGATGCCACTGGACACCATGGCGTTGATTCTGAACCGGCTGATCCCCAGGATGCTCCCAGCCTCTTCGGTCGTTATGAGTTCGCTGCCCTCGTCGGCTTCGCGGTCTATCTTAAGCCCCGTTTTCGAAATCGGCGGCGCCAGCTCCAGTCTTCGCTTGGCCTCATCCAGGGTATCGATTGTTTTCGCATCCATATGGGGATAGTGGATTTCGAAACCCTCGTTAGATTTTACTACGAAGCCGCCGGGTACGGGCACGCCGTTGATGGCCAGGTCCCAGCGAAAGGGCTCGCCTTTCTCGTTGCGGTGTTCCGTCCAGGTACGAGTCTGGGTGCTCACGGCATCCTCCTTCGTGCTCGAAATATGCGTGCGAATACTCTATCTTGTTTGGAAAGTGCTTTCCAAAGGTGTTTTCGAATAGGTTCTGTTCTGGGGATACACGCCGCCGAATTGGGCCTCAATGGCAGCAATCATCTGCGGCTGCCCCATATCCTCCAGCATCTCCCGGGTGATCCAGCCGTAGCCGAGCAACTCGTCTGCGAGCTCTTGGCAATACCTGCACTTCTGGCATTGGCGGTTGCAGGTGGACGTGCGTTTGAAGAAGTTCGTCCTATCCAGGGCCTTGTTGTCGATATGCCCCCGGTACTCTATGCCATAGAAACCAATGGAGCTGCACAGGAGGTCGAACAGGTTGCCGTCGTAGGACTGCTCCATGTAGGCGCGTACGCAGCGGAGCACCTTGCTTGGAAGCATATCGCGTCCGACGATCTTGAAGAAGCGCGTGATGTCGGAGTAGCGGCGCAGGTCCTCGGGACGAATCCAGTTGGACTTGAAGATCTGGCCGGCGTCACGGTCGATGATGTCTCCGCAGGCGAAGGAGAACGCCTGACCTTCGTCGGCGCCCTCTTTGGACTTGTGGGAGATATAGTTCATATGGAACTTGCGGAAGGGGCATTTGTTCAAGCACCCCTCGTTGACCATGAGCTTTAGCTCTACGCCAAGTCTCTGCGAGATCTGCTTGAGCAGCTTCAGATCGCGATTGATCGAGGTGTCGACGGTCATGGTGGTGGCGCCTGCGAGGGCGAAGGCCTCGGCTCTGGAGTAGCAGTCGATGTCGGAGAGCACGGAGGCGCTGATCTCCAATTCCGGACAGACTGCGCGCGCTTGCTCGATAAGGAAAGGGTTGGCAAGCGTAACGGCCTCGACGCCGTGGTCGCGGTGCATCGATGCGATGAACCCGATCTGCCGATCAAGCGTCTGCGCGTCGTACCAATCCCCCCCGTCGCACGTGGAGTTCATGGTGATATCGACGCGGATGTCCTTCGCGCGGACGGCGTCTACTGTTGCGACGAACTCCTCCATGGTCGTGGAGTTCCCCACGCGCCCCGACCCTGTGATCCTTTGAGGGGCGTTGAGGTAGATCTCCCGGATGACGTTGCCTCCGAGGCCCTGCATGGCGAATAGCTCTTCCAGCGTGTTTCTGTCTCCGTTGTAGGGAACGGAGAACTCTAGTGCATCCATGGTCACTCCTCGGGTGTTTGAGAAAAGGGGCTCCTGCTTCCATGCGAGGAGCCCCGAAGCGAAGGGCGGTCCAGCCCTCAGTGCATCGTCTTGTTGGGTTGCGCGGCGACTTTACGCGTCCCAGGACTCCAAGGCCGCTGCGTTACGGCCGGCGATGCGACCCACGCACCAGTTCTCGGAACCGTTGCCGCCGGTGATGGCGTAGGTATGGCCGTTCATGTTGCCGAACGAGCCGGCAGAATACAGGCGCGGGATGGGGTTTCCGCTGGGGTCGACGATGTTGGCGTTCTCGTTGCGGCGCGCACCGCCGATGGTGTTGCAGATACCGGGATAAAGCGGGATGGCGTAGAACGGGCCGGTTTCGACCTTGGCCATCTGGCGACGTCCGAAATCGACGTCCTCGCCGCCGTCGCACAGCTCGTTCCAGCGAGCGACGGAAGCCTTCAGCTTCTCAGCGTCCATTTTGTCGTCCCATTTGCTCGCAGCGATGTTGGCAGCAAGCTCGTCAAGGGTGGCGCCGGTGGTGATCCAGCCGCGCTCGAGCTCCCATTTGTTGTCGGCTGACCAGCCTTTCCAGCCGCCCAGCTCCGGATCGAGTCCTTCGGTCATGTAGCCGATGCCCATGCCGCCGTTCTCGGTTGCGGCACCGCCCACCATGCCGCCCCAGGAACCGCCGTCGAAGGAGGTCTGGTCGAAGATGTACCAAGACGGGATGCGGTCGAAGTCGCAGATTTCCTCGTCAAAGTTGGCGTAGGGCTTCCAGCCGCCGTGGGGGCTGAAGGTCTCCTCGTTCTGCCAGCGCTCGCCGAGGCGGCTCACCTTTATGTAGTTGGGGGTGGGGCTGCTTACCGAAACTCCGCCGGGGACAATCTCGGGGTCGTCGAACCAGGCGTCGTCACCGCCGCAGACCTGCTGCATGTGCCACAAGTCGGCGCCGACCTTCTGGGCCATGGCGATACCGTCGCCGGTATTGTACTTCCAGCCATAGAAGCCACGCATGGGATAGCACTTCAGATACTTGGCCTGCAGCTCCTCGTTGAACTCGAAGCCGCCCGTGCACAAGATTACTCCCTTAGACGCTTTCACGGCCTTGGGGGTGGCATCGTCGCCGACCAGCGTATAGCAACCGATGATCTCCTTGGTGACGGGGTTTTGGATGAGCTCCTCGTCGTGGGCGCTGAAGACGACCTCGATGCCGCGGTCCTGGCGATGCTGGTCCATGGCTTCGAAGAAACCAGCACCGTAGCCCAGGCCCGAACCTACGTACATCTCCTCGTAGCCAGTGAAGATGTCGTACTCGGCGCGAGGGCTGTCGCCCAGGGAGTACTCCAGACCGTACTCGTCGGCGTAGTCCGGGTTCTTCACGGCCTCTTCGGCCCAGGCCTGGCAGACCTCCTTGGGGGTCTGACCGTGGAATGCTTCGAAAGCGAACTGGGCGGCGGCGTCCGCATCATGCGGAGCAGTCCACTGGCCCATGTTGATGGACGACGAACCGCCGCCGCGGAACGGAGACTTCTCGAGGTAGAGCACCTGGGCGCCCTCGTCGTAGGCGGTGATGCCGGCCCACAGGCCCGCGCCGCCGTAGCCGATGACCAGAACATCGGTCTCGTAATCCCAGCTCTCGGGCATCCATTCCGGGATCGCTTCGACGGCGACGTTTTCGGCCACCTCGGCATTGGCCGCAGGCTCGTCCTTGGAGCAGCCGGCGAGCGCTGCTGCGCCGGCGACCCCGACGGCGGCGATGGCCGAGCTCTTCAGAAACGAGCGGCGTGAAACTTTCTCCATGTTCTCCTCCTTTGGAAGTGTGTGGTATGCAATCCGCCTTTTGCGGACAACACCGAGATTTGTGGGCCCTGACCGAATCCGTTACGGAAGGGGACGCGGGGAAGGGCGGGGCCTAAAGGTCTGTGCGCGCCGCGATTAGTCGTGGCAGGTATTGCACTCGTAGACATCCATATGGTGGCAGCCCTTGCATGCCTTCTGCGCGGTGTCCTCGATTGAGGCGTCGGAGTGCATGCTATGGCAGCTTCCGCAGTCGATCGTGTCGTGGTCCTCGTTCTCGGGCATTGCGTGGGGATTGACGACGGTGCCGTTCTTGTCGGTGAGAATGGCGCAGGCCTCGGTCTTCTGTGCGAGCTCCTCCATGCTTCCGTGACAGGTGCTGTTGAAGCAGGTTGTATCGTCGATCTGCGTAACCTTCAGACGCTTGGCGGTCTTGTCGCCGTACCGGACGTCCGCATGGGCCGTTGCGAGGGCATCGGTGTCGCTGTGGCAGGTGGTGCAGCCGATAGCTGCGTGGTTGGATGCCGGCATCGCGGAATCCTCCAGCGAATCGCCCTCGTTCGTGTGGCAGATGGCGCAGTCGGAATCGACCGAGAACGTGAAGTCGCCTTCTATGGTGGCCTGTTCTGTCTCGGCGCTCTCATTCGGTTGCGCATCGGCGTCGCCGCTGTCGGCCTTCGTGGGCGTAGGCGTGCACCCGAAAGAGCAGAGGGTCAACGCCGCTGTAACGGCGAGCGTTCCGAGTACGATGGTTTTCTTGCTTGCATTGCGAGCCATGGGCCATGCCTCCTCTCGAGACCCGCATCTTCTACGGGTCTTCCTTCGACGGCGCACAGTTTGGCTCCGGACGCTTCCGCTTCCATCATCCGAAGCAGATGTTCGTCTTTCCACTGGGGATTATCTTCTTCCGTCGATGTAATCTGAAACAGATGAAATCCCAGGTAAATAGGAGGATTATCCACACCATGCGCTTCGCATGGTGAGCGGAGATAATGGCTATACTGTTCATGGCATAAGTAAACGGTTGCGCGAGATGTGGGAGTGCTCTGATGGTCGAGGGGTCTGTTGCCGGCATGGATGCGAATAGGAGGTGCGAAGAGGCGCGTGGCGCGCTGTTCTGCGTTCTCGGATGCCTGGGTGCCCAAACGTGGCTTCCGATCGTCGGTGTGGTCTCGGACATGTACCGCGGCTCCACCCTGGCCCTTGCCGGCGTCAACTCGCTGCTCTTCCCGTATCTTATCGTCTTCGGCGTTGCGATGGGCGTCGGCTCGGCGGTTTTCGTGCGGGGTGGCTGGGCGAGGGGGATTTACGGGGTTGCCACAGGGCTCCTGTTCTCCGTGCTTGGAACCGTTCTGCTGCTCGTTCCCATGGAGGGGTCAGGTGCTTCCTCCGTCATTCTTCGGTCGGTTTCTGGCTTGCTCCTGGGCTTTGGCGGCGCTCTTATGGCGCTTGCCTGGAGCGTGCGCATCGATTCTCTTTCCTCGATCTTCCAGCTAGCCGTCTTCTTCGCCGTGGCGCTGCTTTCGTGTCTTCTCGCTGCGCTCGCACAGTATCTCGGCATAGATCACGCTCTGCTTTTGCTCGTCGCCTGCCTTGCTGCCATGTCGTGCGGTCTCTATGTTGCGGCTGCGCTGTCCGGTCGCGATACGCGGCCTGCGTCGGTCAGTCTTTTGCCTGGACTGGAGGCGGCGGTCGCCCGCATCGTCGCATGCTTCGGGCTGTTCGGCTTTCTGTTCGCCATGATGATCATGCAGTTTCTGATTGCGCCGCATGGCCACGCGCCCCATTGGACGTGGATGCTGTCGATTCTGGGGGTGGTTGTCGCCGCCGTCGCGGTCGGTGCAAGCCGGGCGATATTCAAGGACGGTTGGAGCTGGCTTCTGGTTTTTCGCTTCGTAGCCATACCGGTGCTCGCCGCGTTCTATCCTTTCGACGCCGGCAGCGAGTTCTCGCTTCGCTTCGCCATGGCTGCCTCGACATTTGCCCTCTGGTTCTACCTCTCCCTCATGCCCGGCGTGGCGCGCGATGCGGCGAGGATACTGCATCTTTCCTTCCCCGTCGTCTGGGGCGTCGCCTTGGGGTCCCTATCCTTGGGAGCCGTGCTCGGCGCTGCTGTCGCCCAGTGGGTCGAGATCGCCGGAATACCCTCGAGCGTAAGCGTCACGGCTCTTCTTGCCATGGGTTGCGCGGTTGTCGCCTCCGACGTCGTGCTTACCCGTGGCAGTCTTGCGCGCATTTACAGGAAGGCGGTTGTGGCGGCGGGTGCCAAGGATGCCGAAGACCAGTCGAGCGACGCTTCTATAACCGAGCGGGTTCAGGCGGTTGCGGAAGCGTTCGGCCTGACGGGGCGAGAGGCCGACGTGCTCGGGATTCTTGCGAGGGGGCATGGCCTTGGTCGCGTTCAAGAGACGCTCTACATTGCCGAGGGAACGGCTATCACGCACAGGCGACATATATACCAGAAGCTTGGTGTGCACTCGAAGGCAGAGCTGATAGATATGGTATCCACCTTCGGAGACGAGGGGATTGAAGAGGACTGAGTCTCAGAGCGCGAGTTCGAACATGTCCAGGTCAATGTCACCCAGATCGTCGTAGAACAGCTGGAAGGTGCCCAGGTTGCGGAAGCCGAGCCGCTCGTAGAGGCCGTGGGAGCGCACGTTGTCCACGAAGGTGTCGAGCCGTAGCGCCTTCAATCCCTCGTCGCGCGAGCTGTCGATGGCGCCCTGCAATAGCAGCTTCGCGAAGCCGCGTCCATGGTAGGCCGGACGTGTGGCCACGGAGTGGAGGATGCCCGCCTCGTTCGCATCGGCCTCCACCTCCCACGGGACGTTCTCGTAGCCGGGTGCCGGGCTGCGGTCGATCACGAGGGCGCTTGCGATGCATCCGTCCTCGGCTATGCCCACGTACAGGTAGCCGCTGGCCACGGCGTCGGAAAGGAAAGCGTCGGAGGGATGCACGTCGCGCTTCCACAGCACGTCGAAGTCGGTGCCGCGCATCTCGTCGATCATAGCGTGGTAGAACGAAAGCACCTCCTCGGTTTCCCCGACGGAGGCCTTGCGCACCTCCAGATGGCTGGCAGGCTTTTCCATGTTCCAAGCTCCTTCGCATCCCCGGTCCCGGCGGCCCGCTTCGGACGTTAGGCTTTCCAACGATGACCAGTTTAGTATTTCCTTCGATTCAAAGGGGTGTTCAAATCAAAAAAATGTTAATGCAGGTCAGGGTGCATTCTCAACGCTTCAGGGCGCGTAAGGAAACGGCGCCGACCCTATTGGAGGGGTTGGCGCCGTCTTCAGTCGCCCATGCGAGATCGGCCGAAGCCGTGGAGGGGACGATACGACTTGTCGCGGCGCTTCCGGAAGGAGCTATCGGGCACTCCCTAGTGGATGCCGGGCCAGACGGCGCCTGTGGCCGGGCCTTCGACGCCGCGGTTCTCGTCGGTTTCGGGGATGACGCCGAACTCCTTCAGGAGGCCGTAGACATCGGTGCCCTCGATCTCCTTCAGGCCGCGGCTCAGCAGCAGCTTCTCGATGAGGCTCATGTTCATGTCGGTGGCAGGCTTCCCGTCGCGCAGAAGCACCGTGGCATTCAGCAGCACGCGCAAATCGAAGCAGCTGCCCCATACCTCGGGCACGCCGCGGTCGATGTCCAGCAGCGTGTAGACGGCCTCCATGCCCGTGCGCATGGAGTACTCCGTGGTGAAGATGGTGTC
>DBFAWQ010000152.1:0-2611 GCA_048242115.1 Eggerthellaceae bacterium
GCCGCGGCCAAGCCCACCAGCTCGTCGGTGGTCTTGCCCATGGCCGACACCACGGCCACCACGCGGTTGCCCGCCTGGCGCTTCGCGATGAGCCGCTTCGCCACCATCTGTATGCGCTCGGGCGACGCCACCGACGTCCCCCCGAACTTCGCAACAATCAGCGCCATAGCCTTCTTCCTCTAGTCGTGCCGAAACCGCACGGACACAAGCCTTCGGAGAGTGCACAAGTGGAGGGTTTTGCGGGAAAACGCGTCAAACCCTCCACTTGTGCACTCTCGCGCTCGGCGTGCACCCGCGGCAAGCTGCAGCAAATCGCAGCCGACCGCACGTATGGCAAGTTGCAGCCAACTGCGTACATTGCCGGTCGCTTCCGCCCAGCGCAATTGCTTACAAGCACGCTTCACTATAGCAAACGGGCGCGACCCGTCGAAGGCCGCGCCCGCTTATCGGAGCAAATTTCACGGAGACGCAACAGGGACCGCGCACCGAAGCGGGCACAATCAGGCAGCGCACAACTGAAGGTTTTTGGCGAACTCCCGAAAACCATGCAGTTGTGCACCGTGAGGAGCACGGGAATCTGCAACCGCAAGCCGCAACGGCCGCTAGTGCAACAGCGTCGATGTCGGACAACGGCAGCGGCCGACAGCTCCTCTCCGGGTCGCAGCCCCTTACGAGAACATGGCGGTGGTGAGGTAGCGCTCGCCGGTGTCGGGGAGCAGGGCCACGATGAGCTTGCCGGCGTTCTCGGGGCGACGGGCCAGCTGGGTTGCGGCCGCCACCGCTGCGCCCGACGAGATGCCCACCAGCAGCCCGTCGTGGGCGGCAAGCTCGCGGCCTGCGGCGAAGGCGTCGGCGTCCTCGATGGCGATGACCTCGTCGTAAACGCCGGTGTTAAGCGTTTCCGGCACGAAGCCGGCGCCGATGCCCTGGATGCCGTGCTTGCCCGCGCGGCCCTCCGACAGCACGGGGGAACCGGCCGGCTCCACGGCCACCACCTGCACGCGGGGGTTCTGCTGCTTCAGGTACTCCCCCACGCCCGATACCGTGCCGCCGGTGCCCACGCCCGCAACGGAGATATCCACCTGGCCGCCGGTCTGCTCCCAGATCTCGGGGCCGGTGGTAGCGAAGTGGACGGCCGGGTTGGCCGCATTGGTGAACTGCCCGGGGATGAAGGCGCCCTCGATCTCGGCGGCGAGTTCGTCGGCCCGCTCGATGGCGCCGGCCATGCCCTTCGCCCCGTCGGTCAGCACCAGCTCGGCCCCGTAGGCCTTCATGAGGTTGCGCCGCTCCACCGACATGGTATCCGGCATGACGATGATGGCCCGGTACCCCCGCGCCGCTGCCAGCATGCACAGCCCGATGCCGGTGTTTCCGCTGGTAGGCTCGATGATGACCGACCCTTCGCGCAAAAGCCCGCGCGCCTCGGCGTCGTCGAGCATGGCCTTCGCCACGCGATCCTTCACCGAGCCGCCAGGGTTGAAGCTCTCCACCTTGCCCACGATGCGCGCCGGCAGGTTGTGGGCGCGCTCGTAGTTGGCGAGCTCCACCATCGGCGTGTTCCCGATCAGCTCCTCGACGCTTGCATGTATGGCCATAGGGCTTCCTTTCCATCCTTCGAATGCGAATGGATTAAATCATAGTGTTTCAGTATGTTTTGTCAAGGGGAAGCGCTTAGCACGACCTGCAACGACCCATACGGCAGCGGAGAGCGCAAGGCCCACCAGGCAGATGGCCGCCAGCGCCCAGATCACCGCGGAAAGGCCGGCCGAATCGCCCAGCACGCCCAGGGCCGGGGACACGCAGCCGCCCACGCACACGGCCACGCCGAAGGTAAGCCCCGAGGCCATGCCCAGATGCGCCGGCACGAAGTCCTGGCCCAGCGTGATGGCCGGGGGATTGAACAGGTTCACCGCCACCGCCAGCGCCACCAGCAGCACCAGGGCAACCGCCAGGCTTCTGGTCTGGGCAAATACAGCGAAACACACGGCCATGACACCGAAGCATCCCGTCATGAGCACCGGGGTGCGCACGAAAGGAGCCACGCGTCCCGCCGCCAAAGTGGCCAGCGCCCCCACGAACGCGAACACCGTGATGGTGGAGCCGGCGAAGCCCTCGCTCTGGCCCAGCACGCCCACCACGAACAGCGGCACGAAGCTGGTCACCCCGTAGTAGACGATTGAACGCACCGAAAGCGCCCCCAGCACCAGCGAAAACGCGCCCCAACGCTCGGGAGGGGCCGCGGGGACGCCGCAGGCCGCTCCTGCCGCTTCCGCAGCCGCCGGTCGCACGCCGAAGGCCCGGAAGCGCTTGTCGTAAGCCAGCATGAGCACCGCGTAGGGCAGGCAGAACGCCAGATACACCAACGTTCCCGCCAGGCCGAACGCCTGCACGGCAGCCACCGTCACCACAGGCCCCACGCAGAAGCCCACCTGGCCGCCCACGGAGAACAGGCTCATACAGACCGCCTTCTCGGCCGGGTCGGAATCGCCCAGCAGGTTCGCGATGCGCCCTCCCTCCGGATGCAGCATGGCTATGCCCACGCCGGCCACCACGGCCGCCGTCACCAGCACCCCGAAGGACGAGGCCACGCCCACGGCCGCCATGCCGGCCC
>DBFAWQ010000153.1:0-17497 GCA_048242115.1 Eggerthellaceae bacterium
GCCAGGGGCTGCAGGGCCGACGAGACCTGGTTCAACGCGAGCCTGAGCGCGTTGAACACTGGAACGGCGTTGTCCTTGATGGGCGTTGCGAACTTCTCGCCGAGTCGGCTAAGCGCGCTGCGCATGTTCGCCATCGAGCCGGTGAACGTCTCGTTCGCCGAGGCCGCCGAGTCGCCGAACGTCGCCTCCATGGCTTCGCTGAACTGAGCGAAGCTTATCTTGCCGTCCCTCGCGAGGTCCTTGACCTCTTCCTGCGCGACGCCGAGGGCGTCGGCCATGACCGACGTCACGTTTATGCCGCGGTCGGAGAACTGCGCGATGGTCTCGTTGGTGAGCTTCCCCTGGGCGGCGACCTTCTGGTATATGCCGCCTATGTCGGCGAGCCCAGCCCCGAAGGTCGATGCCACGCCGACGGCGCCCCTCAGGGCCTCTGCCATGTCTTCGCCGGCGGCGACGCCGGATGCGGCGAGGTTCGCCGACATGAGCGCCGCCTCGTCGAAGGAGAACACCGTGCCGTCTACGGCGTCCTGGATGGTGGTCCTGTAATCCTCCCATTCCAGCTTCATGCCCTTGAACATCGTCTGGGCCTTCTCAAGGTTCAGGGCGCGGGCCATGCCGCCCTGGGCGGCTATCGAGCCGAGGGCACCCCCTATGCCGCCCAGCGCGGCGACAGCGCCCTTCGCCGCGCTGCGCACGGGCTCCATCAGCGAGCTGCCGATGGCGCGGCCCTGATGCGATACGTCAACGCCGGACAGCTCCGACTGGATGGTCCGGGCCGCGCCCTTGAGCGACGGTATGAGCGTGAGGTACGCACTTGCGAGCTCCGTTGCCATCCGCTGCCTCCTTCCTGGGCTTCGACAGGATGCGCCCGTACTCCTCGGGGGAAAGCGCCTTGCGCCCCGCGCGCCCGAACGGGTTCACCGGCTCGGCGCCGCATATCGCCCGCAGGGCGTTCAGCACGCCGAGCAGCAGCAGCTCGGTGCGCGTGAGCGCCGCCTCCCCGTCCATCTCCGCCCGCACGAGCGAGCCCTCGGGAAGGCACGCGGACAGGGCGGCGGCGTGCCTCACCGACACGCCACGGCCCACGTCGTCCAGGCACACCCCGTAGACCCGCTGGAGGTCGGCGCGCAGCTGGCTCGGCCATTCCCTCCGCGCGCGGGCGAAGAACGCTAGTTTTTTGCTTCGACCGCGTTCAGCGCGGTCAGCACCTCGGCCATGAACGACGTGAACTCCGATGCGCGGGTCACGCCGTCCGGGTCGGCGAGCGCGGCCTTCACGCGCTGGTACTCGTCGCCGAACATCCGGCGCAGCAGGCGCGGCACCGCGAACACGTCCCCGTCCTGCACCGCCGCGAAGTCGTCCACCATCTCGATGTCGTCCATGAGGTCCGGCGACACGCTCACGGTGATGCCCCGGACGGTCAGCTTGCGCTTCTTCGCCGTCATTCGCCGACCACCTCCGCGATGTAGGTGTACGCCGTGTTGCCGTCCTCGTCGGGCTCGCAGGTCACCGTGATCTCGCTCGCCAGAGCCTCGCCGTCGGCGTACTTCTTCTCGCCGACCTCGGTCACGCGCCCGCAGGGGATGACGTCACGACTCACCTTTCCCTCGTCCAGCAGCGTCTCCACCACGTAGACGCGCGGCGCCCGCGCCCGGGCGTTATGGAGCACCTTGATGTTGCCCGACGCATCGACGGTCACGTTGTCGTCGCCGTACTGCTCCGCGAGCGTCTGGGCGTTGGTCTCGATGGGGGTGAACTTGAAGGTCTCCTTGCGGGAGGTCTGCACCGTCCTGACCGTCTTGCGGCCGTAGGCCTTGATGTCGTCGGTGTCGTTCTCCACCTCGTTGGAGATGCCGTCCTCCGATATGTACCCGAGGCTCTTGAAAGCCTCGGGGAGCGGGCTCACCGCGTCGGTCGGGACGGTGGTCCCCGCGGGCGCGCTCCATACGGCGCCCCCAGCCTTGGGCGCCGCCACGTACACGTTCTGTGCGTTCTCGGCCATTTCGGCCCCTTTCTACTCTACTTGTTCACGCAGGCGAACCGGGCCACCACCTGGTAGCGGCCCGACCGCCCCTTTGCATCGGGGAAGTTGCAGGCGGACTCCACGGAGGCGCTGCGTATGCCGCCGCGCCCCACCAGGCCCCGCACGGCCCTGGCGGTCGCGTCCGCCATGGACTCCGCCTCGGCCCTGGTGGGCGCCCAAACCTGCAGCGCGACCATGGGCCTGTCGATGACGCCAGACGAGAGGTTCCCGCCGGTGCGCTCGAACGTGCCGAAGCGCGCCGGGCGAACATCCGGCACGTCGCCGAACCACGGGAAGCCCGTCGCCTGCGGCAGCAGCTCGGCTAGCCTCGCCTCTATCGCGGCCATCCCTACCCCCTTCCCGCGTCGAGCGACTTGAGCAGCGAGTTGTGCTTGGCGTTGGACGCCCGCGAAACGTAGTCGGTGGTCTTGACCATCGCGTGCGCACGGTTGATGCCGGGCATGACGTCCGCCTCGTAGCGCCCCCGCCCCATGGAGTCGGCGCGGTCCCGTATCCGCTCCGCGCGCTCCAGCAGGTCGTCCATGACGCCCTCGTCGTTCATGACCGCTGCGGAACCGCGGCTGCTCATGCGCACCTTGACCCTAGCCACGGACCGCCACCGCCTCGCACTCGATGCCCCAGCGCCCGGGCACGTTGACGGCCGTGTACGCCCTGGGGGCGCCGCAGATGCGCAGCCGCTCGCCGCGGACCTCCACCTCGGCGCCGTCCAGGTCGGCTTCGAGGCCCTTGGGGAAGTGCAGGGTGTAGCGCACCGTCCGCCCCGACCCGCCGCTGCCCGAGTCGTCGCCCGCCGACGGGCAGACGACGGCCTGCGTCTCCACCGGCTCCCCCGCTCCGAAGACCGGCATGTTGTGGGCGTCGGTGCCGGAGGCGGCGCCGCGGGGGAAGACCGTGACGGCCTCCCCCGCGATCACGACGCGCCCCCGGGGCACAGGAAGGCGAGGCGCGCCCGGCCGATGCCGAGGCGCATCCGCTCCGCCCTCGTCAGGTACAAATCGCCGGTTGCGTTGGCGTAGGAGGCGGACTGGGTGTAAGGCCCCGCCGTCTCGCTTGCCTGGGTGACCCCGAACATGCCCTCCGGGGCAGACATGGCCCGCATGACGCAGGCGCACACCACCGCCCGGCAGTTCGCCTCCTGCTCCCCGTCGCCCTCGCGTAGCGAGAAGCCGGGTGAGGCCAGCACGAGGGCGGAGGCGTCGTCGATGAGCGCCGCCGCCCTCGCCCTCTGCGCCTCGGTCATAGCCCCGCCGTGCCAGCGCGCCGCCACGTCATCAACGGTCGCGAGCGCGGCCACCGCTACTCCTCCGCGGCCTTGATGGCGGCCAGGATGTCGGCCTTGGTGGTCTTGCCCGTGATGTCGATGGAGTTGGCCGCGGCGTAGGCCTTCAGCTCGTCCACGGTCATGTCGTCGAGGGCCTTGCCGATCTTGGCCTTCACGATGTAGTTCTTCACCTCTGCCAGCAGCGCGGCGCCGGTCAGGATGTCGGTGATGGCGGAGACGCGGTTGTAGGCCGCCTCGTGGTGCACGCCGATCAGCGAGCCGACGAGCGAGGTGTACGACAGCCCCATCTCTCCGAGCGCCCCGAAGTCCACGCCGTAGAGGTGGATGTTGGAGGCGGGCGTCACGTAGAGGGTGCCGGCGGGCACCTTGGAGGTGACGAACATGTGCTCCACCCCGAGGAAGTTCTCCAGGTAGGTCATGCCGAACACGGTCTGGGTGGTCACGTTCGCCTTGGCCAGGTAGTCGGCGATGTCGAAGCGGTTCACGAAGTGGACGATGCGCCCGGCGTTGTCGCCGCGCTGCTCCAGCTCGTGCTCCAGGGCCGCGTCGGCGTAGGCCAGCGCCGCCTGCAGGGTCTCGCCCTGGGCGGTGCCGGTTCCGTTGGCCAGGAACGAGAAGAACTTGTCCACGATGAGGGCGCGGACGTCCTTGACCATCTTGTCGTCGGTGCGGACGACCGCGTTGCGGTAGCCTCCCTTGAGGACCGCCTGGGCGGTGGTCATCTTGCGGAAGGGCATGAGCTCAAGCTCCCCGATGGGTGTCTTGTCGACCGCGTACTTGGACAGGGGCACCTCGTCGCCCTCGGCCACCTCCGCCGTGCTGAGCGAGCCGGTCACGGTGTACTGGTACATGGCCGTACCCGCCGCCACGACCTCGGGCGAGACGATGCCCAGGACCTCCATGAGGCGGTCGGTCTCCCCCTTGAACCGCAGGTTCATCTCCACGTCGAGCGCGTGCTCGATGTCGGACGCCTTCGTGGTGTTGTTGATTGCCGCCATTGCGCTTTCCTTCCTACTCGAACAGTTCCGGGTGCTGGGCGATGAGGCCGATGCGCTTGGCAACGTCCCGCTCGCCCTCTATCTGCTCCCTCGTTACTTTCGGGGCGCCCCCCGTGCCCCTGTCCACGACGTCTGGGTACTTCGGCGCCGCCGCCATCTTGGCGGCCAGCACCTCGGCGTTGCGCCCGATCTGCTCGGGCGTGTCCCCCGCCATCATCGACAGCAGCTCCGCGTCTACCCCCGCCTCCTTGGCGGCGGCCGCCACGGCGTCGCCTCGGGCCTTCTCGGCCAGCAGCCGCTCCGAGACCGCCTGGGCGTCGGCGAGCGCCTTCGCGGCGTCCTCGGCCGCCTTGCGCGCCTCCTCGGCCTGCTTTCGCAGCTCCTCCACCTCGGCGGCGTGCTTGGCGTTCTGGCGGTCCACCCGGGACTTCACCGTCGCCTCCACCTGCTCCTTGGTGTAGGTTCGCTCCTGCTGGTCCTGCTGCTCCTGTGCCTGTCCGGCCTGCTCCTCGGGCATAGCGCCCCCTTTCCCGCGCCGAAGCGCGTAACCGATGCCACGGTTCCCGCCCATGGCCGCGTGCCAGGACGCCCGCGGGTATCCGCCCCCGGGCGTGAAAAAAGCGCCCGCAGGCGCTTGATTCCGTGGTAGGATTCTCTCCGAAGGGCGAGGTTTCCCCGCTGACCTGACCAGGGGGGTTTAACTTCGCCTTGCCGCAATGGAACGCCCGGCGAAAAGCGCCCGCCGACGTCGGGGGGGTCAGCAAGCATCGCTGGGCGTTCCGGGTCCTCGCGGTTGCGCTGCCGCCCTCTTGTGCTATAATCCTTTCTGCAAGAGCCACCGCAGCATTCTTAGTGATACGGTGGCTCATTTTTTGTACCTGTGGATTGCGCCGTCTGCATCTACGACGATAAGTTCGACGACCTTGCTCTTTGCGAATGCCTTTTCAACCTCCTCCTCCATTTCGCTATATTCGATGCCCTCGCTCCTATATTTCAGATTGAGAACCACCCTTCTGCGATCCGTCATGTCTCCCATACCGCAATGGTTTTCGTAATCGTATGGGTTTTTGAAGTTCTTCTTCGATGCCTTCAGCGCCCTCTCTATGAACTCGAACCTGTTCATCGGCTCGCTCTCCCCTTCTGGGTCCCTTGGGCTCTTCACTTCCCACATCACTCCTGATATTTCCAGGTCGGGACTGGATACGCCCTGAAGAGGATTTCCTTCGCGGTCAACCGCAATGTTCGGCCTCGCCTTTACCCTTATCCCGTTTTTTGACAGGCAGTCGTGCACGAACAGGTCCCTCCACTCGTTCGGCTCGGACTTTCCCTCTTCCAGAACGAGGTTTTCGCGCGAGTAATAGCCGGGGGTGCGGAAGACGCCGAACGATTCCCTAGGCTGGAGAGAGTAATCGATCTCAGGCACCTTCCCCGTCCACAGCCACTCCCAGTCGCGGCGCTCCACCTCTCGCATGATGGCGCGCAGGGAGTCCTGCCCGGTGGCATCGGGGTCGGCCGCAACGGCGTCGGCGCACATGCGCCAGCGGCGGTAGAGCCCGTCCGGGTCGTAGCCCTCTATCTTGCCCGCCGTCTCGGGGACCACCTTGCAGTCGCAGTGGGCGTGCATGCCCATGCCGCCGCGGGCGGCGTGCTCCGAGGTGTAGGCGTAGCCCCGCGACGCCAGCATGAAGCAGAAGGCGCACGTCTCGCTGCCCGTTGGCACCCGCGCCCACCTGACGCCCGCCCGGTCGCAGGCCCTCGCGGACGCCTCGAAGGCGTCGCGGCGCACGTAGGAGGCCGCCGTGTCGCCTGCGGCGTCCAGGGCCGCGGCGTCGTCCAGCGACGCTATCCACGCCCCCTTGCGGGCGGCGTAGGCGGCCGCCACGGAGGGCGAGGCGTCCCCCGGCTCCACCGACAGGGCGGCCAGGAAGTCCATGGCGGCCTCGGCGGCCTGGGCTCCGAACGCCCCGGAGACCTCCATCAGCAGCCCCGCCGCGAACGACGCCCGCTCGGCGCGCGGGGCGGAGGGGTTGGAGGCGAGCCACTGCGCGAGGGCGGCCCGCGCGTAGGCCGAGGTCGACGCGGCGAGGCCGTCCAGGGACGCGGACAGGGCGTCCAGCTCCTCCCTAGCGCCCATCGCCCAGCACCAGCTGCGGGGACGCGTTGGCGGCCGCCTCGCGCGCCACGGCCTTGAGGGCGTTGCGCTCGATCTCGGCGCGGACGCGCTCCACGGTGGCCGCGTCGAAGCCCTGCATCTCCCAGAACACGTTCGTCCCGGCGAAGCCCTCGGCGCTGCCGGCCAGCTTCGCGGCGGCGTCGGCGTTGGCCGCGCGCGACGGGCGCAGCGTGTCCTTGAACCGCGCCATGACGGAGTTCTGCGAGGGCGTCAGCTCCTCCAGCGACCTGTTGGACTCCACCGCCATGGCCATGCGCGCCACGGCCTCCAGCGAGCGGCCGTTGGACTCGTTCAGGTCGTCGGCGGCGATGCACAAATCCTCGCGGGCCGCGGCTATGGCGTCTGCCGACGCGGGGTTGTCGGTGGTGACCCCCAGGCTGTTCATGGGCACGCCGGTCTCGCCCGCGAACTCGCCGGCGTAGAACCGCATGGCCTCGACGTAGGGCTGCGGCGACAGGGCCGGAAGCTGCCCCACCTGCGGCACGTTGCCCTCCTCGTCGCGGGTCGCCAGGAGCATGGAGCCGAGGTAGGCGGACCACGAGTCCTTGGAGAACGCCTCGAACTGCTCGTCTGTCAGGCCCAGGAAGTACTTCATCGGCGCGGCGTACATGGCCGAGCACACCGCCAGGTACACGAGCGTCCGCGTCGCGTCGTCGGCTATGTCCATGACCTTCGACGTTATGCGCGACTGGCCCAGCGGCTTGTCGCCGTCGCCCCGGAAGGCGAAGGCCTCCATCATGGGTCGGTCGACGGGCGTGTCCAGCGCCTTCGCGGTCCACGAGTCCATGCCGTCGCGCTCGAAGACGACCACCTTGCCGGGCAGGTGCATGTTGCAGCGCACCGGCACCGGCGCCGTGCGCGACCATGCGGTGCGCCGCGTCTCGGCGACGACCAGCCCCGATTCCAGCCGCTGCTCCACGCCGTCCCAGTGGCCGACGGCGGTGCGGGCGGTGTGGAAGCGCACGGAGGCCTTGCCCTTGACGCTGTTCACGGTGGCGAACATGCAGCCGTAGACCAGCTCGGAGGCGACATTGCGGTTGTAGGCGGACACCAGGCCGTTGCGGCGCACGCACTCGGCGAGCGCGGGGTCCTCCTCGCCGTCGGCGAACACGAACCCCTCGAAGCGGCTGCGCTCGGCCACCGACGTGACGGCCTTGCGGGGCCACGAGCAGGTCTCGTTTACGGCCACCGACGTGGGCACCTTGCCCACCCCGATGTCCTCCACGGTGTAGTCCCCCTCGTAATACTCCACCTTCCGCGCGTTGCGGGCGGCGACGGAGGCGGCGGTGGACAGCAGCGCCTCCACCTCCCAGGCGTGCTCGTCGGAAAGGCCGCTCGCCTTCGCGAGCCCGGAGAGCGTCTCGATCATATGCTCACCCTCAGCTTCCTCCTCGGGTTGTACTTCGATGTCTGCGCGCCCCAGAGGGCCAGCGCGGCCGACTCCAAAGGCTCGCTCTGGGCCGAGCCGGAGCCGAACCCCTGGCCGTCGGAGCCTATGCGCCTTCGCACGCTGCCGAGCGCCGAGGACGCCAGCAGCGGCTCGGGCGAGTGGGCCACGGTGCGCTCCCTCACGCCGTTGGTGAGCATGGAGGCCGCGGCCACCGCGATGCGCGGCGTCGCCACGTAGACGATGCGCTTGGGCATGCCGCCGTCGGCCAGGCGCTTGGCCAGGGCGTCGGCGTGGGCGCGCCCGTCTATGACCACCGCGCAGAGCTTGCCCTTGCGCCCGCACACCCACTCGGCCAGCCCGGCGATGCCGCCGGAGGTCGGCTCGAAGAGCGCGCACTCGAAGGCGGGCACTTCGCCCTTCACGCACATGGACAGCGCCGCGTACTTGCCGTCGGGGCTGAACTTCACGCCGCAGGAGAGCACCTCGTCGTCGGCCTGGGCTATGGCGGGCACCTCGCAGGCCCTCCACTCCGCCTCGGAGAACGCGGCGTCGCCCGTCGCCGCCGTCGTCCACCACCCCAGCCGCTCGCGGGCGAAGCCCTCGGGGGTGAGCGTGTCCTTCTCCTCGCAGGTGAAGTCCTCGTCCAGGCGTATCCCCAGGGCCGGGTTCGTGTCGTACCAGCGGGAGCGGTCGGACACGTCGCCGACCTCCTCCACGCTCCATTCGTGCCAGCATCCCCGCCGGGCCTTGCCAGCCAGCGCGTCGTCGCGCTTGCGGCGGAACACGGTGCCCGGGCTCACGGGCGAGGGCGGCGTGCCGGTGTACACGAGCTGCCGGTTGGCGTTGGGGGACGCGGCCATCGTGGACATGATGGCCTCCATCTGGTCGTCGGTCAGCTCCTGCGCCTCGTCGAAGACCACCACGTCGTATGTGGAGCCGCGCGAGCCGCCGTTGACGCGGCTGGAGAACTCCACCGAGCCGCCGTTGGCCAGCTCTATGGCCTCCTGGCCGTTCGTGCGCCGGATGATGCGCACCATGTCGGCCAGCTCGGGGTTCGCCGCCGGCTCGAAGTACTTGGCCAGGCGCAGGAACGCCTTGCGGGCGGTGTCCACGCGGTGGGCGGTGTGCAGCACCCTCTCGCCGCACGCCACGAGCCCGTAGAGCTCCCGCGCCTCCAGGAGGGCGTTCTTGCCGTTCTGGCGCGGGACGGACAGCCCGCACGACAGGCACGCGAACGTGTCGTCGTCGCGCCTCGCCAGCCACGCCGACAGCACCGCGCGCTGCCACTCGTCCAGCCGCATGCCGCAATCGGCGAGCAGCGCGGCGGCGTCCGGCCCGTCGGTGTAGAGCGAGCCGAACGGCGTCCCGTCATCCTGCCTTGGCAACACCGCGATTCGCGGCTCTTGACTGCCTATTGCCCTGGATGACATTGAGCACCGTCCCCCTTCCCCTGGGCTGCGCCGGGCGCGCGGCTCCGGCTATGCCGAGCTGCTTGTTGAGCGCGCGTATCTCGGCGCTCGCCTGCTTGAGCGTCGCGATCTGCGGCAGCGCCTTTATGTCGTCCATCTTGTTGCTGTAGGCGACCATGGTCTCCCCGTCGGGCGACAGGTCGTCCATGCACCGCTCCGCTATGGCGTGCCACTGGCACAAAAGCGCGATGGTGGGCGCGTCGGACTCCTGGAAGTCGCGCCCCGAGGTCACCTCGTCCCACTTGCGGGACTTCACCGGGTCCGCCGCGATGGAGAGCGGCTTGCTGACTGCCATGGGCTGCCTCCTCCGGGCATAGGAAGGGCCGCCTCCGAGGAGACGACCCTTCGACTGGTAAGTATTCGGTTTTCGCTACCGCACAAAATGAGGTTAGAGAGGCGCTGCCCTACGTTATCCCGAAAGCACCCTTCACAAGAGAGACGGCTTCGGGCATATACGCGAGCGAGAGCACGGCGATGGCGAGGAGCATAACGACATCCAACACCGTCAGGAGCGCAAGCGCGCTCTTGGGGACCTTGCCCCCGTCACCGCCCCTGACAAGCTTCCAAACGAACCCGAGCAGGACGGCCATGGCGTTCACAAGCACGAAGCCGACCAGCAGAACGACCATCACCGTATGCGGGAAACTCGCTTGGACGACCTGCGCCGTCAGGGCCGACGACGCAAAGCCGATGCCGCCGTTGAATGCGAGAACGACGGCGGCGAAGATTCCGAGGATGGTAATGTAGTCGCGCTGCATCTTGCGCTGCATTCCGTCCAGGCTCTTGGTTATACCGTCCGCCTTCCCCTCTATGTCGCAGACCTTCCTTTCGGCCTCATTGGCCTTTTCCAGGCTGTCCGCCACCTGCTTGCGCATCTCGTCATGCTTGTCCCTTTGCCTGCCCTCAATCTTTGCGGCGTTGTTAAGACGCGTGAACTCAAGGTTTGCATGATCGAGGAGCTTCCGCGTCACATCGCTGATTTCCCTGCTGGGGTCTTCCAGGGCGCAGCGATGAATATACTCCAGGTTCTGTGCAAGCATGCCGGCCCTATACGACTGATAATCCCCCGTCAGCTGACCCCCCGAGCTCTCCAGTTCGTCTCCCGTCGTCATAAGTATTCGCGATATGTCGGAGTACATATGACGAAAGCCGTTGCGCTTTCCATCGACATCTAGGTAAATGTCCTTCAAGCGTTCAACGTACCCGGAAGGCTCCGCCTCAGACAAGGCCGCCTCGTCGACAAGCTCTTCCATTATTTCGTTGAGGCGCGTTTGAAGCGCGTCCGTATTCGCGATAGCCATGGCGATTGATTACGAACGCATTAGCTTTTTCTCGATTACGTTGCCGTTCCCTCTTCCCCCAAGGAACGTCTTGTCCCAAGGCTTGCCTGGAGCATGGGTTTCGGCAACCAAATCCCATGGATACCTTTCGCGGTTTTCGACAACAACTCTGTCGATAACGTCCCTATCGGATTTGCTTATGAGTGGCTTGGGGGCGTCTTGGGACCTAATCCTTAATCCGCCCCAAAGGCTGTACGCCCTGTACACCCCGGGAATCACCGGACCGTACTGCCACGCCTCGAAATCCTCCACAATCAGAGGCTCGTCATGGGTGCGAATATACTCAACTTGGCATAGGTATAGAATCTTCTGGAGCTGCAGGTTGCTGATGGGCTTTTCGTCTTCAATGCACTTTCCGACTATATAGCGGGCAACATCCATGGCGTGGTACTTGCCTTCCATAACAGCCACCTCCCTTTTAGAAAGTTAGCTATCAATTCTAGCCCCAACCCGCTGAGTGTTCAAGGACGAAATCCGAACGAGTATTGCTCGCTCCCGAACGGTTACTCCCAGAGCATTCCCTGCGCCAGGATGTCGTTGAGCTCCCCGTTCATCATCGCGACGCCCGACCCGTACCTGACGCTTCCGTCTTCCTTCATGACCATGAACGGGCTGAGCCAGCCGCCGTACCCGTCGTATGTCGAACAGCCGAACAGGAACCTGTCGGGGTACTCCTCCCACGCATCGTACTGGTCGCGGAACCGGCTCTCCGCCTTCTCGGCTATCGCAATTGCTTCCTCAAGGCCAATCATCGCGACCCCCTCGTCCATTCATCCACGACGCCACATCCGCAGGAGCTAGTCGTGCTCCGGGAGCTTCTCTAGCTCGCGGTCCTCGGCCAAGTAGAACCAATCGGGGTCGTCCTGGTCCTCCGCCTCCAAACCGTACAGGACGCCCGGAACCCCCGTCGCCTCGTCGACGCCCTCGTCCACGTCTATGACGAAGCAGGGCTTTCCCGTCGGGATATGCCTAACCCTGTCATACAGCTCGTACATCAGAAGTCATCCTCCACGACACTACTCCGCGTAGAGGTCGAAGTCTTCGAAGTTCTCGGCGATGGACTTGCCCGACGGGAGGACGAACCGAAGGCTCTCGTCCAAGGAGCCGAACGGGGGCGTCGTGGGCTTCCACCCGGCAGCCACGTCGAGGTACGCCCATCCGTCCGTCGACGACGAGAAGAGGAGCCTCCCAGAATCCACGACGTAGAAGATTCCCATCTCGCTCGCGTACTCCTTCAGCTCGCTCACGTTGTCGACGTAGAGCGTCGTAAGGTCGTCGGTGCTCTCTACCACTTCTTCTTCACCTCTTCCAAGTACGCAAGCTCCGAATCGGTCAGAGGAAACGCTTCTTTGGAGTGCTCGAACCCGATATGCTTATGCGGTCCGCGGATGTCGCCGTGGTCGTGCGAGATGTTCCACTCCTCGCGTATCCTGCCGGACGAGTCGAAGAAGTAGAGGTTGTTGATTCTCCCTTGATGGTCAACAGTTGCATAAACCCTGTTCTTGGTCATCGTGAAATAGGGCCTCTTGTTGTTCTTCGAGTTTCTAGATTCTATCACCTTCACCTCTCCCCTGGAAGTGGAGAAGGTTCCGAGGCTCCTGAACTCCTCGCCGTATTTCGCGGACCCGCTCAACATCCCTCTTCCGCCCATGGCTACTCCTTCAGGGTGAACGACTTGCTTCGGCGCGACTTCCTAACGTAGGTCTTCCCGTCGATGGTGACGGAAAGCTCTCCCGCGGCAATGGCGCGCTCGATAGCGGAGGCCCTTCTCTTGCGGGCAGCCTCGGCTCGGTTCGATTCGTCCTTCTCCCTAAGCGAATCCACGTAGCGGTCCATGGCGTTGTTCGCCTTCGCCACTTTGTCGGCGCCAGCCCTGCTTTTTCCTGGGTCAATCCGCGCGCGGCCCGTTCGGGTCCAGCTCGGGTTCGATGCCGTCTCCGTCAGCGCCTCAACGGCGAGCTCGGTAATTCGCGCCTTCGCGCCTTCCTTTTCTTGAGCGGATAGGGTCATTCCGTCGATTTCGCCAAGGTATCTCGAATGGCGCTTCTCGATCATCTGCCCCGCGTTGCCGAGGGCCGATGCGCCGTCGGCCCGCTCGACTAGGCTGCCTCCAAGCGAATACCTTCTGCCGCTCGCGCTCGTCGCCCCTCTTCCACCCATGGCTACCTCCCGAATGCCGTGTTCGCCTTGTACTCGATTACCTCGGCGTCGCCGAAGCCGTAGCCGATATTGCCGCCATAAAGCAGCACGCGGCGCGGCTTGAGCGTGCCCATGGCGGCGTCCATGCCGCGCTCCCAGACGCGCATCGCCTCGGGGTCGCCCTTCACGCCCACGGTCGAGACCGCAACCGTCGAGCGTTTCGGGAGGCCGCCGAAGCAGAAGCCGTAGCTGCGCGGGTCGCTCCACGAGAGCGTCGGGATGACCCGCACGCCGTTTCGCTGCCAGTAGCTGCCCAGGGCGCGGCGGCGGTACTCGTTCCACCGCTGCATGGGAAGCGGCATGTCCATGTACAGCGAGAAGTCCGGCGTGAGCGCCGCCTCGAAGGACTGCACCAGGGGCAGGTACTTCTCGGGGCTGGCCCACAGCCGCTCGAACTGGTAGTCGTCGATGAAGAAGTGCAGGGTCTGCGCCGGGTCGGTCGCCGTCTTGGCGTAGTTGAACGCCAGAAGCGACGTGGGAACGAAGTCGCACGGCTCCAGCGACGGCATGTCCAGCCGTCCCGAGCAGTGCGAGGCGTTCACCAGGCGCAGGTTGTACGCGTCGTCGGTGCGCAGGCGCTCGGCCCCGTAGGCCCGCTCCCGGCTCTTGAAGTCGAAGGAGAAGCGCGACATGTCCACCTTGCCCGCCAGGGCGGCCACCTCCGAGCGGACGAGGGCGCGGTTCCACGTGCCGGTCTGCCCGGTGCGGTTGTCGGCCAGGCGGAAGGCCCGAACCTCGTCGTCGGTCATATCCTCGCACCACTCGATGTGCTCGTCGGGCAGCTCGTCCCACCCCAGCAGCTCGCAGGCCTTCACCCGGTGGTGCCCGGAGATGATGACGGGGTTGTCGGGCCTCCAGAGCTTGATGCGGCCACGGAAGCCGTACTCGCGGATGGACTCCGCTATGGCGGGGACGCCCTTGGCGTTGTCCCACGCGTTGCGCTCGTAGGGAATCATGTCTGCGATTCTCAATGTTCCTCCTCGTCCTCGGCGCCGTGTAGTTCCAGCTCGCCACTCCACCGCCGAACACACCGCTCGCACCCATGGCGCGGACGCTTTTCTTGCATCTGCGAGTGCATGAGAAGCCCCCTGCGGGCCGCAAACGCCCCCGGGTAAAAAAGGTCGGGGGGATACGGCCCTATGCCGCCGGGGTGGCTTAGGGACATAGGGGAGGGGGTACCCCCCTGGGGTTCACCAGGTTCTCGACGGTCTGGGCTTCCCACCAGGAGTTTTGCCGAGGAGGCGCCGCAGCCTCGGGACGGCCCCGAACGCCCTGAGCGAGTCAACCTCGCATTTTGGCCTGTTCCCGCGCCACCGGTTGCACTCGCGATGCGCAGAAGCGAGGTTCCCGAAGTCCTGCGCGCAGGCCGCCGCGCTGGCGTATCCGCCCTCCCAGTAGCGAGACACGGGCACGATCTCGTCGCACTCGAAGCAGCCGTCGTCGCCCTGGGGAAGCGAGTAGTCTATGGGCAGCCCGCATATCCAGCACGGCCGCTCCTCGGCCCTCAGGCGCCGCAGGTGCTTGGTGCGCAACGTGCCGTTGGCCCTCCGGGGGTTGCTCATAGCCGGTCCATTGGGCTTCCGAAGTTTCTGAAGCACTCCTCTATGTCGGATGCCGTATCCACGCTCACGATGCAGCCCCTAGGGGGGCGGCTCCATACGGGGGCCATCCCCAGGGCCTTCCTGAACGCCCGGGCCATGGAGGTGTCGTAGCGGGCCGACGCGGCGCGGATGTACTCGATCGTGACCATCTTCCCTCCCCTCGTGTAGACATGGAAAAGGCCGCCCATGCGGACGGCCCGTTAAAGGAAAAGCCGCCCGAAGGCAGCTTGCTGCGGTTAAAGTTTTCCGGGCATCAGAGCACGGCGGACACCATGGCGAGCGCCGTTTTTGAGCAGACCTCCTTGAGCACCGAGACCGTCACCGACCCCGCTGTCTCTGCGATGGCCGCCTTGGCCCTGTCCCAGACCCTCTGGCTGCGAACGGCGTCCAGGTAGTCGAAGCCATCCCACGTGAGCCCCAGCGCCCTGCACCGGACGACCTTGCCCCCGTAGGCCCTCGTCTCCTCGACGTCCAGAAGCCCGTGGGCTGCGAGCAGCTGGAAATGGTAGGCCGCCTCCTCGGAAGAACGCCCGCCCACGGCGGCATCGTCGGCAGACACCGGTCCATCCGAAGCCTCGACCATGAGCAGTATGTCTCTCGCGAAATCCATATCGCGCTTCATACAGCGCCTCCTTACGCGGAAAAAGAAAAGCCGTCCGAAGACGGCTTCCGCAAGCGCCCGGACTCGTAATCAATCTATCTCTTCGAGCTCGCGCAAGCATTCCTCCCTTACATCTTGAAGAGCGGAAACCAACGCCCCGTCGTCCAAGATGCTCCATTCGGCCTCGTCCTCCTCACGACCGAGGATTTCCACCATCTCCTCCAAGGGAATCCCTTCAGCGATAAGATCGCTGCTGCGCCTCATATAATCGAACACCTTCTCCATAGGGTTCTCCTATCGGTTTACTTTGTATCGCTTGTTCCGCGCATAGTATATCGTCCTGTCATCCATTCTAGCAACGAACTCCGTCAAGCTCCGCTCGACAACTCCCGTCGCCTGCTGCCATGCGGCGTGGTCGGCCGAAGCCTTGCTCATGCCTTTCCCTCTATAAGCGTCATATGCCTCGCGCCAATTCGCATGCGGAGGGCCGCCCATTCGGACGGCCCGCTCTATCCCACGCTATCAGGATAGGCGGAAAAGACGGCAACGGACGGCAAACTTTCCCGAATCGTCTCGGCGCCGCTACGCTCCCCCTAGGCGTGCGGGGAACTCGTAGACGATCCTGAGCAGCATCTCGGTGAAGTCCAGCAGGGTCTCGGCGTCCTGGCGCCCGACGATGTCTATCTCGTGGGTAGCACCGTTTCCCACCGTGCGGATGCGGTCAATCCAGTCGCGCCCGCTCGGTGGAATCCAACCCGCCTCCTCAAGGTACGACACGTAGCCAGCGAACGACAGGCCCTCCTTCGCGCCCTTGTCCACGGCCACGTGCATTAGCAGCTTTCGCATTGCCATAGCGGCGGACGTGTACGCCGAGCACTGCATGCAGCGCCGCACTTCGCCGTAGAGGTCGCAGACCGGCTTTGGAAGGCCTCCGACGTCGTTTCCGGTTGCCGGCCTCGGGAACTGCACGGGGTTTCCGAACGAGTCTGGCACGAATGCGGTCGGGTTCTCGCAGTACGGGCAGATGTATATCTGCTTTCCGTCGTAGACGTTGCTGCTACGGCGATACCCTACAACTCCGCCCACATCTTTGCCGCAGTACCCGCACGTCCAGGACGCTCCCGCAAGTTCCGAGGTGTCGCACCATCCTAGAGCCATCGCTCCTCCTCAATTCCTTGGTATCGCAGTCGAACGACACCATGATAGCCCATAGGCTCCGAACGCCGGTCCGTCCGTGAATCAGCGGGGCGCGGCGTTCGGGATGGGGTCGCGACGCCAGGGTTCGGGCATCTCGGCGTAGACCTGCGGCACGCCGCGCTCGGCCATGTTGCGGGCCGTCCGCTCGCTCACGCAGAGCGCGCGGGCCACGGCCGACCACGTGCGGCGCTCCACCTCGTGCAGCCACAGCGCGTGGCACTCGGGGCGGTCGGGCGAGCAGACCAGGCGCGCCCGGTCCATGTCCTCGCGGCAGCGCGCGTACTCCCCCGCCCACATGTCGCGCGCCTCCTCCAGCATGGCGACGCCGTCGGGCAGCCTGTCGCGGCTCGGTCCGGAGCCGCCCCCGCGGGTGTAATCCACGCCCATGAGCGACAGCCGCGCCTGGATGGCGGCGACCTCGCCCTCTATCATCGACAGCCGCATCCGCATCCTGGAGACCGCGCGCAGGTACTCCCGCACGCACAGGCGCATCACCTCGAAGCTGTGGCCCAAGCCCTCTCCCTTCCCCGTTCCGCTAGCGTCCGCTAGATTCTACCACCGCGAGCGCGTCCGCCGACCCGCCCGCACGCTGTTACACAGGCGAAAGCGGTTTCTACAGATACCTTGCGAGCGCAAGCTAGGAATCCCCTAGAACCGCTCCAGGTGGCGGGTCACCTTCCCGCACCACGGGCACCACATGTGCTTCGGATGGTTGCGCTTGCGCAGCTTGCCGCGCGTCCTCCTGATCGGGAACAGGCCCCCGCACTCGTCGCACCTCATCCAGCTGAGAGGCATCGGAAACCCTCCTTCGGTAAATAATTACGTCTTATTTGCCTGCGGCGCGCCGGCATGCGAGAATGGTCGCAGATAGGACGGCGTTTCTCAGGGCATAGTCCCTGGCTTCGGACGGCCCGTCGTTGGCAGCCCGTTGGCATACCTCCGAGGCTGCTTTCGGAAGCTCCTCGCCCTCCATCCTCCGGGCGGCCCCGCAGGTGCGGCAGAACGCGTCGTCGCGCCCCACGTAGCCGTAGCAGCGGGAGCACAGGTAGTCGCCCTCGAACCACCTCGGCTCGAACCTGTCGCGCTTCAGGTAGCGCCTCCCGTCGCACTCCACGATGTCCGGCTCCCCCTGCGGCTCCCGCAGCCGCAGCACCTTCAGCTCCCTCGCCGTCACCTCGGCCCCCTTCCCAGCATCAGCACCGT
>DBFAWQ010000154.1:0-4654 GCA_048242115.1 Eggerthellaceae bacterium
GGTGAGAAGAGGAAAGAAAATGGGGCGGATTAGGCGTCTGAACTGACATTCTTTAAGAAAGGAAAGGCGAAGGGGGCAGAAAGGCAGCAGATTGAGGAGAAGAAACGAAGAGCGCACCGAACAAACGAGGCGGCTAGCCGTACCAGGACGACTAGCCGCCAATCGGGAGTAACGATCGGGCAGCCCCTATCCGCACCTTGGGGAAACGCTCTGGCCGCGTTTCCGAAGAAAGCCGCTCCCTACGCCTCGAGGAACGCCTTCACGGAGCGGCCGCACTCGCGACCGAGCGTGATGGCCATGCCCAGGCTCACGCCAGGAGTGGGGGTGAAGTACTCGTTACCGAAGCGACGCCCGCAGTCGTTGCCAGACACGTACAGGCCGGGGATGGGCCGGAAGTTGGCGTCCAGCGCGTTCTGCTCGCCATCGGTGACGATGCCGCCCACGGTGCACATGATCTTGCCCATGTTCGAGGTGCCGGTCGCGGCGTAGAACGGCGGCTTCACCACGGGGAACAGCGTCTCCTTGTAGCGGCCGAATTCCATGTCGACGCCCGTCTCGCAGAACTCGTTGTAGCGGTTCACGGACTCCACGAAGTTCTTCGCCGCATCGCCGGTGAGCCCGATCTGCTCGGCCAGCCCCTCCAGGGTGTCGGCGCAGGCGGTCACGTTCACCTGGGAACGGAACTCCTCGGCCTTGCTCTCGTCGTAGGTGCCCTCGAACTTCGCACGGGCCACGTCCATGGACTTCCGCACACCCTCAAGCGCGCTCTCCGTGGGGTTGAAGGTGCCGTGCTGGGGCACGCAGTACTCCAGGTACGTGAGGATATCGCTGTCGAAAACGCAGTGGATGTCCTGACGCTCGCGATAGATAGTGGGCACCCCGCGATGCTCGACAGCCGGGAAGAACTCGTTGCAGAAGCGCTTCCCGTTGCTGTCCAGCCACACCGCCTGCGGCACGTTGGTGCGGTTGGTCGGGGGGTCCAGGTGCTTGGCGTTCATCGTGGGGATGGAAATCTGCTCCAAACGAGCACCGGCCCAGTAGGCCATCTGGATGCCGCGACCGAAGGAGATGCCGTTGCCGCCCTCGGGAGCAACCTCCTCGCCCTCGACGAAGTTGCCGATCATATCGGGAATAAGATCCGCCAGCATCTCGTTGTTGTTGCAGAAGCCGCCGGTAGCCACCACCACGGCCTTGCAGTTGAACTTCACATTGCCCTCGGGCGTGGAAGCCACCAGGCCCGCCACGGCGCCGTCCTCCATGACCAGGTACTGCGCTTCGGTCTGGAAGTAGAAGTCGGCTCCAAGCTTCTGCGCCGCCTCGCGGTTGTGGGTAAGGATCTGGGTCTGCTTGACGCCTTCCGCTTCGAAGGTGGCGGTGCCCGGGTAGAACTTGAAGGGGCCCACCGCCGTCAGCCGATGCTTGGTGCTCGGCCAGCCGTGGGAGGTCATGGTGGCCAGCTCGTCCTCGGACAGCACCGAGTAGTACCAGTCGTTCGCCTCGCCCATGTTCTGGCAGAACTTCATGACCAGCTCGCCGTTGGGGTAGTTCTGGGTCATGGCCATCCAGTTCTGGTAGTACTCCACGGGGTCCACGTGGGGGATGTCGAAGCGGTCGAGCAGCTTGGAGTTCAGCGCGGCGCTCTCGTTGCCCGTGGCCGTGTAGGTGTCCTCGGCCTGCACCTCGATGAGGGCCACCTTCTTGCCGGATTCGGCCAGCTCACGGCAGGCGCACATGCCAGCGTAGCCGTGGCCCACGCACACGACTTCATAGTCGTACTCGTTCACGAAGTCGGTTACCTCGGCGGGCGGCGTGCGCCAGCTGGAGGCAGCGGTACTGCCGCCCGCCGGGGTGCCGGTGGCAGCCTGGGCGGTGGTGGCGTCGGTTGCGGCACCCTTGTCGTCGGAGCCGCCCGCAGGCGAGCACGCGCCCAGCGCGGCTCCTGCCGCGATGCCGGCAGCCGCCAGGCCACCCATCTTGAACAGGCTGCGGCGGCTGATAGAAGATTCGGTCATAAGAGGTCCCTTTCTCCTTGATCGTTCCCGAAACGTACCTGCGGCCGTTCGTCGGCGCCCCGCGAGGCTTCGCCGCCCCGCCTTCCCTCTGCGCCCCCTACACGGTGAACCGCACCTGGCTATGATGTCCGCCGACGACGGCACGGGGAATCACCGGAATGTGCGAACTTCGCCGCAGCCCTATCACCGCGATTGGTGATTTTGCGTTTTTCCTCGTCAGAACCATGAGCATCGGAAACGTCGCCGAAACCGCCGCAGCGGTCAATGCTATGCTTACGAAAACCCGCGGCAGCGTATCGGGGGGAACCGCGGGAGAACAAGGAGCGTTCCGCCCATGGCGCATAAGGAAAACGAGGCTTCGAAGAAGAGGCTCTGGAAGGGTGCATGGCCGTTCGGGCTTGCCGCACTGCTGGCAACGTCGCTGTTCTACGTCCCCTGCTTCGCCTTCGTCGCAACCCTGGGTCAGACCGCGCGTTTCGCCGTGGCCTTGAGCTTCATCGGCTGCGCCACCATGGTTGTCGCGGGCATAGCGGCGGTTGCGGTTCACGGGCGCAAACGACGGCTCGGCGGCCCCCGCACGCAAACGGCGGGGAGCATCTTCTACGTGGCCGGAAGCCTCTGCTTCGCTGCCGCTGCAGTTTCGGAGGCGCCCCACATCGCCCTGGTGGCGGCCGCCGGCGTGCTCCAGGGAATCGGCGGCTTCTCGCTGTATCTGGGCTGGGGCCTGGCCTATTGGCAGCTGGGGCTGCGCTCTACCTTCTTCTACGTCGCCGCCTCCTTGGGGATGGCCGTTCTTGCGGGCTTCGCCTTCGCCCAGCTTGCTGCGCCCGTGGGCCTGGGCCTTTTCGTCGTCTTGAGCTTTGCGGCCTCCATCGTGCCGCTTGTCCGCCACGCCGAATCCGACGCGCCGCCAAAACCGACCGAGGACCAGGACGGCACACCCACCCTCAAGATTGACGACGTCCGCAGAATCGCGCGGGCCATCCATGCCCCCGCTTACGGCCTGGTCATCCTTGCGTTCACCGACGCCATCATGGGAATCGACTCGCTCACGCTGCTCAATCTCCACGTCGAGGCGGCCGGGTTCTGCGTTGCGGTGGCAATCTTCTTGTTCCTAATCACCCAGCGCTTCGACAGGCCCGTCCTCCCGTTCGTCTACCGGGTCATGCTGCCCGCTATGGTGCTGCTCATGTTCGGCGCCCGCATGCTCTCGGACGAGGGCGCCCTTGCCCCGGAAGCCTTCGACGTGCTGTTCTTCGCCCTGTACGGGTCGGTGACGATCCTTGCCCTCAGCCACCTGGCGGCCATCCTGCGGGCCGGGGAGCTTCCGGCGGTTCTCACGGTCGCCTTCGTCTACGCCAGCTACGGCTTGGCGGCCCTGGCGGGAATGGCGCTTTGGGAGCTGGTGAAGGCGTGGGGCGGCGACGCGCGCGTGTTCATGCTTGTCATCTGGATTGCCTATTTCGCCTATTTGGCGCTCTCGCCTGCGGTGCAGCATTGGCGACGGCTGGTGAAGGACCAGCAAAGCGACCAGGAACCCCTACCCCAGAGCCTCCCGATCGACTGGCGGCGCTTCGCCGAGGCCTACGGGCTGTCCCAACGCGAACAGGAGATCATGGAATACCTGGGGCGCGGGCACAGCTCCACGTTCATCTCGCAGACGCTGGTGATTTCCGACAACACCGTGCGCACCCACACGCGCCACATCTATCGGAAAGTGGGGGTGACCTCTCGCGACGAGCTGCTCAAAGCAGTCGGCGATTTCCAGAACGGCTGCAGCGGCAACGCCGAAGAACTCGCGCAGACGGCGAAACCCTCTCGCGACCGCACATAGCCTTCGGAAACCCTGGCGGGGCGGCGCAGGGAGAGGGCGAGCAAGCCTAGCCTATCTCGTACAATCGCATGTCGCCTTCGGAGAGCACCGGGGTGAAACCGGGGGTGTCGTCGTCGATGGAGGCCAGGCCGCTCCAATCGAAGCCGTCGCCCACGGCGTGGAGGAACGATTCGTCCGAGGTCTTCGGCACCGGCGCGCCCTGGTCCAGCTGCAGCACGTAGCGAATGCCCAGCTTGTCCACGGCATCGCGCACGGCGTCGTTGGCGGCGTACTCGTCCAGGTGGCGGCGGATCAGGCGGCTCTCCGAGGTCTCCCCCTCCACCCCGTAGGTGCCGATGTAGCGGTAGTAGTCGTTAAGCCCCATGGCTCCGAACGCCCAGGCGCTGCCGTCGAAGGGCAGGTTGGCGATGGGCGAGTCCGCGGGCACCGTCTGCTGCACCCGGGCGATGAAGGCCCGCTCGTCGTCGGAGAGCTTCGGGCTTTCGGCGCCGTCGGTCATCTCGGAAAGCGAGTCGATCGCCGCGCCTGCGCCCGTGGAGGGATGGAACCATTCGTCGTCGGGACCCAGGTGGGAAAGCGGGCCCAGGCTCACCGGCACCGACGGCCCGAAGCTGGCGAAGAGGAAGATCGCCCCCAGCGCTGCGCCGACGAAAGCGTGACAATGGGGACAGTCCCCTTTGTCACCTTTATCGCGACCAAGGCGTGACAAAAAGACCTGACCCCATTGTCCCATCCATCGTCCCACCGCTTTCGCCACGACGGCCAGCCCCAGCGCAGCCAAGGGCACGGCGAAGATGGCGGCAGCGGC
>DBFAWQ010000155.1:0-8061 GCA_048242115.1 Eggerthellaceae bacterium
CCATGGAGAAGATGGGCAGCCCCTCCCGCCGCAGCGCGTCGCACATGTCCGGCGCCGGGATGAAGCCGCGCTCGGCGGCCAGGTGCTCCCGGGCGTTCACGGCGTTCACCAGGATGCGCAGCGCCTGGTTCGGCTGGCCCAGCTCGTAGGTGTCCGGGTACACCATGCACAGGCGGAAGTCGGCGTCCTGCTTGCACACGGCGCCGAACTCGTGGTCCAGGTAGCGCGACGGCCGCTCGGCGGCGGCCACCAGCGGCGCCACCTGCGGCCAGAGGTTCGAAAGCAACTCCCTCATCGGGCGCGGCCCTTCGCGGCGCCCTCGCCCGCGGCGGTGTAGGGCACCGTCACCGAGCCCTTCGACCCCTTGGACCCCTTCGAGCCCTTCGTGCCGCTGCCGAAGCGGTTGGCCGCCACGGAGCGCACGCTCTCGGCCGCATGGGCCACGCCTCCCGCCACCGCGGCGGCCCCGCCCGCCACGGCGCTCACGCCGGCCGCAACCCCCGCGACGCCGTCGGCGATGTCCTGGGAGCGGGTGCGCACGGCGTCGAACACGCCGAAGGCCTGGGCCTGCACGCTCGCCGGAGCCGCTTTTCCGGCCTGGGCCGCGCCGCGCTTCGCGAAGGACGCCGCGGAGGATGCCGCCTTCGCCGCCTTGGCGCAGGCGTTCGCCGCCATATCCTCCAAGCGCCCCAGCGACGCGCCGTTCTCGTAGTACTCGATGGCCGCGCGCCCCATGGCCTCGGTGCCCGCGTAGCCGATGGCGCCCTTCACGGCCCAGCCGAGCCCCGGCACCACGGCCACCAGCTGGCGGGCCACGGTGCGGCACGCGAAGGCGCCGCCCACCACGGCCGCAAGCTCCTTCACCCGGGCCATGCCCAGTTCCTCGCCGTAGGCCGCCGCGATCATGAGCAGCATCTTCGCCTGGTTCAGCGTCATCACCGGCATGTCGGCGCCGGGGATGAACACGAACACGCCCACGCCGGCGTTCTGGATGGCGGTGGAGCGCACGGCGTCCAGGGCCAGCGGCCGACGCACGAAGGGAAAGGCCATAGCGAAGGCCAAGCGCACCTCGCGACAGGCGGCGATGATCCACTGCCCCATGCGAAGGCGCAGGCTGGCCTGGGCATCCTCGGTCATCTCGAAGGGCTCCTGCTCGCGCACCACCGTCACGGCGCCGGAGCCTGCGCCCGCTTCGGAGCCTTCTGCCCCGTCGGCCGCGTCCGCACCACCCCGGGCGCCGGCCGCAACGAAGCTCTTGGGCGCGTCGGGGGCAACCACGTCGCCGCGCGGGATGGGGTAGCCCGACTCCTCGGCGATCCGGCCCACCAGCTCGGGCATGTTCGTGGCCACCATGCAGGGGACGCCGGCCGCGCGCAGCTCGGTCGCGTACTCGCCGATGCGGTTCGCGAAGCCCGCCACCACACACGCCATGTCGTCCGCCTCGGCAGGCAGGAAGTCATCGTCGTCGATCCACCGCACCGACACGCACGCGTTGTCCGACTGGCGCGTGAACGCAGCCGTCACGCAGTCGGCCACGGGCGCCGGCGCCGAGCGGTCAACGTACACCGTCAGCGACAAGCGCACCTTCTTGGCCGCGTCGATGTTGGTGGACTCGTCCAACACCGCTTTCACATCAATGGGCAGCTGCATGACCGACCTTCTTCCCTATGAGCGCTTCGCAGGGGCGCCATGGGCCCAAACCGACCCGATCAGCCCCAACATGACGAAGTTGACCACCATGAACGACGAGCCGTAGCTGACGAAGGGCAGCGGGATGCCCGTAATGGGCATGAGCCCGCAGTCCATGCCGATGTTCTCCAGAATCTGGAACAACCACATGCCCACCACCGACATGACGATGACCATGCCGAACATATCGCCCGCCGATACGGCTATGCGGAAGCATAGCAAAATGAGCGCCAGGTACAAAAGCAACAGTACCATTACGCCGAAAAAGCCCAGTTCCTCGGCCAGCACGCAGAAGATGAAGTCCGTGGGCGCCTCGGGCAACAGCCCTAAGGCGTGCTGCGAGCCCTGGAACAGCCCCTTGCCGAACATGCCGCCCGAGCCGATGGCGATCTGAGCCTGCAGCAGGTTGTAGCCCTCTTCTGACTGGTTGGCCCCCTCCTGGTTCATGAACACGAACAGGCGGTTTCGCTGGTAGTCCTTCAGTATCTTGTACTCGCCGGTCTGGGCGTAGATGGCCTCGTCCACCGCCATGAGCGCCCCGAAGGCCACCACGGCCACGGCCAGCGTGATCAGCAGGTACTTCGGGCGGGCGCCCCCCACCACCATGGCCGTGGCCCCGATGAACAGGTACACCAGGCCCGTGCCCAGGTCGGGCTGGGTCATGATGCACAGGAAGGGCACCAGCATGATGGCCAGCGCCTTGCAGTACTCCTTGGGGTCGTCCAAGCGCCCCCCGTAGCGGGCCATGACCGACGCGTCCAGCAGCACCACAGTGATCTTGGCGAACTCGCCCGGCTGCACCTGCATGCCCAGCCGGATCCACGACTTCGCGCCCATGCCGGCGTCGGTGCCCAGGCCCGGTATGTGGGGCGACAGGATCAGCACCACGTTCACGACCAGAAACACCATGGTCAGGCTGGAAAGCGCCCGGTAGTCCACGCGCCAGATGAGCACCATCAGCACCAGCCCCACGGCCACGCCCTGCAGCTGGCGGGTGAAGCTGTAGTCCTCGTCCGTCAGCACGGCCGAGTACACGATCAGAAGCCCGTAGGCCACCAGGCACAGGATGACCAGCAGAAACGGCAGGTTCACCCAGCGGCGGATGCCGGTGCGCTGCTGGCGGGTCTGCTTGGGCTCGGCGGCGCGCACCACCGAGTGTATCTGCGGAAGCTCTGCCATGGGCTAGTCCGTCCGTCCCGTGGATTCGCCGCTGCGGTGGTACTCCACCGACTCGCCCGTGGACCCCGTCACGCGCCCGAAAGCGGTCAGGTTGCCGGCCTCGCAGTCGAAGGCCGCCTTCAAGATCTCGGCACCCAGGGGCGTGGCCGATTCCGAACCGCCGCCGCCTTCCTCCACCAGCACCGCCACCACGAAGCGCGGGTCGTCCACAGGCGCGTAGCAGGCGAACCAGGCGAAGTCGTCCTTGCCCGCCACCTCGCCGGTACCGGTTTTGCAGGCCACCACCGACGGGTCGAGGCCCTTGTCCTCCAGGCCCTTGCGCACGCTGGAGTTCTCCTTGGCCACGCCGTTGAGGGCATCGCGCACGAAGGCAAGGTTGGCCGTCGGCACGTCGGGGGTGCTCACCACCTCCGGCTCGAAGGACACCGTCTCCTGCCCGCGGTCGTTCATCACCGTGGACAGCACGTGGGGCCGCATGATGTTGCCGGTGGCGATGGCCCCGTAGGCCACGGCCATCTGGATGGGAGTGGCCAGCACGTCGCCCTGGCCGATGACCATGTTCGTGGAGTCGCCGCCGCGCCACGCCGCCGCCTCCGGGAAGTCGGCCCAGTACTCCGCCTTCCACTGGGGGGTGGGCACGCGGCCCGCTATCTCGCCGCCCAAATCGATGCCGGTCAGGTCGCCGAAGCGGTAGCGCTTGATGTACTCCTGCAGCGCATCGTCGGCCACCTGGGCGTTCTTGTTGCCGCCCAGGGCGCTGGCGTCGTAGAAGTCCTTCGCTATCTCGTAGAACACCACGTCGCAGGAGTTCACGATGCCCTCGCGCAGGTTCAGCGGCCCGTGGCCGTTCAGATTCCAGCAGTGCTGCGGCTGGCCGGTGTCCCAGCCGTCCCAGGCCCCCTTGCAGTCCCAGGTGCGCTCCGTGTCGGCGAAGCCGTAGGCCAGGGCGGCCAGGCTGGTGAAGGCCTTGTAGGTGGACGCCGCCGGGTAGCCGCCGGCGATGGCGCGGTTCATCAGCGGGTAGTGCGACTTCTCGGACTGGTAGGACTCGAACTGGTCGTTGGAGATGCCCCCGATGAACGACATGGGGGTGTAGGTGGGGTAGCTGCTCATGGCCAGGATGGCGCCGTCGCGCGGGTCCATGACCACCGCCGCGGCCGCCGTGCCCACGCCCATGCCGATCACGCCGTCCGGCGCCACCAGCTTCGCCAGGGCCGTGTCGCAGACGTACTGCAGCGGCGCCTGGATGGTCAGCCGTATGTCGGAGCCCTTCGTGGACTGCACCTCGCTGACCACCTCCACCACGTTGCCGTGGGCGTCGGCGATGACCTTGCGCTCGCCATGGGAGCCGGCCAGGAAGTTGTCGTAGGTGCTCTCGACGCCGGAGCGGCCCACCTCGTCGCCGGACTTGATCTCGCGCCCGGCCGCCACGTTGTCCAAGTCCTCCTGGATGACCGCGCCGGTGTAGCCCAGCACATGGGCCGCCAACGCGCCGTAGGGGTACTGGCGCACGAAGCGGGCCTGGCTCGTCACGCCGGGGAAGGCGTCGGAATGCTCGGCGATGAAGGCGGCGGTGCGCATGGACACGTCCGATGCCACCACCCGCTGGCTCTGGGCGCCGGAGCTGGCGTCCTGGATGCGGGCGCGCACGATGCCCCGGGGAAGCCCCAGCACCGCCGACAGGCGCCCCACCACCTCCGCGTTGTCCGCCACGTCCCCCTCGGCCAGGATGGTCAGCGCCACGCGGTTGTCCACCAGCGCCGTTCCGCCCGCGTCCAGGATGCGACCGCGAGGGGCCGGCGTGTACATGGTGGCGAACTTGTTGCGGTCGGCCAGGGCCGAATAGGACGACGAGTCCATCACCTGCATGGACCACAGCCTTGCGGCCAGCACGCCGAACACGCCGGCCGTGAGCGCTCCCATAGCCGCGAAGCGCGGAGCGAGCGACGCGCCGGTCTGCCCCGCGGAGCTGGTGGAATGGGCCGACGGCTCCCGGTTCATGGGGGCGCTGGCCGCGGCCTTCGCCTCGTCGGAGAGAGTGGAGTGCACGCCCACCGAGTCGATGGAGGCGATGTCGCGCTTGACGCTGAGCTCGTCGGTCTTGCCGCGCCTGCGCACGGCGATGACGGCCACGGCGATGACCGCCACGGCCACGAGCGCTATTCCGGCTGCGATGAGTGCGGTGACCACGGGCGCCTACCTTATGACGGGAATCCCGGCCCCGCGCACCGTCTGCCCCGCCCGCAAGAGCTTCATGAGGATGGGGTACAGGATAAGCCCCACCACGATGGTGTAGAGCGTGCAGGGAAGCACGCGATAGATGAAGGCATCCGCCAGGGACACCTGCAGTCCCAGGGTCATGAGCAGACCGCCGTAGAGCAGCTCCGCCGCGAACGCGGCCACCGAGAAGATGGCCAGGGGCATGAACAGCGTGTCGTTGTCCAGCACCATGAACGCCCGGGACGCCGCGAAGGACACCAGGGTGAACAGGAACGCTTCGGCCCCCACCGGCCCGTTGCCCGCCAGGTCGCAGGCGAGCCCCAGCACGAAGGGCATGACGTTGCCCGCCTCGTCGGGGCGCACGATGGCCACCACCAGCACGTAGGCCAAGGCGAAGTTCGGCTGGGCGCCGGCTACGGCGATGCTGGGGGCCACCGCCACCTGCAGCAAAAACGCCACGACGGCGCCGATGACTATGCGTCCGATAGAGCGCTCCATCATTGACCACCGCCTTCGTCGCCGGACGTCGTTCCCGCACCGGCTTCGTCGCCTGCGCTGCCGTTCGCACCGCCGTCTCCGGCCGGCTCGCCCGCGCCCCCGTCGGGAGCCGCGGACCCTTCGTCGCCGCCCGAGCCGCCCGCGCTGCCTGCGTCGCCGGCACCGCCCGTGTCGCCCGGGTTCGACCCGGCATCGCCCGAGCTCGAGTCCGCGTCGCCGGATTCGCCGCCCGCATTGCCCGAGGCGCCCGTGCCGGCCGAGCCTTCGGAGCCTTCGCCCGACTGGCCGCTTTGGGCTGCCGCCCGCTGCTGGCTCATGCGCTCGCGGTGGGTGGATGCGGACACCGCCGCAGCGTCCTGCGCCCCCACCGTGAACACCACGAACACCTCCTCCAGCAGCTCAGGGGCGTCGTTGGCTGCCACCACGATGCGCCGCAGCGAGTCGCCCTGGCGCATGTCGATCTTCGCCACCGTGCCGATGATCAGGCCCTTCACGTAGCTTCCGCCCAGGCCCGACGTGATGACCACGTCCCCCAGGTTCACCTGCTTGTCCGCCGCCACGTCCTCCAGGTACAGCAGCCCCTCCAGGGAGCCGCGCACGATGCCCTCGGCCCGGCTGGACTGCACCATGGCGGCCGCCCCGCTGTTGGGGTCGGTGAGCAGCCGCACCGTGGCGCTGTGCTCGGCAACGTCGATGATCTGGCCCACCACGCCGGTGGACCCCATGACCGTCTGGCCGGCGTCCACGCCCTCGGCGCTGCCGGCGTCTATGGTCACGGTCTGGCTCCACGCCTGGGACGAGCGCCCGATGATGCGCGCGGCCACGCCGTCCATCTCGTAGGCGTCCTTCAGGCCCAGGAGCCCGCGCAGGCGCTCGGCTTCCAGCCGGTCCTCCTCGCTCTGGGCGTACTGGGCGATGAGCTGGCGGTTCAGCTCGCGCATCTCGGAGAGGCTGCCCTCGTCGGCCGTGGCGTCCACCACCACCTCCTGCATGTGCTCCGCCGCGGCGCCCACCGGGGCCCCGGCCGTCTGCACCGGCGCCACCCAGCCGCTCACCGTGGCCTGGGCGCTGTGCAGCGGGCCGTCCTGCCCTTCGCGGGCATAGACGACCACCAAGATCAGCGATACCGCCAAAAACAGGGCGAGCAGGCCAGTGCTCGCACCGGACCTGCCCCTTTGTTGGAAATTAAGAGCCATAAGCCTTTAGCGCAAACCTTACTTCGATCGCATGAGCGTCTGCTTCAGGGCCGTGGGGGTCTCCAGGACCTTCAGGCACCCCATGACCACGTTGGTGAGCGCCGTGTCGCTGGTCCACACGGGAATCTCCAGCTTCTCGGTAAGATAGCGGTCCAGACCGGAAAGCAGGCCGCCGCCGCCCGTCAGCAGAATGCCGTTTTGGATAATGTCGCTGGCCAGGTCGGGGTTCGTCTTCTTGAACGTCTCCTTGATGTGCAGGACCATCTCCTCGCAGGGGGCCACCAGCGCCGCCCGCACGTCCTCGGACTGGATGGTGACCTCCTTGGGCTGCTCGGTGATGACGTCCTGGCCCGAGATGATCATGTCGCGCTCGCGCCCGTCCTCGAAGGGCAGGATGGAGCCGATCTTGATCTTGATGATCTCGGCCGTGCGCTCTCCTATCTTGATGCCCAGAAGGTCGCGCAGGTGCATGGCGATGGCCTCGTCCATCTTGTTGCCGGCCAGGCGCAACGAGGACGAGGTGACGATGCCGCCCAGGGAGATGACGGCCACTTCCGTGGTGCCGCCGCCGATGTCCACCACCATCGACCCGGTGGGCTCGGTGACGGGCAGATCGGCGCCCATCGCGGCGGCCATGGGCTCCTCGATCAGGTACGCCTGGCGCGCTCCCGCCTGCACCGCCGCCTCGAACACGGCGCGCTTCTCCACCGAGGTGGCGCCGCAGGGGATGCAGATGACGATGCGGGGCTTGGCCTGCCAGGGGTACTTGCGGGGGGCGGCCTTGTTGATGAACGCCGAGATCATGGCCTCGGTCACATCGTAGTCCGCCACCACGCCGTCGTGCAGCGGGTGCTCGGCCGAGAACGCCTCGGGCGTGTGGTTGATCATGTTCTTCGCCTCGTGGCCTACGGCCAGGACGCGATGGGTGTTCTTCTCGATGGCCACGACGGACGGCTCGTTCACGACGATTCCCTCGCCCGGAATGGCCACCAGCGTATTGGCAGTTCCCAGGTCGATGGCCATATCCGCCGACATCTGGCCCGTCAGCCCGGAGAAAACGTCAAGGAACGACATGCTGGTGTACCCCTTGATTCTCGATAGTAAGTAGCTATGCAGTTTATCACAGGGCGCAAGGCCGCCCCAGGTGCCGCCGTAAAATCCACGGGGCACACAACCCGCCTTAAGGCTGCAGCGTTCCGCAAGCCGCAGCCCCTCGCAAGTTGCAGCCCCCGCAAGCCGCAGTCCTTCGCAAGTTGCAGCCCCTCGCAAGCCGCAGCCC
>DBFAWQ010000156.1:0-3074 GCA_048242115.1 Eggerthellaceae bacterium
GTGCAGCTTGATTCCGTGGTCGCCGCCAAGGCTGCCGCCGATGCCGACGCCGAGAACGATCCGCACAACGCGCCGTTGGCCCACGAGGTCGGCGTGCTGCCCCGCCGGAAGGAGGCTTAAATCATGCGCGACTTCCGCAACCCCCGCTACAAAGTACTGCGCGACCGGGAAGAATGCATCGAATGCGACCTGTGCGTGCGCCAATGCGCCAACGAGGTGCACTACCGCGACGAGAAAACTGGCGCCCTGCGCGCCGATTCCATGAAGTGCGTGAACTGCCAGCGCTGCACGCTCCTGTGCCCCACTCGGGCCCTTGCCATCACCCGCTGGCCCCAGGTGGATGCCGGAAGCGCCGTGTGGACCGAAGGCGCCATGGACGACATCACCGCCCAGGCGCAGACCGGAGGGGTGCTCCTCGCCTCCATGGGCAATCCGAAGAGCTACCACATCTACTGGGAGCATCTGCTGCTGAATGCGAGCCAGGTGACCAACCCCTCCATTGATCCTCTGCGCGAGCCCATGGAAACCCGCGTGGTGCTGGGCAGCCGCCCGAGCAAGCTGCGCGTGAACGAGTGCACCCGCACCGTCGTCTCTCCCCTCCCGCCCCAGCTGTCGCTAGATGTGCCCATCATGTTCTCGGCCATGAGCTTCGGCTCGGTGTCGCTTAACACTCAGAAGGCGCTCGCGATGGCCGCGCGCGAGCTGGGCACCTACTTCAACTGCGGCGAGGGCGGCCTGCACCGCGATCTGGAACCCTACGCCGACCGCGCCATCGTGCAGGTGGCCAGCGGACGCTTCGGCGTGGACCCGCACTACCTGAACGCCGGCGCCGCCATCGAGATCAAGATCGGCCAAGGCGCCAAGCCCGGCATCGGGGGGCATCTGCCCGGCGAGAAGATCAACGAGGAGGTGTCGCGCACCCGCATGATTCCCGAGGGCACCGACGCCATCTCGCCGGCGCCGCACCACGATATCTACTCCATCGAGGACTTGCGCCAGCTCATCTTCTCGCTGAAGGAGGCCACCGGATATACCAAGCCCGTGGCTGTGAAGGTGGCCGCCGTGCACAACGTGGCCGCCATCGCCTCCGGCATGGCCCGGGCCGGCGCCGACATCATCGTGCTGGACGGCTTCCGCGGCGGCACGGGCGCGGCGCCCAAGCGCATTCGCGACAACGTGGGCATCCCCATCGAGCTGGCCCTGGCGGCCGTGGACGAGCGGCTGCGCCAGGAGGGCATCCGCTCCACAGTGAGCCTCGTGGCCTCGGGCACCCTGCGCAACGCAGCCGACGTGGTGCGGGCCGTGGCCCTCGGCGCCGACGCCGTCTCCATCGGGTCGGCGGCGCTCATCGCCATGGGCTGCCACCAGTGCGGCGACTGCGCAAGCGGCCGCTGCAACTGGGGTATCGCCACCCAGCGGGCCGACCTGGTGGCCCGCCTGAACCCCGAGGCCGCCGCCGAGCGCGTGGTGAACCTCGTGTCCGGCTGGAACCGCGAGATTCAGGAGATGATGGGCGGCATGGGCATCAACGCCATCGACTCGCTGCGCGGCAACCGGCTGATGCTGCGCGGCGTGGGCCTGAGCGAGAAGGAACTGGAAATCCTCGGCGTAAAGTACGCGGGAGAGTGATCGCATGGCTGAAACCATCATCGTGGAATTGGGAACGAAGCACTTCCAAGAGGCCAATGCCGCCGTACGCGCGGCGCTCCACGAGGCCGACACCGTCTGCATCGTGGAGGCCTACGCCCAGCGCTACCTGGGCTGCACCCTGCCCGCGGGCAAGCGCCTGGAAATTCACGGAACCCCCGGCAACGACTTGGCCTGCTACATGGACGGCGGCGAGGTGGAGGTATTCGGAAGCGCCCAGGACCAAACCGCCAACACCATGAACGCCGGCTCCGTGGTGGTCCACGGGCGCGTGGGCGACGCGGCCGGCTACGCCATGCGCGGCGGCGAGCTCATCGTGCGCGACGGCTGCGGCTGGCGCGGCGGCATCAACATGAAGCAGTACGGCGAAAAGCGCCCGGTCATCGTCATCGGCGGGGATGCGGGCGACTTCCTCGGCGAGTACATGGCCGGCGGCATCATCGTGCTCATGGGCCGCGCCGGGGATCATTTGGCCTCCGGAATGCACGGCGGGGTCATCTACCTTCGACGCACCAATGCGCCGGCCGTGGTGCCCGACGGGCTGGATCTAGGGGAGCTGACCGACGAGGACACAACGACCCTCGGCGCGCTGCTTGCCCGCTACGACACCTGCTTCGACACCGAGCCCCGCGAGCAGGCGAGCGTGGATGAGTTCGTTGCGCTGCGCCCCGCCTCCAGCCGCCCCTATGCAGCCATGTACGCGAGCTAGCGGCCGTTCGGCCTCACGCCCACGCAGAAGGCGCCCTGGTGTTGCAGCCAGGGCGCCTTCCGCTAGTTCCAGGGGTCTTCCGAGAACAAGGGCTCGCGCTCGGCGGGGCGATCGGAATAGGGATCGTAGCCGTCGTCGTCCTCGTTCTCCGCGCGGACGAAGGGGTCGTCGGGGGCCGCATCGGCAGCCCGCTGCTTCGCGATCTGGCTCGGCAGCGGCTTCACTACGATGCGAGCATGCGGGTCCTGCCGCGGGTCAATGGGCATGACGGTTATTCCTTCTCGCCGGCACGGGTGATGTCGTAGGGGGTCGTCTGGTACACATAGTAGTTCAGCCAGTTGGTATAGAGCAACTGGGCGCAGGAGAACCACGTGGAAACCGGCTCGCGCGTCGGGTCGTCGTCGGGGAAGTAGTGGGCCGGCACGGCGATATCCATGCCCTTGGCGATGTCACGGTCGTATTCCGCCTTCAAGGTCTCGCGGTCGTACTCCGGGTGGCCGAACACGAAGAAGTTCTGCGAGTCGGTGGACTTCGCCACGTACACCCCGGCCTCGTCGGACACGGCGATCAGCTCCAGCTCGGGATGCGCCTCGATGTCGGCGGCCCGTACCTCGGTGAAGCGCGAGTGGGGCGCGAAGAACTCGTCGTCGAACCCACGCACGAGCGGCGAGGTGCGCTTGACCACCGCGTGGGGAAACACGCCGAACATCTTCTCGGG
>DBFAWQ010000157.1:0-11515 GCA_048242115.1 Eggerthellaceae bacterium
GGCGATTCAATCCTAACGTGCCCCGTGCGGGAACGGCCCCTCGCGGGGCCGTTCTCCTTAAATCACATCAATCTATGCAATTATTCATAGGTCATCTGCGCTTTTGTCTGATATTGACCCACACAAACTACCGAAGAGCCCAAAAATTGCAAAAATTGCAAACAGAAGCAGGAGCGAGCGCTATGACCGTCAACCCCTTCACGCTGACCTTCGGAAGCATCCCGACCTAGATAAGCACAAGCGCCGCCTTATCGAGAGGACGTCCTCGCCGACTGCAGCCAGGGATTCCTGCGTATCGACATTCCCCTGTTCAAGGACTACCTGAGGGATCGGCTCGGGTAGGGTACGGGTGGAACAGGAGAGCCGCAGCGGCGCGCGGCCATACTTCTATCATGAAGCAACACAGGATGCGCACTATGCCAAAGACTTTGACAAGGGGAATCTCGCCGTTCTGCCGGTTCCGAGACCGCCGCGCGCCTAGAATGGGGGCGCCCGCTTCGCTCTGCGAGGCCGGGAAGGCAACTAGCTCGAGAAAGGACGCCCCATGGCAAACCCGCGTTTCGTCGAAACCTATTCCCACGGCCTTACCGACATTCAGAAGGTGCTGGTGGATACCGAAACCGGCGTGAACTACCTGCTCGTCTCGTCGTCCAGCAACGGATCGGTCGGATGGGGCCTCACCGTGCTGCTGGACCCCGACGGAAAGCCCGTCGTCACCCAGCTGCCGCAGCCTTCGAAACTCTAGCGGCCTGCCGGAAGAGAATCATTCGCCAGTAGCTTGTACCGACTAACCAGGCTTCTTACCGCCTTCTGCCTCCCCGTTCTTCGCTTTGCAAAAGTTGCAAAAGATGCAAAACAGTCGGTGCGCCGATGCAACGTTCGCATCGACGCACCGCTTTCGGCCCCTACGGGCGCGCAGTCACGAGCCGGCCCGGAGGGAGGCCGGGGCCGACCCTGGGAAACGCCTTACAGCTTGCGGGCGGCAAGGTTGCCCGAAGCGATGGCCTGGGCGATGTTGAAGGGCGTATCGCAATCGCCCACGGTGTACACCTCGAAGGAGCTCAGGGCGTCGGCCAGGGCCTTGTTCGGCACCATGTCGTAGCACTCGATCACCGTGTCGCAGGCAAGGGTCTTCTTCGCGCCCATGGAGTTGGTGATGGCCAGGCCCGCATCGGTGAGGCCGTCCACGGTGGTGGAGTTCCACACCTTCACACCCTTGGAGTACAGCTGCGGCGTGACGAAGGTGCGCACCCACGTGGACTGTTCCTTGTCGATGTCGCTGCGCAGCCCCTCGTGCACCATCTGGACCTTCTTGCCCTCGGCCAGCAGGAACAGGGCGCAGTCGACGGCCTGGGCGTTTGCGCCGCAGATCACCACGTTCTCGCCCACATCGGAACCGCCGGCCTGCTCGACGCTGAGCACGTTCACCTTGCCGGTGCCCTTCAGCTTGGACTCGCGCTGACCGCCCACGGCCACGATGACCGCGTCGGGGTTCTCGGACTTCACCATGTCGGCGGTCACCTCGGTGCCGGTCTTCACCGTGACGCCCTTGAGCTCCTGCTGGCGGGTAAGGTAGTCCACCAGGTCGCTCAGGCGCTCGTGGTTGCCCTTGAAGGCCCTGGCCATGGGCAGCAAACCGCCCAGAGCCGCGCCCTTCTCGTACAGCGTCACCTCATGGCCGCGCTGGGCGGCGATGCGAGCTGCCTCCATGCCGGCGGGGCCGCCACCGATGACCATGACGGTCTTCTTGGTCTCGGCAGGCAGGGGCTCGTAGCCTTCGGGCATAACCTCGGTGTAGGCGCGCTGGGTGGCGGCGTTCACGCGGCACAGCTCCACGCCCTTGCCGGTGTAGTCGTAGGTGGGGTCGCCGCCCTTGTTGTGGCAGTGCATGCAGCGGGTGCAGGGGGCCACCTCGTCGCGACGGCCTTCCTTCAGCTTGTTGGGCAGCTCGGGGTCGACGGTCAGCGGGCGCGTGGTCATGATGTAGTCGAGCTCGCCGTTGGCGATGGCGCCCACGATCAGGTCGGGCGCGGTGCGGGGGTCCAGGTACCCGGCGGCGCTCACGGGAATCTTCAGGTTCTTCTTGAACTCGGCGCAGGCCGGAAGCAGCATGCCGCATCCGGAGTAACGGCCGTCCAGGGTTCCCCCGAAGTGCTGGGAGAAGTCCACCTGGGTTCCGAAGCCCGTGACGCCGTTGCAGCGGTAGCCCGAGTGCATGAGGTCGGGGGCGAACTGGGCGATGTGCATACCCGGCACCGATTGGCGCAGGTAGATGGTGTCGGCGCCGGCGGCTTCGAACATCTTCGCGTTCTCGATGGACTCCTCAAGGGTGATGAAGTTGTCGTTGTCGCCGAGCTTGGCGTCGTTCTCCTCGCAAGCGTCCATCAGCACCTGGATGGGGAAGTCGGCCCCGCAGGCCTCTTTGATCTTCTGGATGACCTCGCAGGTGAAGCGCGTGCGGTTCTCCAGCGTGTCGGCGCCGTACTGGTCCTCGCGGGTGTTGACGCGCGCGGTCAGCATGTTCTTCATGAGCTGGGTCGCCGAGGAGTGCAGCTCGATGATGTCGAACCCGGCCTCCTTGATCTGCACCGCCACGTCCACCATGGTGTTCTGCAGCCACTCGATGTCCTCCAGGGTCATCGTGGGGATATCGGCGCTGCCGGCGGCCAGCTGGAAGCCGATGTAGGCGTCATGCTTGTGCACGCGCTCCACGACGGGGGCCATCAGCGTGGGGATCTTGGAGAAGTCCTCCAGCAGCCAGCCGGAAACGCTGCGCTCACCGTCCTTGATCTTGATGGAGAAGAACTTCGAGATGGCGCTCTCCACGAACACCATAGCCGCACCGCCCTTGGCGAAGTTCTCGTAGTAGGTGAGGTAGTTCTCGTTCAGCTGGTCGCCCTCGGGGGCCCACGTGTCCGACCCGCCGGGGCTCTTCACGATGCGGTTGCGCAGCGTGAGCTTGCCGATGTTCAGCGGCTCGAAGAGCGGGGCGAAGTCCGTGGTGCACTTGTCGTAGGACTCGTCCTGGGGGTTGAGCTCCGCCGGCTGCGCAACCGCCGGCTTCTCCTCGGCGGCGGCCTTCGGCTCCGGGGTCTCCTTGGGAGCCTCTTCCTTCTTCGGCTCGGGATCCTCCTTCGGCTTGGCCTCCTCCTTGGGTTGGGAGCCGCACCCGGCTAGCCCGGCAGCGGCGAACACCGACCCCACGGTGGCAGCGGCTGCGGCGCCGACGAATCCCCTTCGCGTTATCCCGTGGTCCTGCTTCGTCATAGTACCCTCCTTGCAGTCAACTCTTCCCTCTTGACTCTCGTGCTTGGCACGATTACCGTTTTAGAGTAGTGGGGATGTCGGATGCACGCACCGCATCAATGATGTGGATGTGCTCTGAAGAGGGAAAGTCACATGAATGATGCCGTCTTCCCGCCATGATATGAGAAGCAGCAGGAGAGTGATACGGAATGCCGTTGCGTGAATCGGAGCGAAGGAAAAGCGCCGTGCTTGTGGCCCTGGCGGGCTATTCGGTCCTTCCCGCGTTAGGGTTGGCCTGCTTCCGCTTGCCTGCTTGGGCCATGTTCCGCAGCGAGTACGGCTACTTGGATTCGAGCGTGGGCCTCATCTCCCATATCATCCAGGCGCTTACCATCATCCTGTTCCTCATCGTCGAGCGGAAGCTGTCCTACACCGAGCAATCGCTGCTGCGGATCACCGTCGTGAGCGTCGTCCTCACCTTGGGAGGAACCGTCCTGTTTTGTTTGGCGCCGCTCGACATCGTGTACGCCTACGTCGGCTCCGCCATAACCGGCGCGGTCAGCACGGTGCCGCTGCTGGTATGGGGCTACTACTTCTGCAGCGTCGACCCGTGCAAATCGGCGTTCCAGCTCACCTTGGCCTTCGCCATCTACGGGGGCGCCACCGCCACGCTTTCCTACCTGCCCTCCTCCTGGGCCATCCCTCCCATGTTCCTGTGCCCGCCGATTTCCCTGCTGTGCCTATGGCTGAGCATCAAACGGGATACCGTCCAAGTACCCGCCCAGCCGCTGCTCACCCTAGGGGATTTCCGACAGCTGCCCTGGGGCGTCCTGGCGGTGCTTGCGGTATGCACGCTTTCGAACGTGCTGGCGAAATGCCTGGTGCCCGTCGGCGACTTCTCCTATGCTACCGCCGCGCGCATTTACTGGCCGGCCATATTCGGTCTCATCTTCGCCATCTTCTCGCTGTGGATCTTCGTCCTGAAGCGCAAGGATACCTGGCGGCTATGGCCCGTCTTCACCATCCTCATCTTCTGCGGGCTTCTGTGCTATGCGGCGTTCTCCACGCTGCAGCCGGCCTTCGCAAGCACGTTCTTCAGAGCGGTGCAGGACTGCGTGATGCTGTTCTGCTGGGTGCTTGCCGCCAGCGCCGTTTATCGCGGCTCGCTGCCGGCCATCCCCATCTTCGGGCTGATGACGCTGGTCTTCGTCAAGTCGCCGCTTTTCATATCGGCCTTCATCCCCCATTCCGTCTCGGCCGCCGACATGGGGAGCAGCGCGATCGTGGTCACGGCGGCGACGGCCCTCGTGCTCATCGTGCTGACAATCGTCTTCTCAAACCTCGACTCAATCGGGCGGCTGAAGCCCAACGCCGTCGAGGTCAATGCGGACGGCGATAACTCCGCCGACAGTCCTGCGGACAATCCCGCGGAGGCGGTGGCTTTGCTGGGCGAGAGGTTCGACCTGACCCAGCGGGAAATGGAGGCGGCCCGGTACCTGCTGAACGGCTACACGATGCCGCAGATGGCCGACACCTTGTGCGTCTCGATCGATACGGTGCGGTCCCACTGCAAGAACCTGTACCGCAAAACGGGCATCCACAAAAAACAGGAGCTCGTGCGCCTCGCAGAGCAGATCGGCCGCGGTTCAGGCGAGTGACGGAATCGTCAGTTCGTGGCGTTGTCGTAGAGCAGCATGTCGAGCTCGGCACGGGAGTGGATGCCCAATTTGGAATAGATGTGGCGTACGTGGGTTTTCACGGTGTTGGCGGACAAGACCAGGTCCTCCTCCACGGCGTGGACGGTCTTTCCCCAGGCCAGCAGCACAAGCACGTCGGTCTCGCGCGGCGACAGGCCATAGCTTCGGGCAAGGGCGAGACTGCGCTGCTCGATGTAGGCTCGCAGCGCTTCGGATGCCTGATCGCCCGTGAGCGCGCTGGAAACGTTCTGTGCGTCGCCGTCGGCATGCAGCGTCGCTTCGGACCCCGCCGTTGTCGCAGCAGGTCGGCTGTCCGCGACGTTGCCGGCAACCGCAGCCGCCCGATTCGCCGAACTTGCAGAGTGCGCCCCCTTTGCAGAATCCGCCTGATTCGCTTCGTTTGCCAGCCGCATCGTTTCCGCAGACCCCGCCAGCGCCAGCACTTCCGCGGAAACGCTTGCCCCCTGGTCGCCGAACTCCACGGCCCCGTTCACCCCGTACAGCCAGTAGGCCGCCGCTGCAACGAAGGTCACGATGGCCACTGCGTACAGAAGCTCGGTCCCCAGCGTCCGGTTCGCCAGCTCCAGCGTCATGCCGCTGGTGTAGCCACCCGCCAAAAACGCCACGGTGGTCACGATGCGCGCCGCGGCCACCAGCACCACCACGGGCAGTCCGAAACGGTGGGAGCTGTCGCACAGGAGCATCACCAGCACGATCATGCCCACGGTCTGCGCAATGCTGATGAGCACGCGAACCGCGGGAATTGCGTCGCCGAACACCACCCCCGCAAGCAGGCTGACCGCCATCACCGGCAACGCAATCCCCATCATGCGGTAGATGGACACCCCCACGGGAAGCATCACAGACGCCGCCACGAGCGCTATGACCAGCACGCCGGCACACCCCACCGACAACAGGTCCAACGATGTGGACACCACAGCACGGCTCACCCCGGCGGCGAAGTAGAACACCCCGATAACCACGATGATGCGCCACGGGAACAGCCGGCTTGCAAGCAGCGTCCCCAGTCCCTCGTCCCGCCAACGTCTGGCAACGCCGCCGGCCCCTCCTGCCAAGCGCTCCAGCCCTTGCACCAGCATCGCCGAGCTGGCCAGAGGGAAGGCCGTACCCAGGCCCAGCAGCATGGACGATTCCAAAGACCGCAGCCCGAAGTACAGCAGCGACCCCAACAGGTAGGAGCCCGCCACGGCCACGCCGGCGCTGGCGATGTCGAGCTTCGCATACAGCTCACACCACAGCAGGAAGAACAGCGTGTAGGCCGCCGAAGCTGCCGCGGAGGCGGTGCCGATCACCAGGGGAAGCGATGCCGTCGGCGATCCTGCGGCAGCGAATCCCAAGCACAACGTGGCCGCCGTCCCCACGATCCCGGTGCCCCACAGCAAGCCAGGGCGCTTCTCGACGAGACTCACGTGCTTCCACAGCAGCAACACCACCACCGGGATGAGAATCTGCAGCGACGAGCTGAAGGAGCGGGGCACGGCGAAGGGCACGGAAAACGCCTTCCATGCAAGCAATAGTCCGAAGCCGAAGAAGGCCGGATGCAGCACGATGGGCCGCTGCGGCTTTCCGCTCATCGAACCTGCACCCCCTTCCCGCAATTTCGCCAGCCCCGTCTTCCGACGGGCTTCTGGCGCCATTGTACGCGATAGACGCGTCCCGAACAGCGCTTGCCGTTCGCCCACCTGCACCGTTCGGCCGTTTTCACCACGAATGGGCGATGGGGAAACAGGTTTCACCCCGACTTCGCGATAACCGTTTTCTGTCGCCGAAGCTAGCATCGGGTCAGGAAGCGGGCGCCGGAAGGGGGTGCCCAGATGAGAGGGAGAGGATACTGCCATGGAAAAGCAAGGATCGTTGAGCCGTCGCGCGTTCCTGGGAGCTATGGCGCTGGGAGGAGCGGCCGCAGCCATGGGGGCCGCTGGCTGCGCGCCCAAGGCCGAGGCGCCGGCAGGCGGGTCGGATGCGCCTGCGGCCAAAGCGGACGCCGCCGACAGCGCGACCAACGCGGCAGCAGCGCAGGCCCCGGCGGCAACGGGAGCAGGGGCAGACTGGCTGGGCGAGGAGCCCGCAACGCCGGACACCTTCGCCGAGGAGCTGGAAGCGGACGTGGTGGTCGTGGGCTTGGGCTGGGCCGGCGTGTGCGCCACCCGCGCCGCCTGCGAGCAGGGCGCTTCGGTCGTCGTTTTCGAAAAGGGCGAAAACTTCGGTCTGACCTCGAAGAACGCCCATGCGTTCGGCAGCAAGCTGTGGCTTGAGCACTACCCCGAGAGCGAGAAGTACTGGGACCGTACCGCCATCATCAACGCAGTCATGAAGGGCTGCCTGAACCGCAACAGCGACGCCATCATGAGCAAGTGGCTGAACACCAACGGCGAGGCCTTCGACTGGTTCTTCGGCGCTGCGCTGGAGAACCCCGAGATTGTGTTCACGTCGTCGGCCGAGGGCAACAAGCTTCCCAAGGACACGACGGGCATCAAGGAGACGTCGTGGCCCTACCCCGCGAACTACAACCCGCTGGAGGAGTACTGGCCCTGCTTCCCCGGCACCGCCTGCGTCGCCCCCAACGCTGCGCCGTTCTTCGAGGCCAACATCGCGAAGGCCGAGCAGGCCGCAGGCGACAAGCTTCGCATCATGCGCCTCACGCCCGCGATCAAGCTGCTGCACGATAACGGCAAGGTGACCGGCGTCGTTGCGCAGGATGCCGACGGCAACTTCTACAAGGCCACCGCGCGCAAGGGCGTCGTGCTTGCCACGGGCGACTTCTTCAGCAACCTGGCCATGGTCAACGCCTTCCTGTCGCGCCGCTTCGACGAGGACGGCATCAAGAACATCTACTCGGTCATGGACGCGCAGGGCAACCAGTGCAACGTGGGCGACGGGCATCGCATGGGCGCCTGGGCCGGTGCCATGATGCAGCTTGACGGCTGCAACATGACCCACGCGATCGGCGGCGGCACCTACGTCGTGGGCACGCTGCCGGCGCTGCTGCTGAACAAGCGCGGCCAGCGATTCATGAACGAGGACATACAGGGGCAGCAGTTCACCGAGCGCCTGTACGAGCAGAAGGACAAGACCGTCTTCCAGATCTACGACGCCAGCTTCTTCGAGCACATGGACGACATGCCCTACGGCCACGGCAAGCATCCCGAGGTGAAGTTCGAAACGGTGCAGAAGGAAGCCGAAGAGGGCAAGCTGCTGACCGCGGACACGATCGAGGGTCTGATCGAGCAGATGGACATCGACAAGGACACGGCGCTGGCCAGCATCAAGCGCTACAACGAGCTGTGCGCGAAGGGCAACGACGAGGACTACGGCAAGGTGTCGAAGCGCATGATCGGGCTGACCAAGCCTCCGTTCTTCTGCGACACCTACATCGGCGACGGGTCGATGAAGGGCGTCGGCAACCTGGTGACCATGTCGGGTCTTGAGAGCGACGAGGAATGCCACGTGTACAACGCCGACCTGGACGTCATCCCCGGTCTGTACGCCGCCGGCAACGTGCAGGGCAACCGCTTCAGCGTGGTCTACCCCGAAGTGCTGCAGGGCCACAGCATCGCCATGGCCATGACCTTCGGCTACATAGCCGGCAAGAACGCCGCCGCAGGGAAGTAGGTAGCTGCGTCCGCCCGCGAGGAGGGCGAAAGCGAATCGTAGCGAATCGAAGGAACGGCGAGGCGCGAACCTCGCCGTTCCTGTATGAGCGACGCCACACCTACGCTTCGATGACGCTGTTCCCCAGAGAAGAGATACGCTTCTAATTACGCTCAAATTCAAGCTATAATATCCTCACTGCACTTTGGAGAAACGAGGATACCATGGCCGCCCTCACCGCAACCGCCGCCGAAGCCCGGACTAACTTCTCCCGCATCGCCTCTACAGTGAGCGAAACGGGCAACAAAGTCACCGTGTTCAAGAACTCGCGGCCCTGGGTGGTCATCGCCCCCGCCTCCGACCAGGACGCCGACTACGTGGAACTGGTCCGCAGCGGCATCGCCGAGGGGCGTTCGCAGATCGAATCAGGCGCCGGCATCAAAGGCACTGATGCCCTGCGCGAAGCCGTCGAGCAGATTCGCGCGCACCATGGCTGAGATGATTTATTCGCCACGGTTCGCGGAAGAACTGTCGCGCGTCACTTCAAAGCGTGTTGAGAACAACATATACAAGATGCTCGACTTGATAGAAGCTGTCCCGACCGTCGGGTCCACCAAAGTACCAAGCCTGATTCGCACCGAATCCGGAGAGGGCGTCCTGAAGGCGGTCGTAGGGCCTTTTGACATCTTCTATGAGCATTTCGAGAACCAGGACGTGGTCTACGTTTACACATTGGTGTTTCAGCGCCAGGCCCGATGAGCGCGGAATGCGAATCCGGCAAAGAGCGGCATCCCGCCATGCGCTCAACTGCAGCTTGCGCCTAGAAGATCCCGACACAGCCCACGAGTTCCCGCAAAACCATACGGGGGTGAAGAGGCAGCCGTCGAGCGCAAAAGCTAAACGACTTAGATAATGGCCTCTCCGGACACGTATTCACCTATTGAAGCATTCATTCTATCCCGTCACCTATCCAGAAGCGTGGCCTTCAGGGACTCCAGCAGGTCGGGGGCGTCTTCCTCGCTGCAAGGGTAGAGGAAGAAGCGGACATGCTGCTTGTACTTCACATCGGCGTACACATCAGGGTCACCCTTCCCGGCGATGTCGGCTCGGATGGCATCCCCCATGTTGCCGGCGTAGAAGACGTGAACCTCGCGAAACCTGTCAAGCTCCTTCTCGCGGATGGCCTTCCCATAGGTGGCCGCTACATAGCAGCCCGGGAAAGACGCGAATGCGTTAGCGAATACCTGGTCATCCTCGAAACATCGGTCGGGAACCGCATTCGCGTCGATGGAAGCGGCAGCATAGGACAGCACGCGCCCGCGCTCGGCCGCCAGTTGCTGGGCGGCCTTCCGCTTCTCCGCGTTCTCGGCAGCCGCGGCCTTGCCTGCGTTCACCGCGTCAGCCAGCTTCCCCTTGGCGCCCTCTGCGGCGCCGACGACCGCATGCCCGGCTTTCTTCGCCGCAGGCCCCGCGTATTTCGCCGCCACGGGAGCAGCCTGCACCGCCACGCCGATCACGGGAGCCGCAGCCTTGACCGCTTTGGCTGCTCCCTTGACTTTCGAATTCGGAATCTTCCCCATGATAGCCGCAACGGCCTCGACGGCGCCTACGGCTCCGGCCGCATCTTTCGCATCCATCCTCGCAACCTCCTCGCGGTTCTGCATCTAGGAGGCATTATACAGCCCGCATCGACACGCGAGGCTACGCACCTGCTCTTCCGGAGACATGCTTATAGTGCCACCGCGTCTCTGAGTACGCTGTCCCTGAATGGGCCTTGATCGAGCTCCCGGATGTCGAAGACGTCCGTCATCTTGCCAGTTGCGCGATACACGTAGTTCGCAAGTCCGCATACGGCCAGCGCCCGAGCCTCGCCTTTGTCGACAAGAATGTCGATGTCGGAAGTCCCGTTTGCTTCGCCCTTGGCATAGCTACCAAAGAGGTAGGCGCTGGCAAACTTGCGACTCTGGACATATGGCACGATGATATCCCTCAGCTGATCAATACTGTAGACGGTGGTGTTGTCTGTCTGCTCAAGCACTGCCGCACCTCCAATCCGCCTTTAGCTACAGTGTTGCCGCGACCGCTCGGCGGATGTAGTCGGAGCGGTTCGCGCTCTTCCCGTCGATTGCGGAAACCATCGACGCCGGGAACTTCACGGTGATCGCGACCAACGGCTCGTCCGCCACAGCGGCGGGCCCCACGTGGATGCGCTCGAGCTTGCCCTCCCACGTCCCGCTCTCGTACTCGGCGCTCTCGCGCTCTATGTCCTCGGTAGTCAGGACCGTCCCGTCCGCAAGCTTGTACTCCGTCATGGCTACGACCTCCTTCTGGCGCGTAGGGTCTCGCCTAGCGGAACAGCTCGTCGTGCGTACCGGTTCTTTGCATGAGGGCAATACCGTCGAACGTTCGCCAGATGAGCAGCCAATCGCCAGCGTTGCAAACGTGGCATTCGGAGCTTCCTGCCCATTTCCCGGAAAGCGTGTGCATGCGATGGCGCCGTTTCAAGGTTTCTAGGCTGCTGGGCGTGTTTTCTATGATGAGGTCGATTACCTCAGAAAGACAAACGATATCAACACGCTTCTTCTTCAGACGCTTGATGTCCCGAGCGAAAGCAAGGGAGAATTGGGCTTCGAGCCGGGGCATCGTCAAGCCCTCAGAGCTGCTTCGATTAGTTCGCGGCCTGACGAGTAGGATTCTCCGGTGCCACCTTTGGCGATTATCTCGTTCGCCTCCCTGATGGCTTCCAGCGACTCGGCACTGGGCTCAGGGTCGGAGAGGGTGAGGGGAATCCTGTTCTCTCTGATCATCTGTTTGTAGAACGCGCGAGTGACGGAGGACAGGTCAAAGCCGAAATACTCGGCGACACGCGCAGCACCCTCTTTTACGTCGCTGTCCACCCGGATTGTCACAGATGATGCTGTCATGCCTGCCTCCTTTCGGTCGTACGAACAATGCAATTA
>DBFAWQ010000158.1:0-6487 GCA_048242115.1 Eggerthellaceae bacterium
ACCTGGATGCGCTCGCGGTTGCCCTCGGTGATCCGATAGTGAACCTTCACGTTGTCGCCGACCTCGAACTGGGGGAGGTCCTGCTTGATCTGCTGCTGCTCGATGGCGCGAATGATATCCATGTTCCTGCGTCTTCCTCTATCTTCAAAAGCAAGTTACTCTGTGTCCCTTATGGACTAGGCCTCGCAAGGCGCAATTTGCAAGTGTACGCGAAACGGGGAGGCCGCGCAAGGACAAAACGGCGACCGCCTGGCGAAGTATCCGCGTCCTCCATTAAATAAGCATGAGCAAGCCGTATACCGCAACTCCTGCGAGGGCGCTCCACAGCAGCGATTTCGTTTTGAACCCCACAAGCGCCACCGCCACGGCGGCCACCAGGGGGGCAGCCCCGGGCCACAGCCCCGCGTCGAACATCCCCGGCGTCAGCAAGTCGTTGGCCACCAGGGCGGCGAACGCGGCAGGGGGGATGAATCCGAGCGCGCGCTCCACTCCCTCGGGCAGGTTCCTGCCCTTCAGCACGAACAGCGGCACCACGCGGCAGACCAGCATGGTGACGGCGCAGCATGCGAACACGACGAGGAAGGCGCTCCAGCTGACGGGCTCGGTCACGGCGCTACCTCCTCGCCCACGACAGGACCATGGCGGCCACCACCCCGGCCACGGCGCCGACGAGTATGGCCGGGCCCGAAAGCCCCGCGCACTTGCACAGGAAGACGCCGGCAGCAGCCACCCCGGCGGCCACGACGTTTTCCAGGGTCGCCTTCTGGGTAACCAATAGGCAGACGAATATGGAGGTCATGGCAAACGAGGCTATGGCAAGCGGTATCCCGATGGCGCTGCCGAGAAGGGCGCCCACCGCGTTGGAGACGGCCCACGACGACATGGAGAAGACGTTTACCAGCGTGGCCTTGCCCACCGACCAGCCACCTTCCGCGAACCGCTGGACGTTCACCCCGTAGCTCTCGTCGGTGACCGTAGCCGCGAACAGAAACGACAGCGACTTTCCCACCCCCCTGCACGCCGGGGCGAAGGCGGCCGAGTACAGCATCTGCCGGGTGTTCACCAACGAGATGCTGGCCACGATGGAGGCGATGGGAGCCCCGGCGAGCCACATGTTCGCGAACATGAACTGCCCGGCGCCGGAATAGAACAGCACCGACAGCAGAAAGGCCTGCACCCAGCTCAGGCCGATGGAGTCGGACAGGATGCCGCAGGGCAGCCCGATGGCCACGTAGCCGAGCATGATGGGAAGGGCCGCCCGCAGCGCCTGGCGCGCAGCGTCGGCGGCCGATCCGGGCCGCATGATGTCCTGGGAGTTTTCCATAGCCCAAGCATTATAGCCAAGCAGGAAGCTCAGGCAACCGAGAGGCGCCTTTCTACACGCGAAGGGTCTTCGGCACGAACAGCCGCTGGTAGGTGGCCGACGCGAAGCGGTCCGTCATGCCGGCAATGTAGTCCGTCACGGCCAGCAGGTGGTCGCCCTCGGCGATGGCGAGGTTCTCGGCGGGAACCTCCTCGGGATGGGCCACGAAATGCTCGAACAGCTCGGAGAGCAGGTGCGTCGCCTTATTGACCTCGGACTTCACCGCCTCGGAGGTGTAGACGTTGCGGAACAGGAACTCTCGCAGCTCCATCATGGCGTCCCATACCACCGGCGTCATGGCGATATCCCCCGTGCGCGCCGACTCTCGAACCATGTCGCACACCAGGGTCTCTATGCGGGCGGAGTGGTCCGACCCCAGCACCTCGTGGGTGCTCGCAGGCAGGTCGGCCTCGGCCAGCACGCCGGCGCGGATGGCATCGTCTATGTCGTGGTTCACGTAGGCGATGCGGTCCGCTATGGCCACGATCCGCCCCTCCAGGGTCTCGGCCCTCCCCTCGCCCGTGTGGTTCAGGATTCCGTCGCGCACCTCCATCGTGAGGTTCAGCCCCGCCCCGCCGTTCTCGATGCGCTCCACCACCCGCAGGCTCTGGTAGTTGTGCCGGTAGAGCAGCCGCGCCTCGGGGGCGTCCGGATCGACGCCCGCATGGCGCGCCAGGCACGCCGACAGCGCATCCTCGCCGGTGTGCCCGAAGGGAGTATGCCCCAGGTCGTGACCGAGCGCGATCGCCTCGGTAAGGTCTTCGTTCAGCCCCAAAGCCCGGGTGATGGTGCGGGCTATCTGGGAAACTTCCAGCGTATGGGTCAGGCGCGTGCGGTAGTGGTCGCCCTCGGAGGCCAGAAACACCTGGGTCTTGTGGGAGAGCCGCCGGAACGACTTCGAATGGAGGATCTTGTCGCGGTCGCGTTGGTAGTCGGTCCGCAGAAGGTCGGCTTGGCTCGACCTGTCCCTTCCCTCCGTCCGGTCGGCGAACGCGGCATCCTCTTGGAGCACCTCGTGCTCGCGGGCCTCCTGGTCTTCGCGACATAGAACCCGCATAAGCTGCTCCTTTCTCGATTCGCCCTCCGACGCGCCGTCCCGCGGGAAGGGCGCTTCCCTAGCTCTTGCGGAACACCGCCCTCAGGGCTTCGTCCACGCACGGAGGCACGAAGCGGCTCACATCCCCCTGCATGCTCGCTATCTCGCGCACGATCGAGCTTGACAGGTACATGTGCTGGGGCGGCGACATGATGAAAAGCGTTTCCAACTCGTTGTCCAGCTGGTAGTTCAGGGCGGTCATCTGGAACTCGTACTCGAAGTCGGTGATAGCCCGCAGCCCCTTCACCACCACCGTCGCCTCTATCTGGCGCGCGAAGTCCACCAGAAGCCCGTCGAAGGGCACCACCCGTACGTTGGGCAGATGCTCCGTAGCCTGGCGGGCAAGGCCCACGCGTTCCTCCAGGCTGAACAGCGGGTGCTTCTTCTCGGAGGCGGCCACGGCGACCACTACCTCGTCCATCAGGGCGGAGGCCCTGGTGATGATGTCCAGGTGCCCCGAGGTGATGGGGTCGAAGGTACCGGGAGTTAGCGCACGCTTCATCTGGGGAGCTCCTTACTCGCGGGCAAGCAGACAAACGGCGGTCTCGCCGAACTTCTTGCTCTTCACAACCTGCCACCCCGCATCCGAGGCCGCCCGAAGCGCACGTTCCCGGTCGGAGATGCTGTGCTCATACACTACCAGCGTATCGTCGGCCAGCAGGCCCTCCCCGTCCAACCGCTGCACCATCCCCACAATTTCTGCAGGTTCGCAGGCATAGGGAGGGTCGAGGAACACCAGGTCGAAGGGCCCGAGGCGACCGAGCGCAGCAAGCGGGGCGAGCATATCGGCGCCCAAGACGCGGCAACGATCGCCAACGCCGCAGGCCCGCAGGTTCGCCCGCACGGCCTTTTGGGCTCCTGCGTCGCGGTCGCAGAACACCGCCCGCGACGCCCCGCGCGACAGCGACTCCAGTCCCAGCGCCCCCGAGCCGGCGAACGCGTCCAGCACCGCGGCGCCCTCGAAGCCGCCGCGGGCGCTGTAGACCATGGACATCATGGATTCGCGCACCCGGTCCGTGGTGGGGCGCGTGCCCGAACCCTGCGGCGCCTCTATGTTGCGCCCGCGGAACTCCCCGGCGATTATACGCATGGCTTTCCCTTCCTTTCCCTACCCGCCGACGACTTCGTGCTCGGAGGAGAACGAAAGGTGCACCTCGCGGGCCAGCGCTCGGTGCTCGGGCATGCTCAGGTCAGGGTCGGCGCTCAGCAATTCCCGGGCATCGGCGTGGGCCGCCTCTATCACCTTGCCGTCGCGCACCACGTTCACCAGCTTCAGCTGCGATGCGCCGTGCTGGCGGTTCCCCAGGATGTCGCCCTCCCGGCGCAGAGACAGGTCGTAGCTGGCGAGCTCGAACCCGTCGTCGGTCTTCTCCATGGCCGACAGCCGCGACAGCGCGCTTTCGCTGTGCGACGCCGAAAGCAGGTACACCTGGGCCGCGAGCTCGCCGCGGCCCACGCGCCCGCGCAGCTGGTGCAGCTGGGACAGCCCGAACCGGTCGGCGTCCTCCACGATCATCACCGTGGCGTTTGGCACGTCCACGCCCACCTCGATGACCGTCGTGGCCACCAGCACCTGCGACTCCCCCTTGCGGAACCGCTCCATGGCGGCATGCTTCTCGGCGGGGCGCATGCGGCCGTGCAGCAGCTCCACCTTCCAATCGCCGAACACGCTGCTCTGCAGGAACTGGGCCTCCTTGGTCGCCGCGGCCACGTCGTCGCCCCGAAGGTCGTCGTCGGACTCGATGCTCACGATGGCATAGCTGCAGCCCGGCTCGTCCTCCTGGGCCCGCTGCTGCTTGCCCTTGGCGCTCTTCGCATCCCGAGCATCGGTGCCCTGGCCCACCAGCGGGCATACCACGAACACCTGCTCGCCGCGGGAAAGCGCCTCCTTTGCCGCATCGAAGGCCACTCCCTGGCGCTCCTTGGGAAGTGCGAAGGTGGTCCGCCGGGCGCTGTCGTGGGGGCGGCGCTTGATGTAGGAGAGCGTAAGGTCGCCGTAAAGCGCCAACGCCAAGGTTCGGGGAATGGGCGTGGCGGTCAGGAAGAGCGCGTCCGGCGCCAGTCCCTTCGACAGCAGCTTCGCCCGCTGGTCGACGCCGAAGCGCTGCTGCTCGTCGATCACGGCTACGGTGAGGTTTCGGAAGGCTACGTCGTCCTCCAAGATCGCATGGGTCCCGAAGAGCACCGAAAGCTCGCCCGCAGACAATCCCTTCAGGATGCGCCGACGTTCCTCGTCGGGCGTGGAGCCGGTCAGCACGGCCCAGGAGATACCAGCGCCGTCCAGCAGCGAACCCAGGCTTTCCCCGTGCTGCTTCGCCAACACCTCGGTGGGGGCCATAAACGCAGCCTGACCGCCCGTGTCGGCAGCGGCCGCAAGCGCAAAACCCGCCACCACCGTCTTGCCCGTGCCCACGTCCCCCAAGAGCATGTGGTTAGCCGTCCGGGGAGCGGCAAGCTGCGCCAGGATGTCGTCTTTGGCCCGAACCTGCTCGTCGGTGAGCGTGAACGGAATCGCTTTGGCATAGGCCGCGAGGAGGGGGCCGTCCGCGCGGTGCACCACGGGGACGCGCCCCGCGCTTCGCTTGGAGGACTGCATCATGAGCATGAGCTCCAAGAGCAGCACCTCCTCGTAGACCAACCGCCGCCTTGCCTGGGCAACGTCGTCTGCGGCCTGGGGGAAGTGGATGGAGCGCAGGGCGCTGTAGCGGCTCATCAGCCGGTACTTCGACCGCAACCGCAGCGGCAGCGGATCGAGCATCCCCTCGGTAAGCTCCAAGGCGTTGCCAACCAGCGTGCGCACCAACTTGGCGCTCAGCTTCTCGGTCGCCGGATGCACCGAAATGATCATGGATTCGGCCACCTTGCCCGCCTCCACCACCTCAATGTAAGGATTGGTCATCCGCTTGAACCCGTAGGCGAACTCGACCTTCCCGGCCGCAGCGATGCGCATGCCCGGCTTCAGCTGGTCGGCAAGCCACGGCTGGCGAAAGCAGGTGATCTGCAGCAACCCCGTGGAATCGGTGAGCGCTATCTCGACGAGCTTCAGGTTGGGGCGGGGGCGCTTGAGCTTGACGCTATGGACGACCCCCTCCACCGTGCAAGGCAGTCCGATGGCGGCGTAGGCGACCTGGCAGCGCAGGGAAAGGTCGACGTAGCGCCGCGGGAAGTGGGTGAGCAGATCCCTCACCGTGCGGATACCCATGGCCGCAAGGTCCTTGGCGCGAGGGCCTCCCACCGCCCGCACCTCGAAGACCGGCTTGTCAAGGGCAAGCGTTGCCGACACCCGGTTCGGACTGCTCTCTCCCACGAAACGGCTACTCCACGGACAGGACTATCGGATAAAGGGGCTGATCGCCGCGCTTCGCCTCTATCTCCAGGTCCTCGAAGCGCTCCTCTATCGACTCCACGAGCTGGGCCAGATCGTCGTCGGAGAAGTCCGCTCCTGCCAAGATGGTGAGGATGTCCGCGTCCTCGGCCTCAAGGGCGTCGAGGACGCCCATAACCACCTCGGGCACCGAGCGTCCCACCGATTCGATCGAGCCGTCGGCGATGCCGATGACGTCGCCGGCCTTGATGGGACCGCCATGAGCGTCCTTGGAGTCCTTGATGGCGAAGGTTACCTCGCCGGTCCTCACCGCCTCGTAGGCCTCGGTCATTGCCTCCGCGTTCTCCTCCAAGCTTGCCGTCTCGTCGAAGTTGAACAAGGCGGAGAACGCCTCGGGCACGCTGGTGGTGGGCACTACGGCGCAAGGCACCGGAGCCATCTCGGCGGCGCTGTTGGCGGCCATGATGATGTTCTTGTTGTTGGGCAGGATGATGACGGCCTTCGCGTTCACCTTCTCCACCGCGTCCAGCAAATCCTTTGTGGAGGGGTTCATGGTCTGGCCGCCGGAAACGACCTCGTCCACCCCCAGGCTGCGCAGGATGTTGGCGTTGCCGTCCCCCGCAGCCACGGCGACGAAGCCGATTTCCTTGGGCTTCTGGTCCTTCGCTATGGCCTCGGTGCGCTCCTGGCTCTGCAGCTGCAT
>DBFAWQ010000159.1:0-8288 GCA_048242115.1 Eggerthellaceae bacterium
CTTCGGGACCGCCCTCGCCACCGCCGGGGCCGCCCGCCGGAGCGCCGCCCTCGCCGGCTCCGCCGGCTGCACCGCCCGCAGCAGCGCCGGCCGCCGCGGGAGCACCTGCACCGCCTTCGCCGCCTTGGCCGCCCTGGCTACCGCTCGCTTCCTCCTCCACGTAGGTGCCGTTGAACTTGGCGTAGGCCGTGTCCATGGCGTCGCGCAGGGACTGGATGTTGGCCTCGGTGGCGCTGAAGCCCGCATGCTGGGGCAGCGTGTACTGGCGGTACTCCGTGAAGTTGTTGTCCACCACGGCGTACTTGGTCTTGCGGCTCATGTAGGTAGTCTGGTAGCCGCGCTGCTCGGAGGTGGGATAGTACTCGTTGCAGAAGCGCTTGCCGCTCTCGTCAATCCACACGGCCTGGGGCAGGCAGTTCATCTTGCCGGGCACCGACAGGCCCTTCATGTTCATGCCGGGGATGGGTGTGGTCTCCAGATGCGCGCCAGCCCAGTAGGCCATCTGCACGCCACGACCGTCGTTGGCGGACATGGAGGTGAGGTCCTCGCCCTCCACCAGCGCCTGGGCCATGTCGGGCATGAAGTAGGCCATCATGTCCGGGTTGCCGCCCATGCCGCCGCAGGAGCACACCACGGCCTTGCAGTTGAACTTCACGTAGCCGTCCGCGTTCGAGGCCACGAGACCCGCCACCTTGCCGTCCTCCATGATGATGTACTCGGCGGTGTGGGCGTAGAAGAACTCGGCGCCCTTCGAAATGGCCACGTCGGCGTTGGTGTTCTGAATCTTCGTTTGGTTGCACTCGCCGTAGAAGCTGCAGACGCTGGGCCAGAACTTGATGCCCGAAAGCTCGCTCAGCTGATGCTCCGTGGGCGGGAAGAAGGCCGTCGTCATGGTGGCGAAGTCCTCTTCGGTCAGCTCCGACAGATACCAGTTGGAATTGGCCTCGGAGTTCTGGGCGAACTTCATGACCAGTGCGGGGTTGGGCTGGTTGCCCGTGATCTTCATGAAGTTCTGGTAGAACTCCACCGGGTCGATGTGGGGCACGCCGCGCTCCTGCAGAATGGCGGCGTTCAGCGATGCGAACTCGTTGCCCACGGCCGCGTAGGTGTCCTCGGGCTGCTTCTCCACTACCATGACCTTCTTGCCCTGCTCGGCCAGCTCGCGCGCAGCCGTCACGCCGGCGAAGCCGCGGCCGCACACCACCACGTCGCAGGTCTTCTCGTCCACGAAGTCGGTGACCTCCGCGGGCGGCGTCATCCAGCTGGTATCATGCACGTTGTGCACCACCGTGGCCGGTGTGCTCGCGGCGTTGCTCGCGGTCCCCCCGTTGCTTGCAGAGCCGTTCGAGCCGCCGTCGCCGGAACCGCCGTTGCCGCTCGACGACGAAGCCGGCGAGCACCCCGCGAGCCCCGCAGCGCCGGCAGCCACGGCCGCGGTGGCGCCCAGGCTCAGAAACGCGCGTCGCGACATGCCCGAGGCAAACTTCTTCGCTTCCTTGCTCATGCTTCCTCCCTGTTTCGCATTCCTTTCCCATCGCCCGGAAACTACCGAGGGGTCTGGGTCCCGCAGATTCGAGAGCCCAAGGCCCTGCGGTCGGGAAGCTGACGGGCCGCACCAGGTGGTCCGCCCCAACGTCTCGCCATTCCTTCCGAGCGACAGCGCCCATCATAGGGAGCCGACGGAAGCGACGTAATCGCGCCCCTAGGGGATTTTCCGCCCTCACCCCCTCGCGCTTTTGGGGTAGACGCGCACAAGTATCGCTTTGAACAGGAAATATGCTATACATTGAAAAGAGGGCGAACGATTTCGAAGAGGTCCTGTTCGTCGTGATGGTCGGCAACCGATTCTGCCGGTCGGCGCGCATGTTTTACCTGGACCACCCCGCCCAGACCCGATAGGTACAGCCCTCTCCATCCTGCACAACTGGCATCCTGTGCGGGATTTCGCGATCAGGAGGCCAGTTGTGCGAGCTAACTCACGAATTGCGAAGGGCGAAAGAGAAGAATATTCTTGCGGGATTGACGTCAGAAGCAGGGGGGCGGGGAACCCGGGCGCGCCGCCCGCGATCCCCGCCCCCTGCGCACGCGATGCGCGGTGGCGTCTAGGCCCGACGGCGCCGCGCGAGGATCGTGCTAACGCTGGCGAGCAGCACCGCCAGGGCGCATCCCGCCAGCAGCAACCCCACAGGGTCGTCGGTCTGGGCCAGGGCGGCCCCCAGGGACGTCATGGTCCCCTTCTTGCCGCCGTCGCCCGAACCGGTCGTCCCGGCCGGCGAGCCGCTGCCCGAGCCAAGGCCGGAACCGTTGCTGTCACCATCCTGGGCGCCGTCGCCCAGCCCGTCGCCTTCGCCGGGCGTTTGGCCGCCGGGGGTCTGGTTGCCGCCTCCGTTGCCGCTGTCGCCGCGGGTGCCGTCCTCGTTGGCCACGCCGCCGTTTTCCGGACGGTCCTGCTCGGAGGGGTACACCTTGTCCGTCACCGCATCCACCTGGCCGTCGCCCTCGCCGGGACCCGCGGGATCGTCGCCGGAGCCGCCTCCGTCGCCCGTTCCCGCCGAAACGCCGTCGGTGCCCGTAGCCTGCACCCGGTTGCCGATGTCCGGCACGGTTGCCCCCTGGCCTTCGGCCGAAGCAGACCCCGACAGGGTTCCCGCAGCGGAAGGCAGAATCCGCGCGTCGAACTGAAGCGTCACGGCCCGCGTGCCGTACAGGTCGCCCGCATGGGCGGTCACGCGGTTCGCCTGCGCGTCGAACTGCGCTCCGGGCAGCTTCCGACCCTCGCTATCCTGCAGCGTTACGGTTTCGGGAAGCACCTCCAAATCCTTGGGAACGTCGTCGGTGACGACCACGCCCAGCCACTGGGCCCCTTCCACGCCCGCCGAGGCGCGAATGGTGTAGCGGACGGTGTCTCCCACGCGGCTGACCTCGTCGGTCCGGTCGAGGTTGGCCGCCTCCTTCGTAAGCATAGGCTGGGCCGGCAGCGGTACCACGTTGCTGTCGCCAGGGTCGGTATCGGAGCCTTCATCGCTGCTCGCGCCGCCGCCCGGGTAGGCCGGTCCGGCCGTCACCTCGCCGTTGGGAGTCCCGTCGGGGTTCGCGCCCCCGGCCTCGGCCGACGTGCCCGTATCTCCGCCCGGATAGACCGCTTCCGGCGACACCACCGCATCGTAGTCGACGGTGTAGGAGGAATCGGGGGCCACATCCCCCAAGTCGGCGGTTACCGTGCGCGTTTCGGGATCCCAGACCGCAGCGATGTCCGGTACGGGGTTGCCCTCGCCGTCGAGCACCCGCAGGCTGTCGGGGTCGATGGTAAGCCCCGTGGGCACGTCCACGATGAGCACCACGTCGGGCCACGGGTTGTCCGGGGAGCGGTTGCCGGCTTCCACGGTCACCTTCACCTTGTCGCCCACCTGGTTGGGGCCGTCCGGATGGGTAACGTTTTCCGAGGTCACCGTCACGTAAGGGTCGGCGGGTTTCTTGGAGACCCACAATGCGTACAGCGTCAGTCCGTCCTGCTTGAGCTGCTTCTGCGCGCCGTATTCCACGCCGTTGCCCCCGCGCTCGGTGAACCAGCCGCCGAAGGTGGCATCGACGCTGTCGGGAAGGGACACGCGGTCGATGTCCGCCAGCGTGGAGCCGTACACCACCTCGAAGGCCTCGGTCTTCGTGGGCCGCAGCGCCTCGCGACTCGGCAGGGCGCTTGCCGCCGCAGGGGAGGCGTCGTCGACCACGCAATGGTCGAGCACCACCTGGAGGCGCGCGCGGTCCAGGTACAGGGCCAGCACCGTCGACCCGTCGGCGGCCACCACCCCCGACGCCACGCTCTTCTCCTGGTTGACGACGAACCCGCGAGGAACGGACTCCGCAGCCAGGTCAAACGACACCTGCGCCCCTTCCGTCGAAGCGTTCGGCTGCGAGCTCACCCGCACGTAAGTGCCGTCCAGCTGCTGCTCGTAGACCTCCTTGTGCCACAGGGCGGCGTCGGCGTCCACCCACACCGGCTCGAAGCGCACCTCGCCGTCCTCCACGCCCGACGGAACCGTCCATTCCGAACCGGGGTTCCAGGGATCGCCCTCCGGATCCTGCCAGCCCGCGAACTTCTTCCCCTCCGGCACGTCGGCGGGGCCGTCGGGGATGGGGATGACCGCCTGCTCGAACGTATCCACCACCTGGGCGTCATCGCCCTCGCCGAAGACCACCTGCACCGGCGTCGCGGGAACCATGACGTCCGATCCGTCCTCGTTCTCCACCACCAGGATGTTCACGGTGGTGGATGCGGACTTCAGACCGGCGTCGTTTTCCACCCACATCTCCACGGAATGGACCTCGCCCACGTTCCAGGTGGGAGGCAGCGGGAACGTGCCGTCCAGGGGTACGAACTCGCCCGTACCTTCCGTGCGCCCGATCTCCTTAATGGCCCCGGCGTCGGCGGTGTAGGGGTCCGTCACGCACAGCAGCCGGTCGAGAGCCCCTTCGGAGTCCTTCACCTCGGCGGAGATGTCGATGCGGCCGCCCTTCACCACAGCTTCGATATCCGAGGAAAGCTCCGGCTGCACCCCGTACCCGCAAGCCCCGATCTCAAAGGCAAGCTGCATCGTGCCGCCAGGCGCCAGCTGATGGTCGAGCCACGTAAGGCCTACTTCCCAGCCGGAGTCGCCGCTCTTGCCCAGCACTGGCTGGTTGGGTCGGGTGCTCGTTTCCGGGGAGCCTTCGAAAATCCACTCCCAGTAGTTGCTCGTCCCGAAGTTCGTGGGACTGAACCACACCACGCTCGGCTTGCCCAGACCGTAAGAGTTCATAGCAGCGAAGTTGTAGATGTAGGATTGGCCGCCATATTCGAAAATGCCGTACGCGCCGGTGCTCGTCTCCCGCATCTCCTTGAAGTAATCGTTCTTCTTCAGAATGGCCATGTCGACCTTATGGCTTTCCGTACCGTAGTTCACGATATCGAACACGATCTTTACGTAGCGCGAATCCCCCGTCAGCGTAAGCGTCTGGCGAAACCCTATATCTCCGAAACGCCGCTCCGCCCCGTTGGCGGGCCACAAGCATATCTGGCTATAGGAGGAGGAATCGTCAATCCTGAGCATTGCCTGCCAGTTGCCTCCCAGAGCCGCGGTGCCGTTGACGAGCGGCTGGATGATGAAGCACTGGTGCCCGTTCGTTCCCATACACGCGTTGTACAGAATGTACTGGTTGCGTGCCATATTCGGCGGAGCCATGACCTGCACACCCGCGCTAAGGACGTCCTGGGCTGCCGCGACCTCGGAGTCGTCGGCCGTCTGAGCTTCCTTGATTGCCGAAGGCGGTCCGACGACAGCCTCGGTTTCTCCGACCGCAACATCTTCTTCTGCATCGGCCGTCTCCGCACCATCGACCGACGCCACCGCCGCGTCAATCGACGCTTCCGAAGCGGCGGTCGCCTGCTCCCGCGCGGCGCCCTCGTCGGCCAGCGCCCCGGGGGCCGCCACCCCCATCATCGCGAAGGCCAGGGCGAACGCCAGCACGCAGCGCAGCACCGAGCCGCTGCGGTTTCGCACACGTTTCACGATTCTCATCTCTCTCACCTCTTACGTTCCGGAAAACCTGTGCACATAAAGATACCCCCCCCCATGCAACTTTTTTCAAGGGGTAATTCCCAACTATTTGCGCCAACGCCACTTTTTATCTCCACGCGCCCCTCCCCATCGCCGCATCGCACAGTGCACAAGCGGCAGGTTCGCGCGATTTCCCCACAGACGGCAAACGACCTGTCCCCTCGGCTGGCTCTCCTTATCATGTGCCGCACGACAAACGACCCAGGTTGCTTGTCGGATATGCCTCTTGGCAGGCCACCTCATCATGCCGGCGAAGGCGGGGTTTGGACGTTTTTTACAGAAGTGCTGTATGAGCGCCCCTGGGTTTGCAGCACTTCCGCAAAAAACGGTACGCAACTACAGCACTTCTGCAAAAAAGTGACAGCGGCGTACAGCACTTCCGCAAATTCCGTCCAAGTCCCCCAAGGGGCAGGCGATGGCGAGAGATGCAGGCGACGATTCCGCAAATTCCCTCCAAAGCAAATGCGCACGGAGCAGCGCGGCGAAGGGACGGCACCGCAGCGGCGCGACAGCGGGGGCGGAGTGGTGCTGCAGCGTAACGGGGCGTTGCGGCTGAGGGGCGGAGGGGATACAGGAGAGACGAAGAGGTGCCGGCGGAAGCGAAGAGGCGAAAGGGCGGCGAAGATGCGACACGGCAGCGGAAAGCGGCGAAACGAGACGGCGGAGGGACGGGGTGCGGGAGAGGGGGACGCGGCGGGGGACGTGACGGGTGACGGGGCGGCAAAGCAGGCGTATTTCCCGTAGGATTGGCGGTCCTCGGAAACGGGACGGGTATAATGGCGGGACTGCGCACGGGGCGCATCGGTTCGTCCGCCCGCAGCGATCGGCACCGATCGGCCGGCCACGGCGACTGGCGCTAATCGCCCACGGGCCGCAGCAACTGTCGCTGATCGCCCCTGGGCCGCAGCAACTGTCGCTGATCGCCCCTGGGACGCATCGACCGAGCCGACGCACCGGGCGGCGATTGCGCCGAGCATCGAACATCAACGAAGGAAGGCACTCCATGGCCATCAACGCACCCGAGGGAACCCGCGACCTGCTGCCCGACGAGGCGGCGTTCTGGACCGGCTTCAAGCAGCTGGCCACCGACACATTCGGGCTGTACGGTTACAAGCCCATCGAGACCCCCGTCATCGAGCAGACCGAGCTCTTCGTCCGCGGTATCGGCGAGGCCACCGACGTGGTGGGCAAGGAGATGTTCTCGGCGGTTTCGGGCGGCAACATGGCGAAGCTTATGGCCGGGGAGCACATCCGCTCGAAGAGCCGCCTGAGCCTGCGACCCGAAGGCACCGCCGGCACCGTGCGCGCCGTGGTAGAGCACGACCTGGTCCCCCAGGGGGCCGCCCCGGTGAAGCTGGTCTATGCGGGCCCGATGTTCCGCGCCGAGCGACCCCAGCACGGTCGCCAGCGCCAGTTCAACCAGATAGGCATCGAATGCTTGGGCGCCGAGGACCCAACGGTGGACGCCGAGGGCATCATCATGCTCATGGAGTTCTTCCGCGAGCTGGGCATACCCCAGGACAAGATGACCCTGTACGTGAACTCCATGGGGTGCAAGTCGTGCCGGCCGGCCTACCGCCAGCTGGTGCGCGACTACCTGCTGGCCCACGCCGACCAGCTGTGCGACGATTGCCGCCGCCGCGCCGACACGAACCCCCTGCGCGCCTTCGACTGCAAGGAGGAGGCCTGCGCCGCCATCATGGCGGATGCACCGAAAATCACCGACCACCTGTGCGACGACTGCCGTGCCCACTACGACCAGGTGAAAGGCTATCTGGCCGCTACGGGGCTGGCGTTCGAGGAGGATCCCACGCTCGTGCGCGGCCTGGACTACTACACCCGCACCGTCTTCGAGGTGCAGGTGCCCCTGGGCGCGGAGGGCAAGCCTTCGGCCCTGGGCGGCGGCGGCCGCTACGACGGGCTCATGGAGGAGGTAGGCGGCCGTCCCACGCCCGGCTTCGGGTTCGCCCTAGGCTACGAGCGCTGTGTGCTGGCCCTGCAGGAAAGCGGGATCGGCTTCGCACCACTGCCGGGCCCCCAGGTGTTCGTCGCCTGCGTGGAACCGGCCCAGCGACCCCATGCCTTCCGCCTGGTGCAGGCCCTGCGCGCCGAAGGGGTGTCGGCCGACATGGACCACCAGAACCGCAGCCTGAAGAGCCAGTTCAAGCTGGCGAACAAGCTGCAAGCGGCCTTCGTGGCCACCCTTGGTCCCGACGAGGTGGCCTCGGGAAGCGCCACGTTGCGCAACATGGCCACCCACGAGGAGGCGCCCATCCGCCTGGACGACCCCGCCTCGGTGCTGCCGCTGCTGCTGTAGGAGCGGAGCGCGCCCTTCCCCGCCGCGCGGCCCCTAGTCGCTCAGCGAGCGCAGCACGTTGCTGAGGGCGTCGTCGGGACGGTAGCGCAGGCGCACGGCCAGAAGCCCGCGGGCCACGGGGAACAGGTTCTCCTGCACCGCGGCCACCACGGCCTTGTCTATCTCGTTGAGCAGGCATGGCCGCGGCGCCACGGGCACGCCCCCCTGGCGCAGCGTGCGCCCGATGCGCCCCGGGTCGGGGGCCGGCAGCGACGCCTCCTGCAAAAGCTCGTCCAGCTCGGCCTGGGCCTGCATGGCCACCACTGGGGAAACCTCCAGGCACTTCGCGTAGCAGGCGGCGCCCACCTCGGGTTTGCCCATCTTCCACAGCACGTAGG
>DBFAWQ010000160.1:0-3113 GCA_048242115.1 Eggerthellaceae bacterium
TGGGCTCCTTCCTGTCCAGCGGCATCGATTCCAGTTACATGGCCGCGTGCCTTGCCAAGGAGAACCCCGACATCAAGACCTTCACCGTGGGATTTTCCGAGTACAGCGGCGAGCGGGACGAGATTTCCTGGGCCCGCGAGCTGGCCGACACCTTGGGGATAGCCAACGCCAGCCACCATATCACCGAGGAGGAGTACTGGGAGAGCCTGCCCGCTGTGCAGTGGCACATGGACGAGCCGTCCGCCGACCCGTCTGCGGTGGCCCTGTACTTCGTGGACAAACTTGCCGCCACCCAGGTGAAGGCGGTGCTCTCCGGCGAAGGGGCCGACGAGTTCTTCGGAGGCTACCGCATCTACCAGGTGCCGTCCGCGAACGCGAAGCTGTCCTGGGCGCCCAAGGGGCTTCTGAAGGCCGCATCGAAGGCGGCGCGGGGGCTTAAGGTGCGCGGGGCGAACTATTTGGAGCGGGCCAGCGAGACGGCGGAGGATTGGTACTACACCAACGCCAACGGCGTGGCCTTCAGCCCCCAGGAGCGCGAGCGGCTGCGGGCTGGCAAGCGCGGGGCGGCCGCATCGGTTCCGGAGGCGCCCCAGCAGCTCACGGCCCCGGTGTATGCGGAGGTGGCCGAGCTGGACGAGGTCACGCGCATGCAGTACGTGGATTTGTTCTTCTGGCTGGTGGGCGACATCCTGCTGAAGACCGACAAAATGTCCATGGCCCATTCGCTGGAAAGCCGCGTGCCGTTTCTTGACAAGCGCGTCTTCGAGCTGTCCGCCACCATCCCGACCGCGCAGAAGGTGAGCGACCAGCAGACGAAGGTGGCCCTGCGCCAGGCCGCCGAGCGAGCCATCCCGCAGGAGTGGGCGCAGAAGGAGAAGCTGGGCTTCCCCGTGCCCGTGGTCAGCTGGCTTCGCCAAGACCGTTACTACGACCAGGTGAGGGAGGCGTTCACGAGCGCTACGGCCGAGCGCTTCTTCGACACCGGCTATCTGGTGGAGCTTTTGGACGAGCACCGCGCCGGGGCCGACCGGTCGCGCAAGATCTGGATCGTGTACATGTTCCTCATGTGGTACAGCCTGTTCTTCGAGGGCGCCGACGAGCCCTTCCGTACGGCGTCCTAGGGGCCCCTGGGGTCAGGTCGCTTGCGTGGGAGGATGGTGGCCGGCGCGCCGGACGCTATCGACCGCACTTCGCCCGGGACGTTTCTGCCGTTGGGCGACGGCTTGAGCCAGCAACGCCGTTGCCGCAACGTCTCGTAGGCTCTTCCTTCTACAATACTCGCAATTGTCGTTAGTCGCGACGGCGTTGCGGGCGCTAAGGTGCGCCCATGGGGAACAGCCGTCGCCGACCGAGGAAGAAGGGTTGGGAAATGACGGAGAATCAGGGTGCGTCGAAGCGGGCGATGTGGTCCGGGAAATGGGCCTTCATCTTGGCCGCCGCCGCGTCGGCAGTGGGATTGGGGAACATGTGGCGTTTCCCCTACTTGGCGGCTAAGTACGGGGGAGGCACCTTCCTGCTTACCTACGTGGTGCTCGTGTTCACCTTCGGCATCTCGTTGCTGTTGCTGGAGACCGCGTTGGGCCGCAAGACCGGCCAAAGCGCCATCGGAGCGTTCAAGTCGTTCGGCAAGAAGTATGCGTTCATCGGCATCCTGGCATCGGCGGTGCCCTTCATCATCACGCCGTACTACTGCATCATCGGCGGGTGGGTGACCAAGTACACCGCCGCCTACCTGGTCAACGGGCCTGCCGCGTTGGCCGACGGAGGCGACTTCTTCTCCGGCTTCATCACCAGCGATGTGGAGAGCTACATCTGGATGCTGGCCTTCATGCTCATCGTGTTCGTCATCGTGGGCCTGGGAGTCAAGGGCGGCATCGAGAAGGCCAACCTCGTCATGATGCCGGCGCTCATCATCATGGCCGTGGGCATCGCCATCTACACGCTCACGATGCCGGGCGCCCTGGAGGGAGCGGCCTACTACCTGACGCCCGATTTCAGCAAGTTCTCCCCGGAGCTGGTCATCAGCGCGCTCGGGCAGATGTTCTACAGCCTGTCGCTGGCTATGGGCATCATGATCACGTACGGCTCCTACATGCGCAAGCAGGACAGCCTCACGTCCTCGGTCACCCGCATCGGCTTCTTCGACCTGGGCGTGTCGTTCGTCGCCGGCCTGCTCATCGTCTCCGCGGCGTTCGTGGCCATGGGCTCGGGCGACGCCGTAGCCACCAAGGCCGGCCCCTCGCTCATGTTCATCACCCTGCCGACGGTGTTCGCCGACATGGGCGGCATGGCCACCATCATCGGCTTTCTGTTCTTCCTGCTGGTGCTGTTCGCGGCCCTTACCAGCGCCATCTCCCTTACCGAGACGCTCGTGTCCATCGTCCACGATGGCCTGAAGTGCTCGCGCAAGAAGGCGATCGCCATCGTCGTGGCCTTCGTCGTCATCGCCGGTGCCGTCATCAACGCCGGCTACAACGGCCTGTCGTTCATCGAGCCGCTGGGCGCGGGCTCGTCCATGCTCGATTTCGCCGACTTCATCTCCAATTCGGTGCTCATGCCCATCGTTGCGCTGCTCACCTGCGTGTTCGTCGGTTGGATCATCAAGCCGAGGACCATCATCGACGAGGTCCGCATCTCCTCGAAGTTCTCGCTGGCCGGTGCATGGACCGTCATGATCAAGTACATCGCGCCCGTGCTGGTGATCGTCATCCTCGTGGCCTACGTGGCGGCGCAGTTCGGCTTCTTCTCCATGTAGCTATGACGCCCCGGCGGTCGGACGGCCCTGCGTCGCCTCGGCCGCCGCGGGGCGCCCTTGTCCGGCGCCTGTCCGGCTGTTGCGGCTCGGATTCCCCTTCGCCTCGGTTGCGAAAATGCACATTTCTCGTTTTGGAAAATGACCGACCTGGGGTTTTACAATATTTCAATCGAGAAATGCGCACTTTACTATCTATAATGAAGCGGCCGCCTTCGGGCGGTCGTTTCGCATCTTCGAGTAAGGATGAAAATGGCTCTTTCAATCGGTATCGTGGGGCTTCCCAACGTGGGCAAGTCCACGCTGTTCACAGCCCTCACGAACAAGGGCGGTTTGGCAGCCAACTACCCCTTCGCCACCA
>DBFAWQ010000161.1:0-2692 GCA_048242115.1 Eggerthellaceae bacterium
CGTGACCTGGGTGTTCCCGCTGTCTGGCACCTGGGACGCCCTCATGGTGATCTACCCCGTCACCTGGTCGTTCATGATCGTGGCCATGCTCGTCTCCTACGTCATCGTGCGCCGCCGCTGCTACCGATCTATTGATCCTGCGGCGGCCTAGGCCCCAAGGCTCGCAATTCCTTGGGCACGGAAGCGCCCCCAAGGCAACGCGTTCCATCGAGCCGACGACAACATGGAGCAACGCCACCGCGAGCACGAGCGGCAGCGCAGGATGGCGAAAGCGGGGCAGCGAAGGCCGGCGATTTCCCGTATAATGGGCGCAGCGCTGAACCCAAAGACCCGATGCCCCGCGCGCCTAAGTCGCGACGCCCCATGCTCCGAAAGGCGGTGAACCTCGTGACCCTCGCCCATTACGTGCTCATGAACAAAAACACGCCCGTATTGTCGTTCGACTACGACCTGGATGACCACAAGGCCGTGCGTATCCGCGAGGTGTTCGCCCCTGAGGCGGCGCCGTTCGGGCTTGTTGACCGGCACGGCGACATATCGAAGGCCGATCTGAACTACTGGTGGCGCCACCGCGCCATTCCCGCCTCTCGCGCGCAGATCAAACGCCTTCTGGAGAACCTGCAGCTGGAAAGCACGCTCGTGCTCGCCGAGAAGAGCTTCGGGCTGTCGCTTTCCGACCGGTACTGGCTGAACGACGAGGACGATCCCAAGTCATGGGACGCCATTAACTTCTTCGACAACGACTTCAACGACGATTTGGGCTTTCTCACCTTGGGGCAGGACTCGGCAGGCTCCTCCCCCGATGCGCCCGACTACCGTACCGTGAGCCTCTCCTCCCCCAACAGCACCCTAGGCGGCGACCTTCTGAAGAAGTGGAAGATCGTGAACGGCGAGCGCGTGCTGTTGAAGTCGGGCGTGGGCGCCTTCAACCAAGAGCCCTACAACGAGGTGGCCGCCACGGCGCTGCACCGGCGGCTCATGGAACCTGGCGAGTTTGTCCCCTATACGCTGTTCGAGGACGGTCGCCGGGTGTACTCGGCCTGCCCGAACCTGCTGGGGCCCGACGAGGAGCTGGTGGCCGCCTGGGACGTCATCCGCAACGTGAAGCAGCCGAACAACTTGTCCAATCTGGGCTTCTACGTGAAGCGCCTGGAGGATCTGGGGCTTGACGCCGACGCCACCATGACATCGCTGGCCAAGATGTTCGCCAGCGACTTCGTGCTGGCCAACCGTGATCGCCATTACCGCAACTTCGGCGTCATCCGCAACGCGGAAACCCTTGAGGTAACGGGCATCGCGCCGGTGTTCGATTCCGGCTCGTGCCTGTGGTCCGATGCGGAGTTCCTGGAAGTCCCGGGCGACTTCTTGTACATGGCGAAGCCCTTCAAAATGAACGGCATGAAGCCGGACGCGCAGCTGCGCCTGTTCGACGGCTATTTCGACTGGTTCGACCCGGCCATGCTGGACGGCTACCCCGAGGAAGTGGGCGCCATCCTCTCCCAGAACCCCAACATTCCCGAGCGCCGCGTGGGCACTATCGTCAGCGCTGTGCGCGACAAGGCCGAGCTGCTCACCCGCATCGCGCGGTAGCGGCGCTTGGCGGCGGGAGTACCCAGCCAGCGAGCACGGCGGCACCCTTGAGCCAACCGAGCGAGAGCGCCTCTCCCCTAGCGCGTTGCCTTCAGCTGGGCGAGCACTTTGCGAGCCTCGTTCAGGTTCGCCTCGATGTCGGCGCCCACCACGTCCAAGTTTTCAGCGCAGGCGAAACGCGTCTCGGGAATGCCGAACATGCCGGCGATACCGCAGAGGTACTCGTAGCCGTAGTTCATGGTGCTCACCTGGCCGCCACCCGTGGTGATGTAGGTGAGGTGCTTGGCGCGGCACAGCCCCTCGCAGCGTCCCTCTTCCGTGTAGTGGAAGGTCATACCCATAACGGCCGCATGCTCGATGTAGATTTTCAGCGCCGCCGGGAACGACAGATCCCAGTAAGGAGCGCCGATGACGATCTCGTCCGCCTCGGCGAAGTCCTTGCCGATGTCGAACATGGGGTCATCGAACAGGCCTTTGGCCTCCAGCTGCGCGCGGTAGGCCGCCGAGTCGCCATAGTAGGGCTCGAGGCGCAGCTCGGACAAGTTCACTTCCTTCACACCCTCGATGCCTTCCAAATACTCGCGGCATAGCGTAAGCGTGCGCGACTCGTCTCCGCGCAGGCAGGCGTTCACGAACAGCACGGTCATGGTCTTCCTCCTTTTCCATTGAACGACGCCATTGTACCGCGAGCGGCCACTCACCTCGCGCCACCTTCAGCCACGAATCGACATCCGCAGCGTCAGACACCCTCATTCGGATGCCTCAGGAGACGTTCGCAGGGCATCCGCGCAAAAACAATCGGCAAATCTGGCAAGTTTTCGGCGGTTTTCGACATCAGGGGACGCAGCAAGGGATACGCATTATGGCCTGCACTACGTTTTCCCAGGTCGGAAACATACCTGGAGGAAGACCTCGCAGCTACTTGAACCTCCGGGGTGCGAAATACGTCGAACAACGCCGAAAACTTGCCAGATTGGCACCCTGCGACTCGCGCGCACTACAGGCAAAGTCGAATCAACCCTCGGGAAGCGCCCCTGCTTCGTAACGAGGCAGGGGCGCTTTGCTTACAGGAGACGCGCCAGGTGCCGACGATGGGCATGGC
>DBFAWQ010000162.1:0-26966 GCA_048242115.1 Eggerthellaceae bacterium
GTTCGTGCCCTGCTACTCCTCCGAGCAGCCGCGCCATGGCTTCTGCACCAAGTTCCAATCGGTCACCGACCTTGCGCGCAACACCTTCCGCGACCGGAAGCTGCGGGTGGTTTCCTGCCATATCACCGACGCTCGCAGCGAGAAGAACGTCCGGCGCGCTCTGGAGGAGATGGGGCTTGCCATGGGGGCGTCGGTCCGCGAGGTGCGCAAGGCGTCGAAGGCGGCGTGGAATGTCCAGCAGGCTCACGACAAGGCCCTGGCCGATTCGCAGGAGCGCCTGATCAAAGCCATCGAAAGCCGGCAGAAGGCGCTTCGTAAGGCGCAGAAGGAGAAGGGCGATGTTGCTGCAGGTGCGGCCGGCATTGCATCCGATTCGGCGGAGGCGCCGCTTTCCATCCTGGTGGTGGCCCATCCCTACATCACGCGCGACGGCTACCTCTCCGGCGCCGTGGTGGATTCGCTGGAGGACATGGGGGCAACCGTGCTCTACGCCGAGGCGGCAGATCGCGAGCGCGCCTACAAGGAGAGCTTCCAGTTCTCCGACACCATGCCGTGGCTGGTGAACCGCGAGCTCATCGGCGCCATTTTGCTGCTGGAGGACGTGGTGGACGGCATCGTGCTCATCAGCGCCTTCCCCTGCGGCCCCGACTCCATGACCAACGACGCCGTCATGCGCTGCATCCAGGGCAAGCCCATCCTAAACCTCATGATCGACGCGCAGAGCGGCACCGCCGGCGTGGAGACCCGGGTGGAAAGCTTCGTCGACATCCTGCGCTTCCAGCAGAAGGGAGGCTACGTCCATGAGTAGCTCGAACGCGCCGGCTGCTGGCGGAATGCAGGTGGCTAGCGGCTTGCGGGGAAGCGGCGGCTCACAAGGTGGCGGCCAAAGCCCCGTGCAGCCCCAGGCCCTGCTGGACCAGGTGCGCTCGTCGGTGGCCTTCGAGCACGAGCGGCATCGGCCTCCGTCGCTGCACGCCGACCGCAAGGCGCTCAAGCAGGCCCGCCACAAAGCCAAGCACCACGCCTACACCAAGGCCGCTTTCTTCCGCTACTGCTACTACGACCCGGCCTTCAAGTTCTTCTGCGAGCAGGTGCTGGACGTGGACTACCTGCCGCTGCCCGAGGCCACGCGCGTCACCAGCGAGGTGGGCGTCCAGAACTCCAGCGACTACGTGTGCACCCCCTTCAAGCACATCCTGGGCGACTTCGCCGAGGCGCTGGATTGCGGGGCAGACATCCTGGTGCAGTTCGGCGGCCCGTGCCGGCTTGGCTACTACGGCGAGCTGCAGGAGTCCATCCTGCGCGACATGGGCTACGACTTCATCATGCTGAACTTCTCCCACGGCATAGAGCTCGGGTACGTCGGCTGGGCCAAGGAGTGCATCTCGCTGGTGAACCCCAAGATCGACATCCCCCGCGGCGTGGTGCAGCTGAAGGCCGTGGCGAAGATGATCGAGCATTTGGACAGCCTGCGCGACTTCTACCTGGCCAACGCCGGCTTCGAACGGGAGCGCGGGGCTTTCGACGCCGAATGGAACCGCTCCATGGACGCCTTCCGCACCTGCCTGGACGAGCGCGACATCAACGCCGCCTACCGCGACGCCATGGCCCGCATGCGCGCCATCCCGCTGGACAAGCCGGCCGACCCCATCCGCATCGGCATTGTGGGCGAGATGTTCACGGCCATCGACGAGCGCAGCAACCTGGAGCTGGACCACAAGCTGACCGGAATGGGCGTGGAGGTGCACCGCATGCTGAACTTCACGAACCGCTACCTGCGCTACAACGAGCCGAACCTGCGGGCCGGCGCCAAGGACTACCTGGTCTACGACATGGGGCCCACCTCCACGCTCACGGTGCTGGCGGCGAAGAAGTACGGCGAGTCGGGCTTCGATGGCATCGTCCACGCGAAGTCGGCCGGCTGCACCCCCGAGATTGACTGCATCCCGGTGCTGCAGCGGGTGAGCGAGGACTTCCGCATGCCCATTTTGTACCTGACCTACGACTCCCAAACCTCCGACACCGGTTTGGACACGCGCCTCGAGGCGTTCTACGACATGCTTTCCATGAAGAAGGAGAAGAGGAAATGACGCTGGCATACCTGGGCATCGACATCGGGTCCATCTCCACGAAGGGCGTGGTCATCGACGAGGGCCGCCGCATCATCGCGCGGTCGTATTTGTGGACCGAGGGCAACCCTACGGAAGCGTCGAAGAGCGTGGTGCGCGAGCTGGAGGCTCAGTTGGCGCAGGCGACCGAGCCCGTGTCCATCGTGGGCGCCGGCACCACGGGCAGCGCGCGGCGGCTGGTGGGGGCCATGCTTGGGGCATCCGTGGTGAAGAACGAGATCACCGCCCATGCCGTGGGCACCACCTACCTGCATCCCGACGTGCGCACCATCCTCGAGATCGGCGGCCAGGACTCCAAGATCATCTGCGTGTCCGACGGCATCGCGGTGGACTACGCCATGAACACACTGTGCGCTGCGGGGACCGGCTCGTTTTTGTCCAGCCAGGCCCACCGTCTGGGGGTGGAGGTGGAGGATTTCGGCGAGGTGGCGCTAACGTCGAAGAAGCCGGCGAACATCGCGGCCCGTTGCACCGTGTTCGCCGAGAGCGACCTGGTGCACAAGATTCAGGTAGGCTATGCGCGCGAGGACATCATCGCGGGGCTGTGCAACGCCGTGGCCTCGAATTACCTGAACAACGTGGGGAAGGGCAAGAAGATCGTTGAGCCGGTGGTGTTCCAGGGCGGCGTGTCGAAGAACGCCGGCGTGGTGCATGCTTTCGAGGAGCAGCTGGGCATGCCCGTGGCGGTGGATCCCGACGGGCATCTGATGGGCGCGTTCGGCGTGGCTCTTCTGGCTGCCGACGCGGGCCCGGTTCGCGGAGCGGCGGCCGGCCCCTTCGCCAGCGGCTCCTTCGACTTCGACGCCATGCTGGACTTCGACTTCAAGACCCGCGAGGTGGAATGCGGCAAGTGCGCCAACCACTGCGAGATCATCTGCGTCTACCGCGACAAGGACATCATCGACAGCTGGGGCAACCGCTGCGACAAAGGCGCCGTGAAAACCGTAGCGTAATCCCAAGCCGTTCGCCGATTGGCGGGTACTGTTTTTCGAAAACCTCGTAACATAGGAACATTCGCATTTTTTCGGGTTGAGACATGAAGCGAGGTTTGAGACGACATGGCATTGGGTGTAAGTAGGAAAGATTTGGTTATGGTGGGCGTGCTGCTGGTGGGGGTGCTGCTGGCGGTGCTGAACCAAACGTTGCTATCGCCGGCGTTGCCCGCCATCATGGCGGATCTGCAGGTGGACGCCACCACGGTGCAGTGGCTGACGTCGGGGTATTCGCTGGTGGAGGCGGTGATCATCCCGCTGTCGGCGTACCTGATCGGACGCTTCAGCACGCGTCAGCTGTTCATCTCCGCTTTCGCGCTGTTCACGTTGGGAAGCCTGGCGGCCGCGGTGGCCCCGAACTTCTGGGTGCTGCTTTTGGGTCGTGTGCTGCAGGCGGCGTGCACCGGCATGTCGATGCCCATGGTGTTCACGGTGATTCTGCTGGTGTTTCCCCGTGAGAAGCGCGGCACGGCCATGGGTGTCATCGGGCTCATCATCGGCTTCGCGCCGGCGGTCGGCCCCTCCATTGCGGGCCTGCTGGTGGACTCCGTGGGTTGGCGGGCGCTGTTCGCCATCGTGACGGTGCTGTCGGTGGTGGTCATCGCGATGGCCATCGGGGTGCTGCGCAACTACGGCGACTTCGCCCGCGCCCCCTTCGACGCGCTGTCGGTGGCGCTGTCCACGGTGGGTCTGGTGTGTTTGCTCTACGGGCTTTCCACGTTCGCATCTTCCACCAACATGGCGCTGACCTTGGGACTTATGGCCATAGGCCTGGTACTGTGCGGCCTGTACGTGCGCCGGCAGACGCGATTGCCCGAACCGATGCTACAGGTGGGCATCTTGAAGTCGCGCAAGTACGCCACCGCCGTGGTCATCATCGTCATCGTGCAGGCGGCGCTCATGGGCACCGGTGTCATCACGCCGCTTTACATTCAGGGCGTGCTGGGCTTCACCGCCACGATGTCCGGTGTGGCCATGCTGCCCGGCGCCCTCATCGGCGCGTTCATGGGCCTGGTGAGCGGCCGGCTATTCGACCGCTTCGGCGTGCGCCGCGTGGTGGTGCCCGGCATCATCGTGGCAGTTCTGGGGGCTTCGGGGCTGGCGCGTCTGGGCATCGACAGCTCCTTCGTTATGGTCACGATCACCTACACCGTGCTGACCGTGGGCCTGCAGTTCACCATGACCCCGCTGAACACTTGGGGCGTGAACTCGCTGGACAACGCCGTGATTCAGCATGCCCAGGGCGTGTCGAACACGCTGAACCAGGTGGCGGCTTCCGTGGGCACCGCGGTGCTGGTGTCGGTTTCCGCGCTGGCCCCCGCGCTCACCCCGAGCGCCTCGCCGCTTGAGCAGTCCTACCTGGGCGACCACATGGCCTACCTGACCACGTTCGGGCTCATGTGCGTGGCGGCGCTGGTCATCCTGCTCTTCGTGCGCGAGAAGAAGCAGCAGCCGGGCGCAGCGCTGGTCACCCCCGTGCAGACCGGCCAGGAGCTCACCGACTACGCGGCCGGTTTCGACGGCGTGACCGTGGACGCTTCCCGTACCGAGAGCTTCCTCTCGGGCGCCGATCCCGACCATGTGTACGTGGCCTCCGACGTGATGAACTGCCAACCGGTGTGCGCTCGCAGCGACGCCAACATGGGCGACGTCATCAGGCTCATGGATGCCAACCAGACGAGCGGACTGCCCGTAGTGGACGGCTCCGGCAACCTGGTGGGCTTCGTGACCGACGGCGACGTGGCCTCCTACCTGGGCAAAACCGAGATCTCGCTGCTGGATTCCGCGCTGAACGGCTACCGCTACATCGACGACGAGACCTCGCTGGCGCGCCTGCGCGACCTCATGGCCCTGAACGTGATGGCCGTGACGACCAAGCGCGTGGTCTCGGTGGACGCCGACACGCCGGTGGACGAGGTGTGCGCCCTGTTCGCCGCCAAACGTATCAAGAAGGTGCCGGTGGTGAAGGACGGGAAGCTCGTGGGCGCCCTGTCCCGTCGCAACATCATGCGCTCCCTGGCCGAAACCGTGGAAGCGTTGGAGCGGCAAGGGAAGTAGGGGGCCGATCGGCTCCTTTGCGGGAGGCGACGTTCCTGCGGCGGGAAGATGCCAAAAGCGTCATTCCCGCCGCACTCCCATCTCTGGCGCGGGCATGTCGCAAACGACGTTTCTGCCACTGGAACACGTCGAGAAAGACGCTTCTGCCGCGAAAGTACGTCATTTGCTGCATGGGGGGGGTCATGGCCGTATGAGGGTGCTGTGCCCCTGCGGCCATGGCTCGACGGGGTCGGCCCATACTGTAACGGAGGGAGAGCGAGGTGCGGCCTTCCTCCTTGGGCTCGCGAAAAAAAGCCCTTCGGTCGCAACCGTCGGGCCTGAGGTCAACGATGGCGGAAGTTGTGCTGCTCGCTGTCTTCCAAGCGCACGTCGCTCGGCTGCGAACAGGGACTGCGGCATCCTTTGTCTTTTTGCCGGATGGCGGGGTGCGCCGAACGGTGCTTTCTCCTCCGCCGATTCGGCGGTCTTTAGGCTACTTCCTGCTTTTCGGAGGCGTAGAAGGTGGCGTCGTCGAACAGGTCGAGGACGGACTTGCCGTCGGCGAAGGGAAGGGAGAGGAACTCGCTTAGGGTGGGCACCAGCTCCGAGGCGTCGGTATAATGGCCCTTCTCGTTCAGCGTGTTGGTGTCCTGGGCGCGCCAATAGCGGTCGTTGGCGTCGGTCAGATAGTACAGGGTGCCGTCTACCTCCATGTATGCGGAGTGGTTCGCGTGGAGGTAGTTCTTCAGCTCTTCGCGAGCTATCTCCAAAGCTTCCTCTGCCTTCATGCCCATAGCGAGTCCTTTCTCGAGGGGGCTGACCGTTACGCATATCATAGCAAGAACGACGCCTCCATTTCGCGGGAATGCCCAAACGTCCGAAGGAATTGGCGCGGGTGCGGCTTGCAGCCCTTTCGGCGCCTGCAGGATGGCGGGACGCCCATCCCCCTGCCTCCCTCGCCAAACACACCCCCTTATCGCCTGCGCCCCCGTGTCTCCCATACCCCTCTCGCCGCCTGCAGGTCGGTGGGGACAGTGCACAACTGGAGGGTTTCGGACGATTTCCGGGAAAACCCTCCACTTGTGCACTGTCGTAGGGAGGGACGGAAGGCTGGGGGCGTTGGCGGTGCGGGCAATACCTCTTTTGGGGTATGGGTGGGCGCGTGGGCGTGGGGTAAGGTGCTCGTAGGCGGAGCGCGATGGCGGGGCGGCGGAACGCGGAATGCAGCGGGGCCGATGTCGAAGTGGCAGTGAGGTGCGCGGAGAGGTACGCGATGGGGCACGCGATGGGGAACGGTGGGCGAAAAACCAGAGACGGCGTGGGGGCATGCATCCTCGCAGCTGGGGCGTCGCGACGTATGGGGGCGCCGAAGCTGCTTGCGCCCTTCGCGGGAACCACGCTGGTGGAGCGCGCCGTCGACGAGGCGGTTGCTAGCGGCGTGGGGCCGTGCGCCGTGGTGACGGGCTGCTACGCCTCCCAGATGCAGATGCTGCTGGAAGGCCGGCCGGTGCGTATCGTGCAGAATCGGCAGTGGGAGAGCGGGCAGGCGTCCTCCGTGGCGTGCGCGGCTCGCTGGGCCCGCGACGAGGGGCTGCGGGGGCTTCTGCTCATGGTGGCCGATCAGCCGTTCGTCGGCCGCGACCACTTGCGGAACCTGGCGCGAGCGTTTCGCGACAAGGAAGGCTGCGCGCTTGCGGCTACTGCTTGCAACGGCCGGTGGGGCAATCCCATCCTGTTCGCGAAATCGCAGTTCGGAAAGCTGGAAGGGCTTGCAGGCGACAGGGGCGCCCGGCCCGTGGCGGCGAAGCTGCTGGAATCGGACCCGGATTCCTGCGTTCTGGTGAAAAGCCCTCGGGCAGATGCCTTCTGCGACATCGACACGCCCGAGGAGCTCGCAGAAGTGGAGCGCGCCTTCCTTGCGGCGCAGCAGTAGGCATTGGTGAGGGGCGAAGAACAGTGCACAACTGGAGGGTTTTTCGGGAAATCGGGCAAAACCCTCCGCTTATGCACTCTCAACGTGGTCTCTGGCGCATGTAGGCGGAGGCAGCGGCGGCCGGGGTGCCGCCGCAGCTTCGGATGGCGGTACGGCGGGTATAGAATAATGGGTGCAGAAACGCGAGGGGACGGAGGGACAATGGGTGAGGAAGCGAAGCGGCCGAGCTGGTCGAGATTCGCCGTGCCGGAGCAGTGCGAGGGCTATCTTTCGCGGCCTCGTTTGGGGGCACGTCTAGGCGAGTATGCCGCGCTGCCCCTGACCGTGGTGGTGGCGCCTGCCGGCTTCGGGAAGACGACGCTGGTCGGCGCTTTCGCGACGGGCGGCTCCGAACGGGTGGGCTGGTACGGGCTGTCGGAACCTGATGCGGACCCGGTCGTGTTCTGGCGCAACTTCGTGGGGGCCTGCGAGCACGCTTTAGGGCGGCCGCTTCTAGCGGCTGAAGCTTCGACGGAATCAGGGTCGGCGGTCTTGGAGGCGAGTTCGCCTGCCAGCATGGTCACCCCCGCGGGCTACCGGGCAATCGACGGACTGATGGCGGCGCTTGGTTCTGTGGGGGAGCCGGTGCGCGTCGTGTTGGAGGACTTCCATCGCGTTCAGTATTCCCAAGGGGTATGTGCCCTGGTCAACGCACTATTGGAGCGGGCGGTTCCCACCCTGCGCCTGACGGTGACCAGCCGCTGCTCGCTGCCTTTGCGCGTCTCGCGTCTGAGCCTGTCGGGCCGCGCCGGGGTAATCGACGAGCGTGAGCTGCGGTTCACCAAGCAGGAGACGGCCCATCTGCTGTCCCGCGCTCGCGTGCCGTTGCAGCCGGAGGAGCTGGACGCGGTGTACCGTAAGCTCGAAGGCTGGCCGGTGGGCATCCGCGCGCTGGTGCAGTGCCTGCGAGCTGGAGGTTCGTTGGGAGAACGAGCCGATGGGGCGGCGTTCGAGCAAACGCTTTCCCAGGCGGAGGAGTTGTGGAACGACTACGTGCTGGAAGAGGTTGCAGCTGGTATGGTCGAGCCTATGGATCGCCTCGCCCTGGCTGCGTCGTGCCTGGACACATTCACTGCGGCCCAGATGGCCTATCTTGCCGAGACTGTGGGTCGGTGCTGTCCGGACTTCCTGCCTCCGGTCCAGTCGTCGGTTTCCGTAGAGCGGCTAGTTGCCGAATTCATCGACTACGGCATCTGCTTCGGCGTCATCAATCCGGCCGTTCAGCCGAACGCCCTGGTCAAGAGCGAACCCGCCTATGCGTTTCGGCCTATTGTCCGTGCCGCCCTGCAGCATCGTATAGCTCAGCGCTTCGCCCATGCGCAGCGCGAGGCCAACCGTGCGGCTGCTCAGCTGTGCCTAGAGGAAGGTCGCTACCAGCAGGCCGCGGCCTACGCCTACCGCGCCCGGGATTTCGACGCCATCCGCGACATCATCGTGAGCCAGTGGCGCCAAGCCATCCACCAGGACAAGATGCTCCCCATCGTCGCCTGGTACGAGCTGCTTCCGGAAACCTACATCGAGCGGTACCCCCGGTTGTGCCTGTACCAGATGCCCGTGCTGTACATGGCTGGCCGTTTCGCCCAGGCGCATCAGCGCTATCGGCAGGCCATGGCCCTGTGCAAGGAGGGCGACGACGAGTTCCGTGCGCTCGGGGCTGCTTTGCGCACGCTGTGTCTTGCGGTGGAAGGGCGTGCGGCGGAATCCTGCGAGGAGGCGAGGCGCACTCTGCGCTTGACGGAAGGCGACAAGAGCCTCACCCATTTCCGCTGCATGATGTTCCAGGTTCTGGCTGGCGACAACGTGGGTCACGACCTGGCGTTCGCGAAGCGGGCGTTCCAACAGGCGGTGGCCGAGGGCGTGGACGAGGACCGTAACGTTGCCTGCTCGGCTTTGGCGAACTTGGCGCAGGTCAACGCCATGCTCGGCGACTTCAACGCAGCCATGGACAACGTTCGGGACGCCACGGCGCTCTACGACGACCAGCTGAAGGACGAAGCCGTCGCCATGTTGGGGACGGCCTATACCGCCCTTGCCATCATCTACTACATGCGCGGACAGCTGCCCGAAGCGCAAGCTCAGTGCGAGCGTTATCTGCGGCAGCTAGATTTCAGCTACGTGGCCCGCAACGAATCCCACGTGCGGACGGTATTCGCCTGCATATTGCGGGAACGGGGGCGAGTCGAGGAATCGGCGTTGCAGCTGAAGCAGGCGGCGCGAGCGCTACCTGCCGGCATCGCGGAATGCTACGTGCCTTTGGAGACGCTGCAGCTGTGGCAGGCGGACCAGGAGACGAAACTGGCGTTGATGAAGGCCTGCCGCCAGAGTTCGTCTGCAGGCGAGGCGGGAGAGGAGCAGCCGGAAAGCTTCGCCGTGAAATGGCTGGGGTTCGCGCTGCGGTTCGTGTCTGCGAAAGCATCCGAAGCGCCCAGCGCGAACGGGCGGATGCCGTCGCTGGAGGAGGCGGCGGACTTGGTGGCGGCTTCCGAAGACCAGGGGCGGCTTACCCAGGTGAACGCCCGGATAGCCGCTGCTGCCGTTGCGTGCTGCGGCCGGGGCGCGGACGGCGGGCTGGAGGGGCAGGGCGAAGCGGGCGTCGAGGCCACGCAGGAGGCTGATCGCCTGGCAGCCATGGCGGACCGGGCTTGCGTAGTTCCCGAAGAGCTCGATTCTCGTGCGAATCGAGCTGCGCGCGAGGACCCGATGGAGGAGACCTGCGCGATTGCGAAGGCTGTGGTCGAAGAGCGCGGGGATGGGAGCGGAAAGCGTCTGGCGGTGCTGTGGCTTTCCGAAGCGTTGGATTTGGCTCTTGACGAGGGAATTGTGCAGCCGTTTCTGGGTGCGGCGCCCTTCATCCAACCGGCCCTTCGGTCTTTGGCGCGTTCGGAATCCGCCGTTCAGCCTCTTGCTCTGGATATGCACAAACGGCTTTCCGCCCGCGTGGATGCGTCGGCCGCGCCTTCGGAGGACGTGGTGGTTTCGGCCCGCGAGCTGGACGTCATGCGCATGGTAGATGCGGGCCTTTCGGCCAACGCCATCGCCGACAAGCTGTTCATCTCGCGTGAGACCGTGAAGAAGCACCTGGGCAACGTCTACAGCAAGCTGGGCGTCCACAGCCGCACCCAAGCCGCCGCCGTCCTGCGCGCCAAGGGCCTGCTGTAACGGGCGTGGCGAGGGACGCCCCCTGACACATCCTGCGGTCGGCCGAAGCGCTGGGGCGTCCAAACGCACTTCTGATGCAGGGCGCCCGATGTGCCCTTCTGCCGCATTTGCATTTCGTTCGGTTTTGGCAGAAAGCGAGCTCGGAAAATACGCAAGCGACGGTTATGGCGCAAACCTCTGCACTTCGTTCGGTTTTGGCAGCATGCTCTTTCCAATAGCAAGTTTGTGAGCTGGGGTTTCGTGGATTCCAGATAATCCTGGGAATCAAAGGGCGGAAAATGTCGTGCCATAACCGTCGTTCGTGCGATTCGAAAGGCGAAAACGTGCCAAAGCCGAAGGAAATGCAGAACTCTGTGCCATAACCGAATAAAGTGTAGCCTTGGCTTTCTGCCCGTCTGTGAGTTTTCTCCGATGGGAGCTTCTATCCTTTGGGGTTTCGTCTGAATGGGCGGCCGTGTCCCTGCGGCCATGGCTTAATCGGGCCGACCCATACTGTAATGGGGGTGTTTTCGCGCGAATTACCCCCAAGGGTACCCTTTCTGGTTATTCGGTTCCTCTTTTTATCCCCGTATCGTAAGCGGCGATGGTTCGGCCCGCGCTTGTAAGGAAAGAAAACCTGCAGCTACGGGGCGGAGAGCCCGCAATCGCAAGACGGAAAGCTCGCGGTTGCGGGGCGGAAAGACCGCGGTTGCGGGGGCGACAAGCTGGCAATCGCGCGGGAGAGAGAAAGAGGAGGAGAGCCATGGCACAAGGCGTATCGCGCCGAGACTTCTTCAAGCTCGGCGGCGTGGGCGCGGCGGCAGGCGTTGCCGCATCCACGCTGGGTATCGGTTCGATCCTGGGGCTGACGCCGGAGGAAGCGCACGCCACCGAGATCGAGTTCGTGTACACCTGCCCCGTGTGCGGAAAGCAGTTTTCCGACTACGAGGCGCTGAAGGCCCATTTCGAAGAGAACCACCCGGACGCCGCCATCCCGGAGCTGGCGGTGCTCACGATCAACGGCATCGACTACTCGGTGCAGATCGAGCCCCACTGGACGCTGCGCGAGGCGCTGCAGTACGCCGTGGGCCTGACCGGCAGCGCCAAGGAGATGTGCGACCGCGGCGCCTGCGGCAGCTGCTCGGTCATCATCGACGGCGACGTGGCCCTGGCCTGCACCACCCTGGCCGTGGAATGCCAGGGCAAGCAGATCGAGACCATTGAGGGCATCGCCGCTGACGAGACGTGGAAGCCGCTGGTGGACGCCTACGTGAAGTACGACTGCATGCAGTGCGGCTACTGCACGCCGGGTCAGCTGACCGTGGCGAAGCACCTGCTTGAGAACAATCCGAATCCCACGGAGGAGGACATCCGCCTGGCGCTTTCCGGCAACATCTGCCGCTGCGGCACCTACATGCGCCATGTGCAGGCCATTCAAGAAGCAGCCGCGGCGCTGTAAGGAGGGGAGAACATGGGAAAGACTTCCGAATGGGTGCTTGAGGGCACCAACGACGATCGCGAGGAGTTCAAGGTCGTCGGCCAGTGGGGCGACCCGGGCCGGCAGTCCTACGACATGGCCACCGGCGTGGCGAAGTACCCGCGCGACCTGTGGTATCCGGGGACGCTCACGGCCATGTGCCTGCGCAGCCCCTACGGCCACGCCAAGGTGAAGATCCTGGACACGTCGAAGGCCGAGGCGCTGGAGGGCGTGAAGCTGGTGCTCACCTACGAGGACGAGGAAATCGCCAGCATGCCGAAGCGCCGTCCCTCGTGGTTCGAGCTGGGCGCGTCGAACCTGCTGAACGATGAGGCGGAATGCGAAGGCGACGAGTGCGGCGCCGTGGTGGTGGCCATCAACGAGGAGGTGTGCAAGAAGGCGCTGGACCTGCTTGAGGTGGAGTGGACCGTGCTGCCCTTCATCCTGGACCCGCGCGAGGGCCTGCGCCCCGATGCCCCCATCATTCGCCCCGAGATGAACCCCACCGGCAACGTGGGCGGCAATACCTTCGGCGCGCCGAACACCTGGGAGACCGGCAACGTGGAGCAGGGCTTCAAAGAAGCCGACTACACGGTGGAGTACGATTGGGCGCTGAACAACTTCTGCCAGATGCGCCCGATGCCGCCCTCCTACATCTCGTACTGGGACTACGACGCCTGGGGAAACGCCGACGGCCAGAAGGTGTGCTACGTCACCCATCCGCAGCACTTCCCGGCCATCGGCGCCTTGGCGGCGGCCGAGCTGGGCATGGGGCTTACGGAAGACAACATGCGTGCGCTGACCCCCTACATGGCGGCCCGCTACTGCGACTTCGTCGAGAAGCGCGGCGCGCAGCTGGCCCCAGTGCTGTCGCGGCGGCTGGGCGGCGTGTCGGTGCGCATGGTCAGCAACCGTCGCTACGCCTTCGACGCCAACGTCCCGCAGTCCTACGTGCATGCGCGCCTGGGCTTCACGAAGGACGGCGTCATCACGGCGGTGCAGGGCCACAACGTTCACCAGGCCGGTCTGCGCAGCGGCTATGCCGACAAGACGGCGGGACATCTGGTGCTTCCGCCTTCCATGAATGGCTACCGTATGGTGACCTGCGAAAACGTCTACTGCAACATGGAGCAGGTGCTCACGAACGGCACCGCGGCCACGGCCGACCCTGGCCAGCATCAGGTGGATCAGGTGAACCTGGCGTTCGCCGTTATCGCCGACAAGCTGGGCATGGACCCCACCGACATCATGATGCTGAACATGCACACCACCGACCCGTCGCTTTCCGAGTGCATGAAACAGGGCAAGGCGGCCTTCGGTTGGGACGAGAAGTTCCACCTAGCCGGCCAGCGCACGCTTCCCGACGGGCGTCTGCACGGCGTGGGAGCGCGTTTGTGCTTCAGCCAGACCTGGGGCATGATCTCGTACAACGTGAACCTGTCGCTGCGTCCCGACGGCAAGGTGTACATGCCCTACTGCGAAGGCTACACCGGCACTTACTGGCCCGAGGGTGTGCGCATGGTCATCGCCGAGGAGCTGGGCATGAAGCTTGAGGACGTCATCGTCTACTTCGCGCCCCACTTCCCGAATTGGCAGCAGGGCGACGCTACCGACCGCGCCTCCACCTGCACCTGGGCGGCGAAGGAGGCGGCCATCAACCTGAAGAGCCAGCTTCTGGTGGTGGGCGCGTCGTTCCTTGGTTCCACCGATCCGGAGGACTTCGACATCGTGGACAGCGTGGTGGTGTCGAAGAGCAACCCCGAGCTGCAGCTGCCCCTGACCGCCATCGGCGCCCAGTACGCCGCCGACTTCGTGGGCCGTCCGCTGCATGCCTTCGACGCCACGCTGGGCGAGCTGCGCCCTATGAACATGGACTTCGCGGAAGTGGCCGTGGACCCCGAGACCGGCGAGGTGGAGGTGCTCGATTACGTGTGCGTGCACGACTTCGGCAAGGTCATGCGCATGTCCTCGGCACTGGGCCAGTTGGAGCAGCCGGTCACCATGTCCATGGGCCGTGCGCTGCGCGAGCAGGTGATCTGGGACCCGAACACCGGCGTCATGCTGAACGGCAACCTCATCGACTACAAGCCGCCGACCGCCCTTGACGTGCCGGACTTCGAGACCATTCCCGTGGAGACCCGCTGCGGTGGCGGCGCCTACGGTTCCACCGGCGTGGCCCATGCCCACTGCACCGCCATGCCCATCGGCCTGGCCATCCAAAACGCCATCGGCACGTTCATACCCCAGGAGCCGTTCACGCCCGACAAGGTGCTTGCGGCGCTGGGCCGGATCTAGGGGGATAGCACCATGAAACATTTCGCTCATATGGACGTCACCTCCTTCAAGGAGGCGGCCAACGCTACCGCTGCGGGCTCTGCCGTGGCCATCGCCGGCGGCACCGATTTGCTGGGCACGCTGAAGGACGAGATCCTGCGCACCTACCCGGCCACGGTGGTGAACCTGAAGACCATCCCCGACGGGGCCTACATCACCGAGGACGGCGACACCGTGCGCATCGGGGCGCTGACGAAGCTGCGCGACGTTGCGGAAAGCGATCTGGTCAAGCAGAAGTTCACCTGCCTGGCCGAGGCTGCCGCGAAGGCCGCGTCGCCTACGATCCGATCTATGGGGACCATCGGCGGCAATATCTGCCAGCAGCATCGGTGCTGGTACTTCCGCTGCGCCGACAACCGCTTCGACTGCATTCGCAAGGGCGGCAGCTACTGCCCGGCCATGGTGGGGGACAACCGCTACCATTCCATCTTCGGCGACCAGGACGGCTGCTACGCCGTGAGCTCGCAGGAGACGGCGCCGGCGCTCATCGCCCTGGGCGCCACGGTGAAGACCACCTCGCGCGACATCCCCGCCGCCGAGTTCTTCAAGGCGAACGGCCCGCGCTCCAACGTGCTTCAGGACGGCGAGATCGTGACCGAGATCACGCTGCCCGTGCGCGCCGAGAAGAGCGCATTCCGCAAGTTCGCCCTGCGCAAGGCCATCGACTTCGCCATCGTGAACTGCGCTGTTGCCGAAAGCGACGACGGCGTGACCGTGGTGCTGGGCGGCGTGTACCCGGCGCCGGTGGTGTGCACGCAGGCAGGCGAGATTTTGTCGGGCGGCATCAACGACAAGACTGCCCAGGAGGCGGGCGACGCTGCCGTGGCCGACGCGAAGGCCCTGGCCAACAACGCCTACAAGGTGGAGGTGGCCCGAACGCTGGTGAAGCGCACGGCCCTGGACGTGGCCTCGGCATAGGGTTTCGGATCGGCGGCCGCCGGGTCGCGACATCTGGCTACCGGATGGGGTTCGGGCGTCCAGGGTTGCGATGCGGCTCGGTGGCCGGGCTGTCCGGAAAAGAGAGTTTCGGGAAGACTGAAAGCGAGTTGATGGCGCGATGGACGAGAAGGGACGGGAAGCGCGGGCTGGGTACGGTCAGTGGACGTTCGCCGCTGCGGATCGCCGAACGGCGGTCTTTCCACTCGCCACGGTCGACGCTAGCGCACAGGCGCTGCTCGACGAGGTGCGCGCCTTCGTGGCGGCCCATCCGCAGATCCAGGTGGACCCGTCGGGCACGGCCATTCCCGCCGACTGCCGCGAGGAGCTGTTCGACCTGCTAACAGCGGCGCGTGTGGCCCTGGTTCGCCAGGCGGCGGCCGACGGCGGTTTCGCCGAGGCGGCCCGAGCGCGGCTTGCGGCGGACCGGACGGCATTGGAGCGGGATTTCGGGCTGGCCATGGAGGTGCCTTCGGAGCTGCAAGCGTTTTTGGACGAGGGGGCCGAGGGCGCGTCGAAGCTGTCGCTGGACACCATGCTGTGCTGGCTGCAGGGTGCGCTTGCCGACGACGAGCTGGCCGCCGAAGTGGCGCGCGAGGCGATGTCGCAGGTGAGGCGCCTGTCGCAAGCGGCCTTCGAGCTGGCGCTGTACGCCGAGGTGCTGCTGGCGCTGCGTCCGAAGCGGGTCTTCGGCGTGCGCACCCTTGACCAGAAAACGGTGGAGCTGTACCCGATCGGCCGCTTCGAGGTGGGCATGCAGGACTACTTCGCCGTGCTTCGCCTGCCGGAGCTGGTGGTGGAGGGCGAGCGCGGCGCGTTCGCCACGAAGTTCGAGCTGGCCAGCGAGGTGGACTTCTACGGAAGCAAGCCGCTGCGTCGTCGGGACTACAGCATGGGCGGGGACAGCCGCGGCATGGTGGGCCGCCGCTACGTGCTGCTGTACCGGCTGCCATCGCCGGACGCGGCCGGCATCATCGCCAACCGGGACACGGGCCTGGTGGTGGCGCCCACGGCCATAGTGGGCGCGGTGTTCGCCGATGACGTGCGCGAGACGCTGTACCTGCGCGGCACCGTGCAGCGTTGCCTTGCGCTGGGAAGCCGTCGGGGCCTCTATCTAGCCGACCCCGATGGCGTGGCCGACGAGGCCCGTGCGACCGCCGAGCCTTACGGCACCTCCGTGGTATTGGGCTCCGGCGCTCTCGGGGCCGCCGACCTTCCGCAGTTCATCGACTCGCTGATCGCATAATCGAAAGGATGGAACCAATGAGGAAAAGCCAATTGATACGGGGCGTCGGCGCATGGGGTTGCGCGGCGGCGCTGGCTGTGGGGCTGGCGGCATGCGCGCAGGCTCCCGAGAAACAGGCCGAGACCGACGCTGTTGCGGAGGAAGCGCCGGCCAGCAACGATACCGTGGTGTTCGGCGAGCTTGAGCGCTACTCTCCCGAGGCTGTCCAGCAGCATGAGGAGGGTACGTCGCTCGGCTTCGACGAGGAGAGCAACCTGCAGCAGGAGAAGACCGCCGGCTTCTCGGGCGGGGCGGTGACCTCGAACCTTGAGGAGCTGCCGGCGGGAATCACCGGCTACAGCGAAAGCGAGCCCGCCGGCATGAACGCCACCACTGGCGAGCCGACCCCGGTGCCCCACGGCTCTGCGAACGGCACCGACTGTCTGAGCTGCCACGCCACCGGCGAGCAGCAGGTCCCCGTCAGCCACGAGGCCAACGGCGTAACCAACGAGAACTGCACCTCCTGCCACGTGGTGGGCTAGCGAACTCTGCTGCAGCGAGTGAGTCCGCAAGAGCAAGTTCGCAAATCTGATCGGCCCGTAGCGTCAGCGCTGCGGGCCGTTTCGCGCGTCTAGAGCTCATGGCAGGTGTTGCACTCGTAAACATCTTTGTGATGGCAGCTTCTGCAGTAGGCGACGGCTGCGTCCTCGATGCTTTTGTCGGAATGCATATCGTGGCAGTTCGCACACGACTTCTTCTCCTCATGGGTCGCTGTGTCGGGCAGCGCGTGCGGATTGACCGCAGTGCCGTTCTTGTCGGCGAGCACGGTGACGTGCGCCGTCGCTTCGGGCGTGTAGTCGTTTTCGTGGCAACTCAAGCAGACGGAATCCTCCACTGCCGTCTTCTTGAGCTTCTTGGCGCCTTTGGTGTCTTCGGGCCTCACGTCGGCATGGGCTTGCGCGAGCCCCTCTTCATCGGTGTGGCAGCTGATGCAACTCAAGGACGAATGGGATGTGCAAAGCTGGTACGAAGCGTCCGTAGCCGATTCCGCCTGCTTTACATGGCAGGGTGCGCAATCGGAATCGACGCTCCAGCCGAAGGTCTGGGAAGAGGCCGCATCGACGCTTGCCTCGGGGATGCTCTGAGTTTGGGCTGCATCGGCGTTGCCATCAGCACCGTTGCCTCCCGACGAAGCGCAAGCGCTCATGCAACCGATTCCCAAAGCCATAGCGATTGCGGTCATCCATGTGGCCCATGGGCGTGCAAGCGTGCGGTTTTCTTTCATCGATACAACTCCTCTCTAGAAGAGGGCGAAACGAGGCGGCGGGACGCGCTGAGAAAGGAAACGGTCGGCCCCGCCGCGGGCAAAATCGGTAATCGGCTACGCTCAGGCTGCAACTGTCTCGGCAGCGACGTTGCGTCCGGAGATGCGTCCCCAATTCAGGACGTCGCCCCAGTTCTGTCCTCCGATTGCATAGATGCTTCCCGTGATGGAGCCGTCTACGCCGGCAGTGTACAGGCGGGGAATGACGTTGCCGTCCACGTCGAGCACCTGCGATTTTTCGTTCTTCACGGCGCCTCCGTTGGTGGTGTAGAAAACCGGGGCCAGGCGGATGGCATAGTAGGGCGGGCAGCTCAGCGCGACCAGGTTGTTATCATCGGCGTTGATGTCGCGGTTCGCGAAGGCGGCGTCGGCGTTGGCCCCGTAGCCCGACGAATGAGCCACGGTTACGTGGGCGGCGCGGTTGAATTCCGCGTCAACACCTGCCTCGCAGGCCTCGTTGTAACTCGCGATGGTCGCCGCCACGACAGCCGGGTCGAGCGACCAGCCGTCCGAGGCGCTGTTCTTGTTGATGAGGCCGACCAGCTCTTCGATGGTGTCGGCTTTCAGGATCCAACCCTTGTCAACTTCGGCGGAGTTGTCCTCGCTCCATTCATCGAAGTTCGTCCAGCCGGGACGCGGTGCGCCGTGCACCTCGTTGAAGTACAGGGGGTTCAGCAGACGCTTGCTCTCGTCGAAGATGCAGTAGAACGGCGTGCGGCCGTAGTTGAACTCCGCCAGGGAATCGTCGGGGTTGACCATGAAGCTGTAGTTGCAGTAATGGCCCGAATTGCCGCTTCCGAACGAGCTTTCGTCTGTCCAGCGCTTGCCCGTGCGGTCGATGAAGAGGTAGGCGCCGCCGTCGGAATTGAGCGTCATATCCGAACGCACGGCTTCCTCGCCATCAGTGGAGAATCCGTAGCCGTGCATGTTGTACGTGTTCATATGCCACAGGTCGGCCCCAACGCGTTGCAGCATCTTTATTGCGTCGCCGGTGGCGAAGCGGCAGGCAACCGTCTTCATGGGTGCGGGGGTAAGATAGTTGCTGACCATGGTGGGGTTTGCGCTGAAGCCGCCGGTCGCCAAGACGACGCCCCTGGTGGCGCGGATGTTCTTCTCCTTGCCGCCAACGGTTGCCTGTACGCCCAGAATCTCCTTGGTCGAGGGGTTCTGGATGAGCCGTGTTGCGGCGGCATCGAACACCACCTCGATGCCGAGCGCGTCAACCTGATCGCAGGCCCACTCGTAGAAGACGTGACCGCCCTGGTCGTTGATCATGTTGTCTTCTTCGCAGATGGTTGCGCATTGGAATGCTTCCGAACCCTCGATGTTGAGGAAGGTGGCGGTGGAATCCACGGGGATGAGGCAGTAGGACAGATCATGGTCGTCCAGCCAGTCTAACTGCGTTTCGCCCTCCTCGATGTAGGCACGGATGACGGGCTCGGGAGTGGTGTCGCCCATGATGTGTTGCAGATGCTTGACGGCCTGGTCGGTCATGCCCTCCTTGATATACATGAAATTACCGCCGGACATGCGCGATGATCCTCCGCCCTCACCGGTGTCGTCCTTTTCCAGAATCATCACCTGGGCGCCTTCTTCGGCCGCGGTCACAGCCGCAACCGCACCGCCGCCACCAAAGCCCACGACCAGCACTTCGGTTTCGTCGTCCCAGTTCGTCGTACTTGTGGACACGGCTGCAGCAGTGGTCGAAGTCTCTTGCGCAGCAGCCGGCGCAGCCGACGCGTCAGAGGCATTCGACGCGCCCGACGGCTTTTCCTGCGAAGACGAGCATCCCGCCAATGCCGCCCCCATTGCGGCCACGGCGCTTGCGGCTGCAGCGCCCTTGAGAAAACTTCGACGATTCATAGCGTGTTCCATAATCTCCTCCTCCGTGAGTGTGCGTTTTGCAAACGCGTCCTGCGCGCCACGATGGCGCGAGAGGTTTGTACCGCTTGAGAGGAAGATGCGTTGTCGATAAAAATTGACGATAGCGCCCGAAAAAGTTATGAAACTTGCGTTTTCGCAGGTCGATGGAGAATGCTCTTGAGCCCTCGGGCTATGCTGAACCTCGTTGCAGCAAGCGAATTAGCGTTCCCGTTCCAGCATGTCGATGAATTCCTGCTTGCTATGAATCTGCAGCTTTTGATACATGCGACGCTGGTAGGTGTGAACCGTGCTTTGAGATAGGTGCAGCTCCTCGGAGATGTAGCGGGCGGAACGGCCCTTGGCCATCAGCAGGGCGATTTCCAGTTCGCGCTCGGCAAGGCCGTATTGCCGAGCGATAGCGTTTACCTGGTCCGTTGTATCAGCGGCGGCGTTCTCAGCTGCGGACGAGAACGAGGAGGCGTGGTTGAAGGCGAAAACCAAAACTCCGAAAAGCACCAGGACGAGAGCGAGCGCTGCGGTGGTTACCGGTATAGATTGCAGCAGAAAGTATGTCCCGATGCCCTTGCCGATGAGCACGCCGATGAACTCGGGTCCCCGATAGCAGATAAGGTTGGCGACCGTGATGAAGAACAGGCCGGGCAGTTTCCGTTCCTGGGCCATGATGGGAAACAGCAGCATGTAGAACGTGACGAACGCATAACCGCCGGCGTGGACGATCCCGATGCAGAGAAGCAGGTGTTGGCCTCCGAATACGAGAAACCCGATGATGCCCGCAACGATGATCAGGAGAAACTCAGTCCAAAATGTTTGGGAGCGTCTTGCTCGCGCCGAAAGCAGCAGAAGGAGCAGAACGACAAAACCCGAGAGCGCCAGCATCAAAACGTTTACGGTGCCCGATTCCTGCGGATTAATCAAAGACACCATGAGTCCCGTGAAGACAGAGCAAGCAGTCTGACAAATCGAAAGGATTGCGAGCATGGCCCACGGAATGCGGCGCAGCGACGTTTTATCGACGGGAACGGGAGAAGGCGCCACCACGAGCCGATCAGCCTGTTTCTGGTTAGCGGTCCAGCAAAGCATCGTGCATAGGGGAAGGAGCAGGTCGACTACGAAAAGTGCTTGCCAGGGAAGCAAGATTCCCACGAAGTAAAGCAAGCGGTCAAGAACCATGCCTGCCAGAACACTGACGATAATGGCGTTTCTTGGGAAGCGCATGAGCGCGATGCCCCACAAGACGAGGTACACCCCTAGCGCGATGCCGATGCATACCGATGTTCCGTACGTTAGCACATCCGGGAGCGGCATGATGTGCGTGTCGATGGGAAGCGCTACGGAAGCAGCGATGACGAGGACGGTGATGACCCAGAGATGTCTCGCTTTGATATCGTAGCGCGAAAGGGCCGAGAGAAACAGAATGATGCAGAACGTCACAAGCGTTGCGAACTCGAGCGTAAGGTACTGGGGGGATTCGAGATACGTGGACGATGTCTGCGAGAAATTCACGTTCACATCGTGAAACAGCAGGGTGGTCCACGCACGAAATGTTGCGAGGCCGAAGACTACCGGCGCCAAGGAAACGAGCGTCTTTTTATCGATATGGAAGATAAGAGCCTCGCTTGGTTCGGCTAATGGGCAACGTCGTTGAATTATATACCAAAGGAACGGGCGCTTTTCCCTAGCATATTTTTCGCGCTGTCCCCAAGCGCCCGTAGGTGACGACCCTTCGTGCTATGCCGTTTCCTGCAGGCTGCCGGCGTCTAGGACGTAGGCAGCTAGGTGGCGGCGGATGGGCAGGTAGTAGGGGAATTCGTCGTTGCCGGTTTCGTCCAGCAGGTGCGCCAGCTGGGCCGTGGTGACGCCGTCCGGGAACGACCGGGTGCGGAAGAGGGCGAAGTAGCGCTGGGCGTCCTTCAGCGTGCGGAAGGGCTGGCCGTAGTCGATGGAGAGCTCGCGTCCCTCACTGCAGATTCCCCGTCGCGCCAGTTCAAGCAAGGTTTCCTCGAAGTTGTAGACAAGGGGGCGCACGGTACGCTCGTCCGCGGGGGCGACGGCGGCGTCGAAAGCGGCGCCTGGCTTGCGCGCTCGGACGCCGGAAGGTTCGCTTCCGTTCCCGCGACAGGCGTCCATCTTCGCCTGGATCTTGTTCACCACCACGACCTTGCCGATGCAGCAGCGCCGCGCGATGGCCAGGGCGTCCGCGACCGATGCGCTCAGGCAGAAGGCCATGGTGTCGTAGCGGGCTTCCGGCTGTAGAAGGCGCATATCGGCGCGGACGGCGCGCACGTTGGAGGCATCCTCGCGTCGGGCCAGGTGGCCTACGTAATCCGTGGCGGCGGCCGAGGTGTCCACCGCATCAACTGCCGAGGCGAAGGGCGCCAGCGCCAGGGCCAGCTGCCCCATGCCGCACCCCGCGTCGCAGATGTGCCCCATGGGCGGCGTGTGATCCTTCACGATGGCGGCCAGGTAGTCGAAGTACGAGGTGAACCGGTTGGCATCCTCCATGAACGAGATGATGTCGTCGGTCCAGGCGCTCATCCGCATGATGTCACGCGCCCTTCGCCGGCGACGAAGCGGCGCATTGCCCGGTCGTTGTTTCGGCGGCCAGTGTTTCAGCATCCGGAATGTCCGCCAGGGTGTGGCCGCTGGCAACCTCGCCGGGGCGCAGGCAGCCGTAGCGGGCGGCTTGGATCTGGGACATGATGCCCAACGCGATCTCGGCGGGCGTGTTGCCGCCGATGTACAGGCCGATGGGCCCGCGGATGCGCTGGAAGTCCGCCTCGTCGAATCCCTCGGCTGTCAATGCCGCTTTGCGCGCGCGGAGGGTCTTGAAGCTGCCCAGGCAGCCGATGTAGGCCGCGTCGCTTTCCAGGGCCGCCGCCAGAGCGGGCACGTCGATCTTCTCGTCGTGGGTGAGGGCGCACAGGCATGTGCGCGCGGTGAGCGGCATCTCGGCGAACGCCTCCTGGGGCCAGCGGGAAATCACTGCGCTGGCCTGGGAGAACCGTTCTTGCAGCGCGAAGGCGCCACGCGGATCCACCACCACGGTACGGTAGCCCAGCTCGCCGGCGAAGCGCATCAGGTGCTCGGCGATGTGCACCGCTCCCACGCACACTACGGTCCACTGCGGCGCCGACCGGATGAGCAGCGTCTCGGCGCCCATGATGCTGGTGCGCAGATGCTGGCTTCCATCGGTTGTGGTATGGAAGAGCGACGGCTCGGTGCCCCGGTGCTGGCTTCGGTCGGACGCTTGCTGCCCCATACGGTCCAAAACGCCGCGGGCCTCTTCCAAAAGCGTCTGCTCCATCCACGAGCCCAGCACCGTGCAGCGGTTTTCCGCGTCCTTCCCGTCGTCTTCGACCCACAGGGCGCACGAGCCGAACATGGGGTGGTTCTCATCGATGACCAGCGCGAACTCGTAGGACTCTCCCGTCTCCATACGGCGCAGCAGTTCGCAGTGAACCTCGTCGTCCAGGGGCTGCACCAGCACCGACACGCCGGTTCCGCAAGGTGCTGCCACATCCCATTCGCCGGCCGTCTCGGCGTCGAACCGGACGAGAGAGGGCTGCCGTGCGTCCAGGCAGTCGAGGGCAGCCTGGATGACGGCCCCTTCGGCGCACCCGGCGGAAACCGACCCGCACAGCTCGCCTTCGGAAGTTGCCGCCATGACCGACCCCACGGCGCGCGGGCTCGATCCGCTGGTGTCCACCACGGTGGCCAGGGCAACCTCCCGGCCCTGGCGCACCCATTCGCTAACGGTCTTGGCTACGGAAATACTCATGGACGGCCTCCTTGCAGGTGTCAAGCGGCAGGCGCACGCAGCGCTCGCGCAACCGTTTGGGCTGGATATCGCCCAATTCGTGCAGCACATGGGAAAGCGGCGGTTCGCAACCTTCCGCCACCGGCTGCCCTTCTATCAGACGCGCCGCAGCCTCGGCCGACGCGCGGCATAGCAGGCAGGCGTAGCCGTCCCAGGCGGCTTGGGCGACGACGGGCGCCGAATCGCTGCGCTTCGGGGCGATGCGCAGGTAGAACGTCACGGCGTCGCCGCACAGCGGGTTTCGGCCCTCGGCCTGCACGATGCGCTCGCCGCTTCCCCCCGAGGCTGCTTCCAGTGTGCCGCGATGGGCCTCGTTCTGGCAGAGCTCGTGGACCGCGTCGTTCATAGCAGCTCTCTTTCCGCCTGGTGGAGCGCTCGGGCGAACCGCTCCACGTCCCGCTCCGTCGAATAGGCGCCGAAGCTCACCCGCACGCTGGCCGGCACTCCCAGGGCCTGGTGCAGCGGCATGGCGCAGTGATGGCCCGCGCGGACGGCGACGTGCCGACGCCCCAGGGAATCCGCCAGGTCGTGGGGGTGGATGCCGTCGTGGATGAACGAGACGATGGAGGCGTGGCTGCCCGGCGCGGTGCTGCCCAGCACGCGGATGCGCGGATTGGATGCCAGTACGTCCAGCACCTGGTTGCACAGCTCGGTGGAGGCGCGGGCGGCCCGCTCCCGGTCAAGGGCTCCCAGGAAATCGCAGGCTGCGGCGAATCCCACGGCCCCCGAGATGTTCGGCGTCCCCGCTTCGAAGGCCGCTGGGCCCTGTTCCACGGAAAAGCCCTGCTCGGTGACGGAGCTGATCATGCCGCCGCCTCCCCATACGGGCTCGATGGCGTCCGCCACTCGGGCGCCCATATACAGCGCACCGATCCCGAAAGGTCCGTACATCTTGTGGGCCGACAGCGCCGCGAAGTCGGCGCCTGAGTCGTCCAGGGAAATCGCCTGGTGGGGAACGGATTGCGCGACGTCGGCGAACACGATGGCTCCCGCATCGCGGGCTTGCCGGGCCACCTTCGCCAGATCGATGCTGTGCCCCGTTACATTCGAACCATGGCAGAGGCACACGGCTTTCGGCCCGCGCTCCAGCAGGCGCCGCCAGTGCTGGGCGTTCATGGAGCCGCCGGCGTTCAGATGGACGAACCGCAGGTCAAGCCCCAGCCGTGCGGCCAGCATCTGCCAGGGGACGATGGCGCTGTGGTGGTTAGCCGTGTCGATGACCACCATGTCACCGGCCTTCAGATTCCGCAGCCCCCAGCCCTGCACGGCCAGGTTCAAGGCCGCCGTGGCGCCGCTGGTGAACGCGATGTTCTCCGCGCTGGTTCCCAGGAAGGACGCTACCGTCTGCCGTGCCTGCTCGTAGGCGTCCGTTGCCGCCTCAGCCAGCGGGTAGAGTCCCCGATGGATGTTCGCCCGGCACCCTGTTTCGAAGGCGTCCACGGCGGAAAGCACCTCGTCAGGTATCTGCGTGGTGGCCGCGCTGTCCAGATAAGCCAGCTGCGGCTTGTTGCGCAACAGCGGGAAGCGCTCGCGAATGGCTGTTGTCTGCGTGCCTGCGACCATGGGTCCGTCCTTGCCGTACGCTTGCTCTCGTTCTGCTGAAGAGTCTATGCGCCTCCAATTCGGCTACCAATACCGAAAAAGAGTAAGGCGGGGGGTAGCGCATCGTGCATCTTTGTTTCCCCATTTCGACTTCATGCCTATCTCGCAAAATCCCGCACCCCCGTTCGTGCAGAAAAACTCACGACCCGCCGATTGGGCGGCCTGCTTGGGGCCAGCGGTTGACGGGTGGAGGGGGAGAGACTGCCGCAGAGAAGGGTAGCCGACCTGGTGGGCCGACCGGATCGTTGGGTTGCTTCCAGCCCTCGGAACTGCCCCTAATCCGCCGTCCGCTCTGTCTCGGTTGTCTCGGCCGACATCTCGGCAAGGGTGAGGTCGGTGAGGCTGATGAGCTCCTGGCGCGAGTGGATGCCGAGTTTCGCGTAGAGGTGCTTGATGTGGGTCTTGACGGTCTGATAGGACAGGACGTACTTCTCCGCAATGAACTTGCCGTCGCGCCCCTTGGCCAGCAGGGTAAGTATCTCCGTTTCTCGCGGGGTGAGCCCATGCTGCTTGCCGAGGATGTGGCAAGCAGCATCGATACGATTGCCGATTCCCTCGATTTCCGAAGGAGTGGCCGACCTCACTTCGCTCACGGCGTCGGTGAAGCTGAACCGCCGAAATCCAAGCCAGAGGGTGGCCACGAAAGCGAAGAGCATGATACTCGCGAAGATGCTCACCAGGTGCGGATTGCTGGCCGCAAGAAGGTTCGTTGCGTGACCGACCGTAGCTCCCACGTCGGTGCCCAGGCTGCTTGCGGCTCGCACGAGACCGACCAGGGGCAGCAGGATGAAGAGGTTGCGCCGTCCGACAAAGGCAAGCAGAACCCACAGAAGCAGGTAGAAGCAATCCCGCCCGGCGAACAGCAGTGCGTTCGCAAAGCCCTCGGAGGAGGCTATCTCGTAAGGGGCAACCAGGTATCCAGCTACCACCAGCAGGACGGACAAAGAGAACAGCAGGTCCTCGCTTTTTCGGGTCCTGCTTATCAGCATTACGATAAAGGTGACGGTAACTATGGCATCGCCCGTGATGTTGACCACGGGTACATCGTTTTGCTGGTTGAAGGCAATAGCGTACCCGGAGGCGATGGCCATGAAGAACATGCACAGGATAAGCGGCACCAGGGGCACGAACTCTTTGAGATCGCGTATGGCAATGCCTCTGCCTTGACGAATGAAAGCGAGCGACGGCTCGGCGACCTTCCATACCAACCCAAGGGGTACAAGCATATATAGCGCCATAAGCACGCAGGCAACCGAAGTGGGGAAGTGGGTGGGCGTGAAGAAGCTGACGACGCCGGAGAGGACCGTGCTCCCCACTGCGACGAGCAGCACGCTCCGACCTGTAGAAACCATGCTAAGAGCTATGGAGAACAGGGTGGTGACCCAAGCCGAGCCCGCAGACCGACATAGAAGCCCCGCCAGCATGAGCAACGGGCTCTGGAAGTAGACGCCTGCGCCTAAGCATGCGTGCCCTGCGACGATAAGCACAACGGCACCGAGGGTAATCACTCGACCATTCAACAGCGACGGACGACGTAGGGCGACGATGGCGAGAATCACGAATGCGAGGGCGTTGGTGAGGGAGCCTATCTCGCGGCCGATAGCGAAGAACGAAGCCATGCTCGCGTACACCGTCGTGTTGGTGACGTAGCCCGATGACATGATCAGTACAAGCGCCACCAGGCATCGCAGGGTGATCGAGGTTGGAGGCAAAGTGGATCCGAGGCTGCCTTGGTCGGCGAGGGCGGATGAGATGCGATTGGCCACGGGACTCCTCTCTTTCTAACGCGCATTCTACCGTCTTCGACGGCGGCAGGCATTCGCGAATTCCCAGAATGCCCCACGGTGGGGTATCACTTTTTTGGCGGGAATGCCCCTTGGTGGGGGGCGACGGCTCGCGGGGAGCGCTGGCAGAATTCGCCTCATGAACCGAGTCGAGGGCGCCGTGGCTCGGGCGGCCGGGATGCTGGCTGCGTTCACAGGGACGGCGTCGAAAACCGATGCTCGAAAATCGAGCAGCAACAAGGAGGGAAGCAATGACGAACAACACTCCTGGCGTTTCGCGTCGCGGATTTCTGACTGGAGCCGCCGCTATGGGAG